>NZ_JAOCAT010000006.1:0-226805 GCF_029839485.1 Achromobacter sp. GD03932
TCGCGCGCCGGCTTGCCCAACCACAGGCGCGAGCCCATCTCCACGCCTTCGACGATGCCGCCCATGGGCGCGTGGGTCAGGTACAGCGACAGGATCTCGTCCTTGCTGTAGTGCATTTCCAGCTGGATGGCGCGCCAGGCCTGCCGCAGCTTCGCCGACATCGAGCGCGAGGGCTTGCCGGCCAGTTCCGGATCGATCAACCGCGCAACCTGCATGGTCAGGGTGGAGCCGCCCGACACGATACGGCGGTTGGTGGCCCACTGCCAGCCGGCGCGCGCCATCGCCACCGGGTTGACGCCCGGGTGCCAGTAGAACCAGCGGTCCTCGTAGGTCAGTAGCGTTTCCAGATAGCGTTCGGACACCTGGTCGGGTTTGACCGGATAGCGCCAGATGCCGTCGCGGCTGGGATAGTTGCGCAGCGGCGTGCCGTCCGCGGCCACGACCACGGCGGCGCCGCCCGAATCCACGGGCGGCAAGGGATAGAGGCGGTCCAGCGTGAATAACAACGCGGCCAGCGCAAACAACGCGCTGGCCGCGAAGATTCCGCGCCGCCGCCAGCGGCGGGCGCGCGAGGCGCCCGCCACGGGGGTGGCGGCGGGGGTCAAGGACGCTTGGCGCCGCGGTCGCGGATCTCTACCGTGCTCCATTGCTCGCCTACGCCCCGGATTTCAGGCCGGTACATATCTTCGGCCACCGTCGACGGCACCGCGTAGCGGCCCGGCGTCACGACGCGCACCAGATAGAACACGTCCACCTTGCCGCGGCCCAGCGACACCGCGGCCACATAGCGGTCGTCGCGGAACTCGCGGTGCTTGATGTTGGGATCGGACATGGCTTCGGCCACGCGGCGTCCGCCGATCGTCCATTCCTGCATCTCGGGGCTTTGCGACAGGTTCAGGTTTTCGACTTCAAAACCCGCCGGCACGCGGTCCACCAGCAAGCCATCCGGAATGTTCTGGTTGGCGCTGGCCTGCACCCACACCACCAGCATATCGCCGGTCTGCAGGCTGCCGCCATCCCACGGACGGCCGTCCGGACGGTACCAGCCGCGTTTGAGCTGGATCACGTCGTTGCGCGGCGCGGGCGCGGTGGTCGGGCTGCCCTGGATGTCGTATTCGACGAACAAGGACTGGTTGCCGGTGTTCAGCAGCTGCGCGCCGGCCAGGTCGGCCGCCGACAGCGACACGGTCTGGTCGCTGGTGCCGCCGGCGAGCGCCTTGGTGGAACCGTTGACGGTCAGCGTGGCGGACCAGGGCGTGGCCTTGTCGCCGCCCAGGGCGCGGGCGGCCAGCAACAGCGACATCTGTTCCTGCGTCGACAGGTACGAACGGTTGCCCAGGCGGCTGGCCAACTGCGTCAGCAGGTTGTCCAGGCGCTCGTGGCGCAGCTCGTACTTGTCGGCGATCGCAAAGGCCAGCGCGTAGTCGCGCACGCCGCTGCCGTAGTCGCCCAGCCATTCGTCGTAATAGCCGGAGTTGCGGCGGTTGTTGAGACCGTACTCGCGCGCCACGGCCTGGTCGAGCGCGCTCTTCATGCGCCCTTCGTCGCCCATGAGCTTGAACGCAGCCGCCAGCTGGATCAGCGGCAGCGGCGAACGCGCGCGCTCCTGGTAGTTGTCGTACAGCTGGCGCACCGTGGACAGCGGCGCCTTCTTGTCGCGCGCCAGCGCCAGCGCGGCAGTGGCCAGGCCGGCGAAGCGGCGGTGGTCCTCACGCAGGATGTTGGCGTCGCTGGAATCGTAGCGTCCGGATTCGACGCCGCGCTTCAGGTTGGCCGACCAGGTGCCGAATGCGCCGGAACTCTGCTGCACCTGCTCCAGCAGCCACTGGCGCGAACGGTCCAGCGAGGCCTCGGGCACTTCGAAACCGTTGTCGCGGGCGTCCTGCATGAAGCCGACGGCGTAGGCCGTCAGCCATACGTCGCGCGAGGACGAGCTGCTCCACAGGTTGTACGAACCGACGGCATTGCGCATGCCCGCCAGGCGGCCGATCGCGCCGGCCACCTTGGCGTCACGCTCGGCCTTGGTACGCGGCTTGAGGCCGAACTGCTTGGCCGCGGCCTCATCCAGCATGACCCACGGCAGGGTCGCGCTGATGGTCTGCTCGGTGCAGCCGTAGGGATAGTTGAGCAGCCCTTCGACCAGGCGGTTGACGTTGATCGGCGGACGGTTCGAAACCGTCATGCTGACCGTGGTCGAGTCCGGATAGTAGGAAGCGATCCACGACGCCTGCGGCGCGTTGGCTTCGCCCGGATTCAGGCGCAGGCGGCGCACCTGGCGCTCGGCCGCGTAGGCCGGTTGCACCTGCAGCACGGATTCGCGCACGATGCGCACGGGCTTGCCGCCGCCCTGCCCGTCGACGGTCAGGCGCATCAGGCCCAGGCCGTACGAACCGGTGGTGGTGGCGGTGAAGCGCAACGTGGTGCGCTGCTTGTCCTTCAAGGTCACGGTCTTGACGCCGTCGACGATGGCCAGCGGGTCCAGCGCTTCCAGCTTGACCGTCACCTTCTGTTCGGCGCCGCTCAGGTTGGTCACGTCCAGCGCGATCGCTGCCTGGTCGCCCGGAGTAATGAAGCGCGGCGTGTTCAGCTCGGCCACGATAGGCGCCGCCACCACCATTTCGGTGTCGGTGCTGCCGTAGTTGTCGGGCGTGAAGGCCACCGCCATCAGGCGCAGCGTGCCGTTGAAGTCGGGCAGGTCCAGCGGGATGTCCGCCTCGCCCTGCTCGTTCAGCTTGACCGGACCGGAGAACAGGTCCACCAGCTTGACCTTCTTGGGCAGGCTCTTGCTGTCGCCGCGCATGGCGGCGTCGCCGCCCCACTTCAGCTTGCCCTTGGTGCCGTCCATTTTCTCGATCAGCTTGCCGTACATGTCCAGCAATTCGGGCGCGTAGCGGTGCTTGCCGAAGAAGTAGTCCAGCGGGTCGGGCGTCTTGTACTGATTGATATTGAGGATGCCCACGTCCACCGCCGACAGGGTCACGGTGGCCTGCTTGCCCGAAGCGCCGTCGACCTTGACGCGCACGGTCGCCTTGGTCTCGGGCACCGCCTTGGGCGGCGCCGTCAGCTTCACGTCCAGCTTGCGGTCGGCGCTGGCGATGGGCAGGAAGGTCAGGCCCAGCGCGCGCGCCGGCGTCACGCGGTCGCCCTCGCTGCCGGGACGGAACACGGCGGCTGCAATGTACAGGTCGTGGCGCTTCCAGCTCTTGTCGACCGGAATCTCGACCTGCGTGCCGGTCGCTTTCACGGCCACCCAGGTGGACCACAGCATGCGGTCGCCTTCCACGGTGATGAGCGCCTGGCCGTCATGCGGCGGCGTCAGGGTCAGCTTGACCGTGTCGCCCGGCTTGGCCGGCACGCCTTCGAGCTTCATCTGCACGCGGTCGGGACGATTGCCCATGGCGTCGGAGTCCTGCGCGTTCCAGCCCGCATAGAAGCGGTAGCGCAGGGTCTGGCCGGTTTCGGGATCGGCGATTTCCAGGCGATAGCGGCCCCACTTCACGGGCACGGTCAGCTGGGAGCGGTCGTTCAGCGCGATCTCGCGCGAATCCAGCAATTCCTCGGTTTCGGTGTAGCCGCTGTTCCAGCCGCGCTGGTCGTCGAAACGCCAGTAGTACTGGCGATCTTCACGGTACAGACGCATCTGCGCCTGCGCCAGCGGCGCAATCTTGCCCTGCGCGTCGACGCGCAGCACTTCAAAACCGGCGGGCGCGCCTTCGCGGGCCACGTCGCCGTCGAATTGCGGACGCACGGCGATCAGGCGGTCGGCGGGCCAGACGCTGCGCTCGATCGAACGCACCACCGGACGGCCGCCGGATTCCAGCAGGCTGGCCGACACCCTCACCTTCATCGGCGAACGCGTGCCGCCGGTGCGCGGATCGACCTCGAGCTGGCCGCGGCCCTTGTCGTCCAGGGCCGTTTCGGGCAGTTCCTCGAAATGGCGGCGGGCATCGTCGGCAACGTCGCCGAAGATGAAGCCAGGCCATTGCTGGGGCAGCGCAAAACGGTCGCGCTTGACCTGGAAGCTGGACAGCAGGCGGTTGCCGGCGGCGGGCGCGCCGTAGAGATAATCGCCCTGCACGTCCACGGTCAGCGTTTCCTCCGGCGACAGCACCTCCTGGTCGGAGGTCAGCGCCATCTTCATGCGCTCGGGCAGGAATTCCTCGACCTGGAACTTCCAGGACGCGTCCGGCGCGCGCGACGCGGGGTCCACGCGCAATTCCAGCAGCCACGTGCCGGTCTGCGCGTCCAGCGGCAGATCGATGCTGCGCTCGAGATAGCCGGGCAGATCCTTTTGGGGTTGCCACAAGGTGCTCAGCACCGTACGGCCGTCGGGGCGCTTGATGGTGGCGGTCAGGGGCGACGGCGCCAGCATGCGGCCGTCCAGGTCGCGCGGCAGGACCGAGACGTTGAAGGTTTCGCCGGGGCGGTACAGGTTGCGGCCGGCGTAGACGAACAGGTTGTTGGGGCGGGAAACATGGCCGCCGGTGTCGAATTCGGACAGGTCGAGGGCGGGTTCGCCCAGGGCCAGCACCGTCATTTCCTTGTCGCGCGAGGCGCGGATGACGCGCGCATTGGCGAAACTGCCGTCAAAGCGGACATGGCCCTGGCCGTCGGCCGCGGCCTTGGCCAGCGACTTGCCTGCGCCGTCCACCAGTTCGAACACGGCGCCCGAGATGGCGGTGCCGCTCTTCAGGGATACCGAATAGGCTTCGATGCGGTCGCTGTAGCGGCGCGCGTGCAGGCCGATGTCGCTGACGTAGAAATACGTCACCTGGTACTCGTAGCGGAAACGGCCGGGCTGGCTCATCACCGCGATGTAGATGCCGGGCTCCTGGAGTTCCTTGATGCCTTCGACCGGCAGGAACGTGACATGGCGGCGGTTGGGCTTGTCGTCGGTAACGAAACGGCCTTGATAGACGCTGGTCGTCAGCGAGTTCAGGCGGTCCAGGTCCCAGTTGCTGACCGAGCCCTTCAGGCTGCGGTTGTCGGAATAGCGCCAGTTGTCCTCTTCGTCGCCGCTGTCTTCCTCTTCTCCGGAGCCGGTGCTGCGGCCGATGCCCAGCACGGTGTCGAACAGTTCAGGCACGCGCTCAGGCGATACGCGCAGGAACTGCACGTCCACTTCGGAGACGTTCACCGTGGCCACGGGCAGGCCGCCATTCTGGCCGGCCGGCAGCACCACGCCGCGGCTGGCGAAATAGAACGACGGCGGCATGGCCTGCGTGTTCACCTCGCAATTCGACGCTTCCGCCAGCTTGATGCCGCCCGCGCCGGGCAGCCCGGCACGCACGGAGATCGCGTAGGAACGCTGCGGTTGCACGTAGGGGAAATAGACCATGCGGGGGTTGTCGCCCACCACCCAGTTGCCCTTCAGGATCTTGCCCTTGGGCGCCGAGTCGCCCGGCCGGACCGAGGCGGGCTGGTCGCCGTTGCTGGCGGCCGATTCGCTGTCCTTGTCGGAAGCCGAGCCCGTGTCCGTCACTTGCAGATAGCTGTCCAGGTCGGACTTGGCGTCCACCGGCTGCGTGAAGGTCACCGCCAGCGCCAGCGTATCGTTGTACTGGCGCGGCTGGCAGGAAAGCGCGGCAAACGGGTCGGCCGCGCCGACCACCGCGCTGGCGGGCAATGCCGGCTTGGCATCGCCGCCACCCGCCGTGGCCGCAGGCTGCGACACGACGGCTGGCGCCGGATTGGCGGGCTGACGCTCCTTGCCCATCCACCAGCCCACGCCGATGGCGCCGGCCAATACAACGACCCCGGCTGTCGCCAGCCAGGCCTTGCTTATCTTTCCACTCACGGTAAATCTCCCGCTTACTCAAATGCAGACGCACCGCTCCTAAGCGGCGGAGCTGCCGACCTGATCATTCCGCGCGCTTCTCGGGTACGCGGATACTGCCTATCAAAACAAAATAACCGGACAACACAACGCCGCCATGACAGGCGGCGCATTGATTCTGGGGTTCAGACGGGTTCCATCACGCATTGCAGGGGGTGCTGGCGCGCCCGCGCGTATTGGGCCACTTGCGCAATGCGCGTGGCGGCGAGGTCCCGGGGATAAACCCCGCATACACCACGCCCTTCGTGATGCACCTGCAACATGATCCTCGTAGCCTCTTCGTGATTCTTATTGAAGAACTTTTGCAGTACTTTCACGACGAACTCCATTGGGGTGTAGTCGTCGTTCAGCAGCAGGACCTGGTACATCGGAGGCGGCGCGGCGCGCGCCGGAGCCTTCTCGACGGCCAAATCATGCTGGGTATCCAAGGTAGAACTCATAGGGCCGCTATTCTATTTAAACGGGGGACGGCTAGCGTGTAACTTACGGAAAATTACACGTAGAAATGCGTAGTTTCCATACTTGACGCCGCAAAGAAAAGCGGCGCATTATCCACGCATTCTGGGGTTTTCAAAGCACCGAAAATCTGCCAGGAAGCCGGAGGGGGGACAGGGGTCTAGGCCGCGATGCCCTTCGTCAACATACGATTCAATGAGGCAGTCCGCATGTCTGATACGACCGCAACCGCCGTCCAAGGGGACAATCCCAAATCGACGGGCACCGTCAAATGGTTCAACGATGCAAAGGGGTTCGGCTTCATTACGCCCGACGACGGCGGTGAAGATCTGTTCGCCCATTTTTCGTCCATCCAGATGAATGGTTTTAAAACCCTGAAAGAAGGCCAGAAAGTGGCCTTCGAGATTATTCAGGGGCCCAAAGGCAAACAGGCGCTTAATATCACGGCTGCCTGAGTTACCCTTAAAGCGCAACGGTAAGGTTGCGCCATTATTCAGGCGGGGCTTTCGGGCCCCGCCTTGTTATTTTTCATTCATTGCGCCAGGTCATGCCCAAGAACGCCGTTTTAAATCCTGTCAGCCTCACGTTGTTCAAGACAGCGTTCTTCAGAAACCTCCTGCCGAAAGCCCTGGCTCCCGCCCTGGCAGCCATCGCAATGGCGCTGCCCGCAGCGGCCGGCGCGCAGCAGACAGGCCCGCAAGCCCCGCTACCCACCACCCAGCTTTCGGCCGGCATCCATATTATCCGCGCAGAAGTCGCGAACACGGAAGCGACCCGCCGCGACGGCCTGATGTTCCGCAAGGAGCTGCCCGGCAACGACGGCATGCTGTTCGTCTTCGAACAGCCCGACGTGCAGTGCTTCTGGATGCGCAACACCATCCTGCCGCTCTCGATTGCCTTTATCGCCGACGATGGCACGATCGTCAACATTGAGGACATGGCGCCACAGACCGAAGACCCGCACTGCGCCAAGAAGCCCGTGCGCTACGCATTGGAGATGGCTCAGGGCTGGTTCGAACGGCACGGCATCCAGGCCGGCAAGAAACTGGACGGCCTGCCCTGAGGCAAGCCTGCCGGCAGACATGAAAAGGGAGCCTTGCAGGCTCCCTTTTCGTTCCAGCGCGCAGCGTAGCCGCTGCGCGCCAGGCGATTACACGCGTTCGATGATCAGCGCGATGCCCTGGCCCACGCCGATGCACATGGTGCACAGCGCGTAGCGGCCGCCGGTGCGGTGCAGCTGATTGATTGCGGTGGTGGCCAGGCGTGCGCCGCTGGCGCCCAGCGGGTGGCCCAGGGCGATCGCGCCGCCGTTGGGGTTCACGCGCGGGTCGTTGTCGGCGATGCCCAGCTGGCGCAGCACGGCCAGGCCCTGGGCGGCAAACGCCTCGTTCAGTTCGATGACGTCCATTTGCGCAAGCGTGAGGCCGGTCTGGGCCAGCACCTTCAGCGTGGCGGGCGCCGGGCCGATGCCCATGATGCGCGGCGCGACGCCGGCCGTGGCCATGCCGACCACGCGGGCGCGCGGGGTCAGGCCATGGCGGGCGGCGCCCTTTTCGTCGGCCAGCAGCAGCGCTGCGGCGCCGTCGTTGACGCCCGAGGCGTTGCCGGCGGTGACGGTGCCGCCTTCGCGGACCACGCCCTTCAGCTTGGCCAGCGCTTCCAGCGTGGTTTCACGCGGGTGCTCATCCTTGCTGACGATGATCGGGTCGCCCTTTTTCTGGGCAATCGACACCGGCACGATCTCGGCGTCGAAGAAGCCTTCCTTCTGTGCGCGCGCGGTCTTCTGCTGGCTGGCCAGCGCGAACAGATCTTGGTCTTCGCGGTTGATCTTGAAATCGTCGGCGACGTTCTCGGCCGTTTCGGGCATCGAGTCCACGCCGTATTGCGCCTTCATCAGCTTGTTGATGAAGCGCCAGCCGATGGTGGTGTCATAGATGGCGGCGTTGCGCGAAAACGCGCTGTCGGCCTTGCCCATGACGAAGGGCGCGCGGCTCATGCTTTCCACGCCGCCGGCCAGCATCAGGCCGGCTTCGCCGGCGCGGATGGCGCGGGCGGCGCCGCCGATGGCGTCCAGGCCCGAACCGCACAGGCGGTTGACGGTGGCGCCGGGGACTTCGATCGGCAGGCCGGCCAACAGCGTGGCCATGCGGGCCACGTTGCGGTTGTCTTCGCCCGCCTGGTTGGCGCAACCCATGATGGCGTCGTCCAGTTCTTCCCAGCGCACGCCGGGATTGCGCGCCACCAGCGCCTTGATGGCTACGGCAGCGAGATCATCGGGGCGCACGGAAGCCAGCGCGCCGCCGTAGCGGCCGAAGGGGGTGCGGATCGCATCACAAATGAAAGCATGCACGGTCATGGGAAGCTCGAAGTCAGTGAGAAAAAATCCGGATCGGCCGATCTTAACGCAGCGCTTTCGCGCCAAGTTGGTGCGCACGCGGGATGTCCGCTGCACGGACAGTGTCCAACGGCTGTTCACCACCCCGGTGCGCGCCGCGTGCACCGCGGCAAGGCGCGGATCTGGCCTGCGGACTCACGCCGCAGGCGGCCTGGCGGCACGCCCGGCGTCGACGATGGCCTGCCTGCGGAAACGCCCGGCGGCCATGTGATAGAACGGTTGCGGGCAGAATTGGCGCGACACGCCCGAGGCCAGCAGGGAGCCCACCAGCAGCCAGAACAGCATGGGCTGGCTGCCCGTCATTTCCATGACCACCACGCTGGCGGTCAGTGGCGCCTGGGTCGCGGCGGCCAGGAAGGCGGCCATCGAAATCAGCACCAGCACGCGGTGATCCACGCCCTCTCCCGCCAATTGCCAGATGTGATGGCCGATGCCCGCCCCGGTGGTCAGGGCCGGCGTGAAGATGCCGCCCGGTATGCCCGCCCAATAGGAGGCGACCGTCGCGGCCAGCTTGGCCAGGCCGAAGCTGGCGGGCGCGGTGTCCTTGCCCGACAACAGATCCGCGGCCACGCCATACCCCGTGCCGTAGACGCTGCCGGCAGTAGCCAGCCCGATCACGGCCAGGATCAGGCCCATGATGAAGGCCGTCCAGATCGGATGGGCGCGGATCCAGGCGCGCCAGGACTGGGGCGCGCTACCGGCCGCCCCCTTGCCCAGCAGGCGCGCGAATATGCCGCCCAGCGCGCCATTGAGCGCCGCGCAGATGGCCACCCACATCACCATGCCATGGGTCAGCGGCGCGCCGCCGAACACGCCGAAGTACGGGTTGTTGCCCACCACGGCCACGACCAGGAAGCCCGAGGCCAGCACGCCGATCAGCACCAGCCGTTGCCAGCGCAGCACGGTGCCGCGCCCGAGTTCCTCGATGGCGAAAATGACGCCGGCCAGCGGCGCGTTGAAAGCGGCGGCCAGGCCGCCCGCGGCGCCGGCGGCGATCAGTTCATTGGCGTGAAAGCCGCGCAGCTGCACGCCGCGCCGTTTCCAGAAGTCGCCCCAGGCCAGCATCAGCGCGGCGCCAACCTGGACCGACGGCCCTTCGCGGCCGATCGAGGCGCCGGCCAGCATGCCGCCGAACGCGAGAGGAATTTTCCAGAGGGTCTGCCCCAGCGCCACCAGGCTGTTCTGGCTGGCGCCCGGCGGCAGCGACAAGGCGCCGATGACCTGGGGAATGCCGCTGCCGGACGCATTGGGCGCAAAGCGCAGGGTCAGCCAGCGCAAGGCCGCCAGGCTCAGCGGCAGGACCAACAAGGCCAGCCAGCCGTTGTAGGCGACCCACTCGCGGTTCCATTCCAGCGCCTTGTCGGCCAGATAGGCGAAGCCCAGCGACATCAGCGCCACCAGGCCGGCGCCCCCCAGCAGCAGCCCCATCTGCACGCTCTTGCGCGACAGGCGGTTGATCTGGCGCACCTTGCGATGCGCCCATCGGCGCGGGCCGGCCAGCAGCCGGCGTAGGGGGTCGGGCAGGTTCATGGGCGAAGCCGGCGCGGTTGAAGGTGGCTAACCTTACCACTCCCACCTGACCGGCAGCCCACAGCGCGGGATCAGAAGGTCGACCAGTCGTCGTCCGAGGCCTGCGCCAGCGCGGGACGCGCCGCGGGCGCGGCCGTCTTGCGCGGCGCCGCGGGCACCGCCTGCACCAGACGGACCTGGGCTTCGCGCGCCGATCCGCCGCCTGCTTCGACCTTGAAGCGGCGCACTTCCTGGGCCAGGCGGGTGGCCTGTTCCTGCATGCTGGCCGCCGCGGCGGCCGCCTCTTCCACCAATGCCGCGTTCTGCTGGGTCACGGTGTCCATCTGAGCCACGGCCTGGTTGACCTGGCCGATGCCGGCGGATTGCTCTTCCGAAGCGCTGGCGATTTCGCGCACCAGCGTGGCGACCTGGCGCACGCTGTCCACCACTTCGCGCATGGTGCGGCCAGCTTCGTCGACCTGGCGCGTGCCGCCCTCGACGCGCGTGACCGACTCATCGATCAAGGCCTTGATCTCCTTCGCGGCCACCGCCGAGCGCTGCGCCAGCGTGCGCACCTCGCCCGCGACCACCGCGAAGCCGCGGCCCTGCTCGCCCGCGCGCGCCGCTTCCACGGCGGCGTTGAGCGCCAGGATGTTGGTCTGGAAGGCGATGCCGTCGATCACGCCCGTGATGTCGGCGATGCGGCGCGAGCTGTCGGAAATCGCGCTCATGGTCTGGACCACGCCCTCCACCACTTCGCCGCCGCGCACGGCCACGCTGGAAGCCTGGTTGACCAGGCGGTCAGCTTCGCTGGCGTTGTTGGCGTTCTGCTGGACGGTGCTGGTCAGTTGCTCCATCGAGGCCGCGGTCTCCTCCAGCGACGAGGCCTGTTCCTCGGTGCGTTGCGACAGATCGGCGTTGCCCTGGGCGATCTGCGAAGACGCCGAGGCGATGCTCTCACAGCCGTCGCGCACGTCCTTGACGATGCGCGCGAGGCTCGCGTTCATGGTCTTGAGCGCGCCCATCAGGTCGCCGGTTTCGTCGCGCGTGGCAACCTGGATGTCGGTCGTCAGATCGCCGGCCGCGACCTGGCGCGCGGCCATCACGGCCTGTTCCAGCGGACGCACGATGCCGCGCGTCACCAGCCAGCCCAGCAGCATGCCGATCGCGACGCCGGCCACGGCGAGGACGATCATGACGGCGCGCAGCGTTTCATACAGGTCCGTGCCCGCCTGCACGCTTTGCGCCGCGACGTTTTCCTTGGCCTTCGCCAGGGTCGTCATCAGATCATCCAGCTTTTGCGACGAGGCGATCACGCGCGCCTCGATCGCGGCCACTTGCGGGTCGGCCTGGGTCAGCGGCCGGGCCTGGGCGGCGGCGAAGAAAGCGGCGGATTCGCGCTTCCAGACCTGCTCGGTCTCGGTGAACTGTGCCAGCAGGCGCTTGCCCTCTTCCGAATAGAAGTTGGCGGCGGCCTTTTCGCGCAAGTCATCCATGGTTGCAACGGCGTCGTCGAACTGCTTGCGCAGCGACTGGCGTTCCTGGTCCGTGGACGCGGCCAGGTAGCCCGTGCGGGCGCGGCCAGCGTAGATCAGATTGATGTTGGCTTCCTTGATGTCCGAGATGCCGCGCAGCTCGGTGTCGTAAAGCCGGTCATTCATTTCATTGATGCGCGCCAGGCCCCAGACCCCAAAGCCTCCTATCGCACCGCCTATCACCGCCACCAGCAAAAACGCGCCCGACAGGCGCGCGCCGATGCGCAAACCCGAAAATAACCGCAACATGCTTCCCTTCCCTGTAAGTACCACGGTTTATCGCGGGCATGCCGCGGCCGTGGACCCCGTGGTTCAGTCGCCGACCGGGGCCAACGATAGTGGTTGGCAAACCTAGGGATTACCCGGAAGAAAAGCCGGTTTGTTCGTTATTTCCCCGCAATGAATTCGACAATCGACAGGGATTTCGCAGGCTGAATTTTTCCTGAACAAAAAAGAAAACCCCACGCTCGCGCGAGGGGTTGCTCAGCAGGAGCCGCGACGCTGACGCCGCGGCGGGCCTGGCTTTGCCTATCAGGCGAAGTTCTTGGCCGCGAATTCCCAGTTCACCAGCGCCCAGAAGTTTTCCAGGTACTTGGGACGGGCATTGCGGTAGTCGATGTAGTAGGCGTGTTCCCACACATCACAGGTGAGCAGCGGCTTGTCGGCCGTGGTCAGCGGGGTGGCGGCGTTGCTGGTGTTGACGATGTCGACCGAGCCGTCGGCCTTCTTGACCAGCCAGGTCCAGCCCGAACCGAAGTTGCCGGCGGCCGACTTGTTGAAGGCTTCCTTGAAAGCGTCGAAGCTGCCCCACTTGGCGTTGATGGCGTCAGCCAGCTTGCCGGTCGGAGCGCCACCGGCCTTGGGAGCCAGGCTGTTCCAGTAGAACGTGTGGTTCCAGATCTGGGCGGCGTTGTTGAAAATGCCACCCGAGGACTTCTTGACGATGTCTTCCAGCGACAGCGTTTCGAATTCCGTACCCGGGATCAGGTTGTTCAGGTTCGTGACGTAGGTCTGGTGATGCTTGCCGTAGTGGAACTCCAGCGTTTCCTTGGAGATGTGCGGAGCCAGTGCGTCCAGTTCGTAAGGCAGGGGGGGAAGAGTATGTGCCATGTGAGGTTCCTTCTGTTGAGTGCACGATCAAGCCGTTCAATTGTATCGGCAACTACTGAGGATACCGCGTTAACCCCCCGCCCGCGCGGGGTTAAGGGACGCATCTGCTCATTACCTGAAGCATGTGCTCATGGCAGCGGCCTCAAGGGCGCGTGACCGCCCTCTTTCAGGAAGCCTCGCGCGTCTCGCGGCTGCGCGTGACCGCGACTTCGGCGCCGCCTTGCGCGAAGCTCAGGTCCAGCGCCTGCCCCGCCGTCAGCGCGGCCCCGTCCCGCACGATGCGGCCTTGTTCGTCGCGCGCGATGGCGTAGCCGCGGGCCAGCGTGTTGCCCGGATCCAGCGCGCGCAATTGCGCCGTGGCAGACGCCAGCCGGTTGCGCCGCTGCACCAGCAACCGCGCATGCGCCTGGCCAAGCTGGCGCGCCGCGCCCGTCAGGCGGTCGGCGGCGCGGCCGGTATCGGGCACGCGATGCGCCAGGCGCTGCGTCAGCAGGTTGACGCGCGCCGCGCGCCGCTCCTGGGGGCCGGACCAGGCGGTCGCCAAACGGAAGCGCAGGCTGTTCAGGCGCTCGCGCTGATGCTCCAGACGCTGGGCCGGGGACACCAATTGCGCGGCGGCGCGGTCCAGCCGCTGCGCCGCGCGTTCCAGGCGGCGCTGCTGGCCGCGCGTCATGGCCTCTGCCGCCTGCATGACCCGGCCCAGCAGTTCCGAACGCGGCACGCAGGCCAGTTCGGCGGCCGCGGTCGGTGTGGGCGCACGCACGTCGGCAACGAAATCGACGATGGTGAAATCCGTTTCGTGCCCCACCCCGCTGATGACGGGAATGGCGCTGGCCGCGACTTCGCGGGCCAAGGCTTCGTCGTTGAAACTCCAAAGATCCTCGATGCTGCCGCCGCCACGCACCAGCAGCAGCGTATCGACCTCGGCGCGCTGGTTGGCCATGCGCACCTGGGCGGCCAGCCGTCCGGCGGCGTCCGCCCCCTGGACCGGCGCCGGGTAGATGAACACGGGCACCTGGGGCGCGCGCCGCGCGAGCGCCGACAGCACGTCCCGCAGCGCCGCGGCATGCAGGGACGTCACCACGCCGATCGCCCGCGGCAGGCGCACGGGTTCGCGCTTGGCGGCCGGATCGAACAGGCCTTCGGAAGCCAGTTGCTCCTTCAGGCGCAAAAACGCCTCGTACAGATTGCCTAGTCCGGCCCGCCGCATGGCGTCAGCCTGCAGCTGATAGTCGCCGCGGGGCTCGTAAAGGGACACGCGGGCCCGGATTTCGACCTGGTCGCCGGCGCGCGGCGTGAAACCCACCGCACTGGCGCGGCTTCTGAACATGACTGCCCGCACCGAGGCCCGGCTGTCCTTGAGCGTGAAGTACCAATGCCCGGAAGCCGCCGCCGTGAAGTTGGAAATCTCTCCGCGCACCCACAGCGCCGGGATGCTGCGCTCCAACAACTGCCCCACAGCTTGATTCAGCTGGGCAACCGTCAGGATATCCCGCGCGAATACGTTGTTTGTGACTGTAGATTCAATTGTCATGGGGCTTTCCGATGCATACCTGTCCACAGGAGCCGCGTAGCGGGCCGCAATCATACCGCGTCCCAGCAGATTTCCCCCAACCGGCCCGAAAGCCAGCAAATTAGAACCAAGTCATTGTTTTTTATAAGAATTTATTGAAATCCAAGCTGCTCGAAATTGAAGCAAACAAGTGCAAGCCCTGTGCCCACAAGCAATTCCGGGAAGTTTTGCACAGAATTATCCACAAGATCTGTGGATAGATTGGGGGTCGTACCGACTTGCCACACCCCCGCCGCACCGTTACAGTTTCGGCTTGATCAGATGCCGGTCCGCGCCGCCTTGCGTACCGGTTCCCCCCGGGAGTTGAACGCTTTGCTTTCCATACTGCGCGAGGCCGGCTGGCCGATCTGGCCCCTGCTGGCGACATCCGTCCTGGGCCTGGCGCTGATCTTCGAGCGCTTCCTCTCCCTGCGCCGCGGCCTGGTCATGCCGCGCGGCCTGAGCGACCAAGTGGCTGAAATGCTGCGCAACCGCCAGGACACGCCCGACGCGATCAACCGCCTCGAGCGCAACTCGCCGCTGGGCCGGATCCTGGCCGAAGTGATGCGTCACCGTCATCTGCCGCGCGAGGAACTGCGCAACGTGGTCGAGGACACCGGCCGCGCCGTCGCCCACGACCTCAGCCGCTACATCTCCGCCATCGGCACCATCGCCGTGGTCGCGCCCCTGATGGGTCTGTTCGGCACCGTGGTCGGCATGATCGAGATCTTCGGCTCCTACACACCCGGCGGCGGCGATCCCGCGCAACTGGCGCGCGGCATCTCGATGGCACTGTACAACACCGGCTTCGGCATCCTCATCGCCATTCCCGCCATGATCGCGCACCGCTATCTGCGCGGCCGCGTGGACGGCTACCTCAGCGCCATGGAGCAGACCGCGTCGCGCCTGGTGCGCGCGGTCGCCCCCGGCTCCGCCACGCGCGAGGGCCGTTCATGAATTTCCGCGGCCCCCGCGGCGAGCGCGATGAGCTGGACATCAACCTGATTCCGCTCATCGACGTGCTGCTGGTCATCCTGATCTTCCTGGCGGCAACCACTTCCTTCGCGCGCTTCACCCAGCTGAAGGTGACGCTGCCCCAGGCCTCGATGGAACAGGACACGCCTCCGGCGCTGGAAGTCGCCGTCAGCCAGGACGGGCGCTACGCGCTCAACGGCACGCTCATCGACGTCTCCACGCCCCCCGAGATCGCCGAGGTCCTGCGCCAGGCCGCGGCCGGCAAGACCGAACCGCTGGTCGTCATCAACGCCGACGCCCAGGCCACCCACCAGTCCGTGATCAACGTCATGGAAGCCGCCCGGCTGGCTGGCATCGGCCGCGTCAACTTCGCCGCGCAGACCACCCGGTGACCGCCAAGCGTGCCTCGACGCTGCTGGCGCGCCAATGGCAGCGCGGCGGCTGGCTCTCCAATCTGCTGCTGCCGCTGTCCAGGCTGACCGCCTGGGAAGTGGCGCGCAAGCGCCAGCGCTACCTGGACGGTACCCGCAGCTCGTACCGCGCCCCGGTTCCCGTCGTGGTGATCGGCAATGTCTACGTCGGCGGCACGGGCAAGACCCCCATGGTCATCGCCACCGTCGAAGCGTTGCGGGCCCGCGGCTACACCCCCGGGGTCGTCAGCCGCGGCTACGGCGTCAAGGTCGGCCCGCACGCCCGCGTAGGGCTGGGCGAGCTCGAAGCCGCCCGCTTTGGCGATGAGCCCGCGCTGATCGCCCGCGCCACCGGGGCGCCGGTTTCCGTGCACCCGAAGCGCGCCCTGGCCGCCCAGGCCCTGCTGCAGGCGCACCCCAAAGTGGATGTGATCGTCTCGGACGACGGCCTGCAGCATCTGGCGCTGGCACGCGATGTCGAAATCGTGGTGCAGGACGAGCGCGGCGTGGGCAACGGCCGCCTGCTGCCCGCGGGCCCCTTGCGCGAGCCTGCCGAACGGTTGCGGGAGGTCGACGTGGTCGTGACGAACATCGGCACGCCTGACGGCCAGCCGCAAGCCGCTGGCAGCGGCCGGCCGCGGCAAGTCCGCATGTGGCTGGAGCCGGGCGATACGCGCCAGGTCTCGGGCCGCGGCACGCGCCCCCTGGCGGCCTTCGCCGGCCAGCCGCGCATCGCTGCGGCGGCGGGCATCGGCAATCCGGAACGCTTTTTCACCACGCTGCGCGGCGCCGGCATCCAGCTGGAAACCGCGCTCGCCCTGCCCGATCATCACGATTACGCCGAGTCGCCCTTCCAGGCGCTCACGGCCGAGGCCATCCTGGTCACGTCCAAGGACGCGATCAAATGCGCCGCCCTGGACGATCCGCGCCTGTGGGAAGTGCCCGTGCGCGCCGGCTTTTCCGACCCCCAGCTATTCGACTGGCTGGCGCAGGCGCTGCGCCAGCCGGCCCGGGCCTAGCAAACCGTCCGCCTGGTAGCGCCGCGCGGCCCGGCCCCCGGCAAACTGCTTTAGAATTCCGGTCATGGAATCCCGCCTACTCGACATCCTCGTCTGCCCGCTGTGCAAGGGCCGCCTCGAACACGACCGGCAGCAAGCCGAACTGGTTTGCCGTGCCGACCGCCTGGCCTTCCCTGTGCGCGACGGCATCCCCGTCATGCTGGAATCGGAAGCCCGCGCGCTGGACGACGCCCCCGCTGCCCACTGAACCGCCGCGCATGAGCTTCATCGCCCTGATCCCGGCGCGCACCGCCTCGACCCGGTTGCCCGACAAGCCGCTGGCCGACATCGCCGGCAAGCCCATGGTCGTGCGCACCGCCGAACGCGCGGCGCTGTCCGGCGCCTCCCGCGTCTATGTGGCCACCGACGACGTCCGCGTGCAACAGGCTGCGCAGGCGCACGGGCTGCAGGCGCTGATGACCCGCGCCGACCACCCGACCGGCACCGACCGCCTGGCCGAAGCCGTGGAGCAGCTGGGCCTGCCCGACGACGCCATCGTGGTCAATGTGCAGGGCGACGAACCCCTTATCGAACCCGAACTCATCGATGCCGTGGCGGCCAAGCTGCAAGCCAGCCCCGAGGCAGACATCGCGACCTGCGCCTGTCCCCTGGCCAACGCCGAAGCGCTGTTCAACCCCAACGTGGTGAAGCTGGTCTGCGCCGTGAACGACCGCGCGCTGTACTTTTCACGCGCCCCGATCCCCTGGGCCCGCGATGCGCTCGCCTCCGGCGAACGCGTGCTGGCGGAAGGCCTGCCGGCCTGGCACCACATCGGCCTGTACGCGTACCGGGTGTCGTTCCTGCGCCGCTATCCGGCCCTGCCGCAGGGCGCGCTGGAACGTTTCGAATCCCTGGAACAGCTGCGCGCCATGGAACACGGCCACGTCATCGTCGTCCATCGGGCGTCCCACCCTCCTGCCGCAGGCGTAGATACCCCGGCGGATCTGGAACGCGTCCGACAGGTCTACAGCAAGCAGATATAAGGGTTATTTCCTATGGCGCGGCTCCGCATCGGCTGCTGCATTGCGGCATAATTCCCCGGATCACAAAAAATACACCCCTTCAGGAGCACTCATGCGTCTCATCTTGCTCGGACCTCCCGGCGCCGGCAAAGGCACCCAGGCCGCGTTTCTCACCCAACACTTCGGCATCCCCCAGATTTCCACCGGCGACATGCTGCGCGCCGCGGTCAAAGCGGGCACGCCGTTGGGCATTGAAGCCAAAAAGGTCATGGATGCCGGCGGTCTGGTTTCCGACGAGATCATCATCGGCCTGGTGCAGGACCGTCTGAAGCAGCCCGACTGCGCCAACGGCTACCTGTTCGACGGCTTCCCCCGCACCATCCCGCAGGCGGACGCGCTCAAGAGCGCCGGCGTCAAGCTGGATTACGTGGTGGAAATCGAAGTCCCCGAAGAAGACATCATCGAACGCATGAGCGGCCGCCGCGTGCACCAGCCCAGCGGCCGCAGCTACCACGTGCGCTTCAACCCGCCCAAGGTCGAAGGCCGTGACGACGTCACCGGCGAAGAACTGATCCAGCGCGACGACGACCGCGAGGAAACCGTGCGCAACCGTCTGGCCGTGTACCGCGACCAGACCCGCCCCCTGGTCGACTACTACTCGTCCTGGGCGCAGCAGAATCCCGCCGACGCGCCGAAGTACCGCAAGATCTCCGGCGTCGGCGCGGTCGAGGAAATCAAGGCGCGCCTGTTCGCAGCCGTCCAAGGCTGATCGGCGCCTCGATGGCTCACAGGCCTTCGGCGCCGGCACCGGAACGCATCGCGTCCGGCCGGCCCCGAAGGCCTAGTCATATCCGGCGCCTGCCGCGCCGCTTTCATCCCTAGAACTCACTGGTGGTAGACACATGGAAATCGCGAACAAGGTATTCATCGTCACGGGCGGCGCGTCCGGACTGGGCGCCGGCACGGTGCGCATGCTGGTCGAAAATGGCGCCAAGGTCGTCATCGCCGACGTGCAGGACGAACCGGGCTCGGCCCTGGCCAAGGAACTGGGCCAGCGCTATGTCCACTGCGACGTGACCCAGGAAGCCGACGGCAAGAACGCCGTGGCCGCCGCGCTCGAACTGGGCTCGCTGTTCGGCCTGGTGAACTGCGCCGGCGTCGCGCCCGCCGCCAAGATCGTGGGCAAGAACGGCGCGCATCCGCTGGAACTGTTCCAGAAGGTCGTGTCGATCAACCTGATCGGCAGCTTCAACATGATGCGCCTGGCCGCCGAGGCCATGAGCGCCAACGCGCCCGAACCCACCGGCGAACGCGGCGTGCTGATCAACACCGCCTCCGTCGCGGCCTTCGACGGCCAGATCGGCCAGGCCGCCTACGCCGCCTCCAAGGCGGGCGTGGCCGGCATGACCCTGCCCATCGCGCGCGACCTGTCCAAGACCGGCATCCGCTGCATGACCATCGCCCCGGGCATCTTCGGCACGCCCATGATCTTCGGCATGCCGCAGGAAGTGCAGGACTCGCTGGCCGCCAGCATTCCCTTCCCCGCCCGCCTGGGCCGTCCGGAAGACTATGCCAAGCTGGTCCACAGCATCGTCACGAACGACATGCTCAACGGCGAAACCATCCGCCTGGATGGCGCCATCCGCATGCCGCCGAAATAATGCCCCCACGCTTCGCCCGCTACGCGGGCTCTCTGCCCCCCGAGGGGAAAAGACGCTCCGGCCTAGAGAAAAAGCGTCGGGCGAAGCGTTGTCCCACTCAAGGGGCAATGTTGGTCATGGGGCCTATCGGCCCCCTTTTTACGTAGTCATCCATGAGCCTGTTTCGTTCGGCGGCCACGGTCAGCAGCTTCACCCTGCTGTCCCGCATTTCCGGCCTGATCCGCGACATCCTGGTGGCCCGCGCTTTCGGCGCCGGCCCCATCACCGACGCCTTCTGGGTCGCTTTCCGCATTCCCAACCTGCTGCGCCGCCTGTTCGCAGAAGGGGCCTTCGCCCAGGCCTTCGTGCCCATCCTGGGCGCCGCGCGCAACAACAGGTCCGAAGCCGAAGTCCGCACCCTGCTGGACCGCGTGGCGCTGCTGCTGACCGCGGCGCTCATGCTCATCACACTCATCGGCATCGTCGCCGCGCCCTGGGTGGTATCGGCCATGGCCAGCGGCCTGCGCGGCGCCGCCCGCGACACCGAATTCGGCGCGGCGGTCTGGATGACGCGGGTGATGTTCCCCTACATCTTCTGCATGTCGCTGATCGCCTTCGCCTCGGGCGTGCTCAATACCTGGCGGCGCTTTGCCGTGCCGGCCTTCACGCCGGTGCTGCTCAACCTGGCCATGATCGCCGCCTGCATCTGGCTTGCCCCGCGCATGGACGTGCCGGTCTATGCGCTGGCCATCGGCGTCATGATCGGCGGCGTGGCGCAACTGGCCGTGCAATGGATCGCCCTGGCCCGGCTCGGCCTGACGCCGCGCTTCACCCTGCGGTTCCGCGAGGCCTGGGGCGACCCCACGGTGCAGCGCATCCTCAAGCAGATGGCGCCCGCCACCCTGGGGGTCTCGGTCGCGCAGATCTCGCTCTTGATCAACACCAACATCGCCACCTGGCTCACGCCGGGCAGCGTCACCTGGCTGTCCTTCGCCGACCGCCTGATGGAATTCCCCACGGCGCTGCTGGGCGTGGCGCTGGGCACGGTGCTGCTGCCCAGCCTGTCCGCCGCCCATGCCCGCGACGACCACGGCGGTTACAGCGGGCTGCTGGACTGGGGCCTGCGCCTGGTGCTGCTGCTGGGCCTGCCGGCGGCGGTAGGCATGGCGCTGCTGTCCGATGGCCTGGTCGCTACCCTGTTCCACTACGGCGCCTTCGCCGCCCAGGACGTGAGCCAGACCCGCCTGGCGGTGATTTCCTACTCCGCCGGGCTGATCGGTCTGCTGGCCGTGAAGATCCTGGCGCCCGGCTTCTACGCCAAGCAGGACATCCGCACGCCGGTGAAAATCGCCATCGGCGTGCTGATCATGACGCAACTGATGAACCTGGTGCTGGTGCCGCTGATGGCGCATGCCGGACTGGCCCTGGCGATCGGCCTGGGCGCCTGCCTGAACGCGCTGGCCCTGCTGATCGGACTGCGCCGCCGCGGCGTCTACCAGCCCGGTCCCGGCTGGACCGCGTTCGCGCTGCGCCTCCTGCCCGCCCTGGCGGCGCTGGCGGCCTTGCTCTGGTATGCGGACGGGCGCATCGACTGGATCGCCCTGCAGGCCCATTCCTGGCAGCGGGTGGCCTGGCTGGCCGGCGTGCTGGCAGCCAGCGGCGCGGTCTACTTCGGAATGTTGTTACTGTTTGGCTTCCGCCCTAGGGACTTTGGCCGACGTCCGGCGCGCTAAGTTCGGACAATCTGCCTATATACACGTCAAAAGCCGGTCTAGTACCGGCTTTTTTGCATTAGATTCGTCAAGAATTGACAATCAGCCGGTAATCTTTGGTAAAAAACCTTTATTATTTACAAATTGCCATCGAAAGGATCCCCCTTGAAGCACTGCGGGGACATGAAGTGAAGTACGCCCAAGGACAACCCATGGCGGACCAGGTAATCAATTGGCTGCTGTTATTGCGCTCCGGCAAGGCGACCGCCCAGGACTATAACGACTTCCTGGCGTGGCGCGCTGCCGACCCAGCCCACGAAAATGCCTGGCAGCAGCTGACCGGCTCGCTGGAAGGATCGACGTTCGGCCGGCTTGGCGACGCCTATCCCGCCGGTTACGCCACCGCTGGCCCCGCCATCCCGCCTCTCGCGGCCCCTCTCGGCCCCGCCATTGCGCCCCCTCGCCGCCGTTTCTTGGCCGGCGCGCTGGCGCTCGCCGGCACCGGAGCCTGCGCCGCCTACGTCGGCAATGCCTTCTATCCCCTGGGCAACGTGGCGGCGGATGCCGCCACCGCCACGGGCGAACGCCGCCGCTACGTGCTGTCCGACGGCAGCCAGCTGCTGCTGGACGCCCGCAGCCGCGTCAACCTGGACTTCACGCCTGCCTACCGCCAGGTCCGCCTGCTGGACGGCGCCGTGACGGTGTCCGTGGCGCCCGACGCGCGCCGCCCTTTCCTGGTCCAGACCGCGGAAGGCACGGTCCGCGCACTGGGCACCCGCTACATGGTGCGCCAGCAAGCCCAGCGCACCCTGGTGGTGGTGCATGAGCACGAGGTCGAGGTCGAAACCATGTCCGGCGCCCACGGCACCGTCCGCGCCGGCACCGGCGCCCGGTTCGACGCGGCCCGCATGGATACCCCGCGCGCCGAACTCATGGCCGAGGCCGCCTGGGAAGCCGGTTGGGTCGAAGCCCGCGGCCGCCCGCTGGCCGAAGTGATCGCCGCCCTGCGTCCCTACCGCAGCGGCACGCTGCGCGTGTCCATGGCCGCAGGCGGCCTGCCGGTATCCGGCCACTTCCCGCTGGATGACACCGATGCCGCGCTCGATACGCTGCGCGAAATCATGCCCATCCACGTCCGCCGCTTCACGCCCTGGTTCGTCTCCATCAGCGTCGCCACCTGACAACGCCGGCGTCCGCGCCGTGTCGCCAGAGCGGCTTCGTTGTATACTAAGCACGGTGTTTTTATCCAGTAGGCGCCACGGGTTTTCCTCAAACACATGAGGACCATCCGCAAGGGCTTTCCAGCCCAGGGAATTCCTCCCGCAGCGCCCCCGCCCGGTTGACGGGCGCTCCATCGGCTGATCAAACATTAAAAGCTTGCATTCCCGTAGGGACTTGCTACAATGTTCGACTTTGCCGAATTCAACTTATATAGCAACATGGCCAATACCGCCCAAGCCCGCAAGCGCGCTCGCCAATCCGTTGAGCGCAACAAGCACAATTCCAGCCTGCGCTCGATGCTGCGCACCGCCATCAAGCGCGTTCGCCAATCCATCGCCGCTGGCGACAAGGCTGCGGCTGGCGAAGTGTTCCAGAAGGCCTCCAGCGTGATCGATCGCGTGGCTGACAAGAACATCATCCACAAGAACAAGGCCGCTCGCCACAAGAGCCGCCTGGCTGCCGCCATCAAGGCGCTGGCCTAAGCCATTCTGCCGCCCTGTTTTCAGGGCGTCACGAATACGGCAAATGAAAAAGGATGCCCTTGGGCATCCTTTTTTGCATTTCCGCCCACCGCAAAGCCTCTAGTTTCCTGCGCCCACATCCATTCTTTGGACGCCCTACTCCCGACGCAGCTACAGCTGCGCCGCGATCCGCTCGGCGAAGAAATCGATGAATGCGCGCACCCGGGCAACCTCTGCCGAACGGGGCGGCCATAGCAGCGAAACGCTGCCCCGGTTTTCCGTGTAGTCCTCGAGCACCGGCCGCAGCCGGCCCGCCGCCACGTCTTCCTTTACCAGGTAACTGGGCACCTGCACGATCCCCAACCCGCCGATCGCCGCGGACGCCAGGGCCTCGCCATCATTCAATATGCTGGACGGCTTGAACACCCTGCCCGACGGCTCTCCCTTGAAGGCCCAGGTTTCCGTCCTGCCCGTAGTTGGAAACCGATAGTGGATGCAGCAATGCTCACTGAGATCCGCGGGCGTGCGCGGCGTGCCGCGCTGGGCCAGATAAGCAGGCGAAGCGCAAGTCGTGAACGCATGCGGGCCGATGTTGCGGGCCTGCAGTCTTGAATCCTCCAGCTCGCCCAGGCGCAATACGAGGTCGTATCCGTCCTCGATCACGTCGACGATCAGGTCGTCCAGGTTGATGTCCACCATCACCTCGGGAAAGCGCAAGTGGAAGTCGCTGAGCGCCGGCAACACGATCCTGCGGCCCATCACCGTGGGAACGCTGACCTTGAGCCGGCCCCGCGGCGCGTTCTGCACCAGCTGCAATTCCCGCTCCGCCTCCTGGAGATCCTTCAGGATCTTGCTGACATAGCGGTACAGAACCTCGCCTTCGCCCGTCGGCCCCAAAGAGCGGGTACTGCGATGCAACAATCGCACGCCCAGCTTTAGCTCCAGCCTTTCCACCGCCTTGCCCGCCGCTGAAGCGGACAAACCCAGCTTGCGCCCGGCCGCGGCAAAACTGCCGGACTCCACCGTGGCCGCGAAGGCCACCATTCCACTGAACGATTCGATCGAAAAGGTTCCGGACATATGTTCGCGACTCTAAAGACCGACACCCGTCTTCTGCCGGCGGCGGTACCGATGAATGATGCACCCAAATGGATGGCGAGCTGAACGCTGGCTCCAGCTGATCCGATCAGCCGTCGATGCGCTTGAACCTCCGATCCTGACACAAGCTCGGAATTCTTATGGGAGACCACAATGAATACAGGACTACGCCACCCTTTGGAGTCGGAAAATTCAGACTTCGAGCATGCTGCCTTCGACATCATCGTGGTGGGAGGCGGCTCGGCCGGAGCCGTGCTGGCCAGTCGCCTGAGCGAAGATCCGACCCGCCAAGTGCTGCTGATCGAGGCCGGCCGCGCCTATCCGCCCCACGCTTACCCCGACGCCGTCCGCGCCCAGAACATCATCGGCGGCGATGCCAAGCACGACTGGGGATATGCATCCCTGCCAGGCTGGGGCGGAAAATCCTTCCCGGTTCCGCGGGGCAAGGTGCTGGGCGGCTCCTCGGCCGTGAATGCCGGCGTCTGGATGCGGGCGCCCGCAGCCGACTTCGAGCGCTGGACCCGGGCAGGACTGCCACATTGGTCCATCGCCGACGCGCTGCCGTTCTTCCGCGGCAGCGAATGGACCGCCTCGGGCGCGGACCAATGCCACGGCCGCTCCGGCCCGGAACCGGTGCACCAGCTGCACGACGACGAGATCTCCGACATGCAGCATGCGTTCGTGGTGTCGGCCCAGATGGCGGGTCACCCCCGCGTCCAGGATTTCAATGGCGACTCGCCTTTCGGCGTCGGCCCCTACCCGATGAACAACCGCATGGGCCAACGGCTGAACACGGGCATGACCTACCTGTCGGACCTGGTGCGCGCCCGGCCCAACCTGACGATCTACAGTGAAACGCTGGCTGACCGCGTCGATATCAGCGATGGCCGGGCGCGGGGCGTGATCCTGGCCGATGGCGAGCGGATCGAAGCCGGCGAAGTCGTGCTCGCGGCCGGAACGTATGGATCGGCAGCCATCCTGCTTCGCTCCGGCATCGGGCCGGCGGCGGACCTCAAGGCTCTGGACATCCCCGTTATCGCCGATCTGCCGGTCGGCCTGCGGCTGCAGGAGCATCCCTTCTACTACACCGTCTGGGCCGCGCATCCCGAACGGCTGGGGCTTCCCATCCCGCCGGTCGGCGCCATTCTGTGGACCCAGTCATCCGAAGCCGGCCCGGGCGACGGCGACCTGCACGTCAGCGCCGTGCACTACGGCGATCCCGCCGACTCGCCCACCGGCGCGATCTTCATGCTGGCCCTGGCGCTGACCCGTCCCAGCTCCACTGGCACCCTCAAGCTGCGGGACCGCGATCCCCGTACCGCGCCGCTCATCGACCTCAACATCCTCGGGACCGCGCGCGATCGGGAACTGATGGTCGAAGGCATCCAACTGATCCGGCGGATCGCGAGCCAGGGTCCGCTGTCCGAGATCATCGCCCAGGAACTCATACCCGGCCCGGCCGCTGCGGACGCCGCCGCGCTGGAAGCCGCCCTCCCTGCGGCGCTGGACATCTATCACCACCCGACCTCGACCGCCCCCATGGGCGGCGACGGCGATCCCGCCGCGGTAACGGACTATCAGGGGCGCGTGCGCGGCATCGCCGGCCTGCGGGTCGCGGACGCTTCCTGTTTCCCGGACATTCCCTCGGTCGCCACCAATCCCACCGTAGTCATGCTGGCCGAGCGCATCAGCAACTGGATCAAGGACACGGAGACCTGACCATGAACGATGCCGCAAACACCGCCTGGTCCCGCAAGGCCTACAACTGGATCGGAGGCGTCCAGCTCTCCGAAGGCGCCTTGAGGGAATCGATCGACCCTGCCACCTACAACATCATCGGCCACTACCCCGACAATGGCCTGCAAGCGGCAAGTTCGGCCGTCGCGGCCGCCGTGCGCGCCTTCCGCACGACGCCGTGGGCGCATGACCACGAACTGCGCGCCCGCGTCCTGGAGCAACTGGCGCGCGCCTTCGAGCGCAACCGCGACCGGTTGCTGGATATCCTCTCGCTCGAAAACGGCAAGATCAAGGGCGAAGCCGGCTTCGAACTCGACATGATTCCAAGCAAGCTGCGCTACGCGGCCGCCGCCGCCCTGCTCGAAAGCGGCCGGGCGCTGACGCCCAGGCCTGGCAGCATCTCCATGGTCCTGCGCCAACCCATGGGCGTGGCGGCCGTGATCGCGCCCTGGAATTCGCCGGCGGTGCTGACGATACGGTCGCTGGCGCCGGCCCTGGCGGCGGGATGCACGGCGGTCGTCAAGCTGCCCGGCCAAGTGGCGCAGACGGCCAGCTTCATGGCCGAAATCATGTCCGAAGCTGAGGATCTGCCGGACGGCGTGGTCAATCTGTTCTTCGAAAGCGGACCCGAAGGCTCCGCCTATCTCGTGGACTCGCCCGAGGTTCCCGTCATCAGCTTCACCGGCTCCACCCGCACCGGCCGCGCGATCAGCGGCGCCGGCGCCAGGCACTTGAAGCGCTTCGGCATGGAACTCGGCGGCAAGACTCCCATGATCCTGTTCGATGACGCGGACGTGGACGCGGCGTTGCCCGTGCTTGAAAAGGCATTGACTGTCTTCAGCGGCCAGTTCTGCATGACCGGCTCCCGCTTGCTGGTTCAGGACGGCATCTACGCGGCGGTCCGCGACGGACTCGCCAGCCGGCTGCGCCAGGTCAAGGTCGGCCCGGCTGCCGATCCGGACAGCGATATGGGTCCGTTGATCGACCGCGCCAGCGTCGAACGCGTCGACCATGCGGTCGTCCTTGCGATCGCGGCGGGCGCCACGGCGGTCGAACGCGGCGGGCCGGTGAACAGCGGCCCGCTGGCCAGCGGCGCCTTCTACCGCCCCACCCTGCTGGAAGTGACCGACAACAGCCTGGCCATCGTCCAGCAAGAAACCTTCGGCCCGGTGCTGACGATCCAGCGCTTTGCCAATGAGGCCGAAGCCATACGCCTGGCCAACGACAGCGAGTACGGCCTGGCCGCCAGCGTCTGGACCCGCGACGTAGAGCGGTCGCTGCGCGTCGCGCAAGCCATCGACGCGGGTTCGGTATGGATCAACGACTGGGCCAAGGTCTACGACGGCACCGAGGAAGGCGGCTTCAAACAGTCCGGACTGGGACGCCTGAACGGCGTGGCCGCGCTGGAAGACTTCATCGAGTACAAGCACATCGCACTCAAATCCGGCCTCGGGTAATGCCGACGAACCGGAACATCCATTAGAAGAAGGGAGGCAACCATGCCGGATTCCACCGCCGCAAAGCTGATCGACGCGCTCCATGCGGGCGCGGAGGTCCCGCCAGGCTGCCGCGTCAATCACGCGCGCGGACTGCTTGTTGAAGGCAGATTCCTTGGCGTGCCCCGGGCAGCGCAATTCTGCGCTTCGCCCATGTTCAACGACGCGGAGCAGCCGCTCCTCGTCCGGTTCTCAGACTCCGGCCCCGACCCGCGGATCCGCCAGGACAGTCCGCAAGCCGAACCGCGCGGCTTGGCCGTGCGTATCGGGCAGGATTCCCAGTTGGTGCTGGTCGGCCACTCGATCGAAGGCTTCCCCGCGCAAGACCCGCAGACGTTTCTTGCATTCATACAGGCCTTGAACACGCAGCACGCGGCCCCTGAATCGCTGCAAGCCCACCTGGCGGCCAATGCGCCGGCGCAACGCTTCGGCCAACTGCAGCAAGACACCCTGCCCACGGGCTACGCCTCCCGCAGCTATCACATGCTTCATTCGTACCGCCTGACCGCCGCGGATGGCGGGACGCGAACTGGCAGGCTGACGATCCGGGGCAGGAACGCCGATGGCGCTCACAAGGCCCTGAACGGTCGGAACTGCATGGACGAGGCCTTGCGCCACGCAATGGAGGCGGGCCCGGTGGCGCTGGAACTGGCGTTCACTCCGGCGCCGGAAGGAGGCGCGACGAACGACCCGTCCGCTGGCTGGCCCGAACACGGCGGCTCGATGCTCCTGGGATACCTGATGCTGGAACGCCTTGCGCCAGATCAGGACGCGCAACGCACCCTGGTGTTCGACCCATCCATCCTGCCTGCAGGCATCGAGTTTGTGGGCGACCCGCTGCTGAAGGCGCGCCTGCTGGCCTACCGGCTGGCGGCAGAACGACGACTGCGCGGCATTTCCTGATCCAGGCCTGACGCCAGGCGGCTCCGGGCTGCCGCTGCCGCCTCGCGCAATGACGCCATCAGCCCGCCCACCAGCGGATTGCCTGGCCGATGCTCAGGAAACACCACGCTGACCCGGAACGGAAACGAGCGCGCCAAGGGACGGATATGCAGGCCCCGGCCGGCAAAGTCCAGCGCGGTCAGCGGATTCACGATGGCCAGGCCCAAGCCCTGCCGCACGAAGGTGCACACGGACACGGCGGTCGTCGTCTCGACGATGGACCGCCGCAGCACGCCGGCTTCGGCAAAAGCTTCGTCGATCTGGATGCGGTAGGGATCGCTGGAAGACAGGCTGACGAACGCCTGCCCTGCGAAATCCGCCAGTTCTATGCGCTGCCTGCCCAGGAGCGCATGAGCATCGGGCAGCACGCAGACCTCGTCCACTTCCAGCAACAGCTCCACGCGCGTGCCGGCCGGCGCCGCATCGTGTTCGGTCAGGCCCAGGTCGTAGCGCTGGGCGCTCAGCCATTCCTCCAGGAAGGGCGATTCCTGCGTTTCCAGCATCAGGCTCACCCCGGGATGGCGCTCGTGGAAGCGCCGGAATGCATCCGGCAGGATGGAATGGGAAAAGACCGGCAAAGCGATCACCGACAACTGCCCGCCCTGGTAGGCCCGCAGGCGGGCGGCAGCCGAGGCCACCCGCTCCAGGCCCGCGTAGGACTGACGGACCTCGTCGAACAGCGCCAGGCCCGGCATGGTGGGCCGCAGCCGCCCCGCCACGCGGTCGAACAGCGTGAAGCCTATGCCCTGCTCCAGGCGCGCCAGCTCGCGGCTGACGGTCGGCTGGGACGACCCCAGCAGTTCGGCCGCCTTGGTCACGCTGCCGGCGATCATGACCGCGCGGAAGACTTCGATTTGCCGGTGCGTCAGCATCGCCTACTCATATCAAAAATGAATCGATCAAGGAAATTTAAGCATTTTACTGGATGACCAAAGCCGGGCATCATGCCGCCTTGTTTTCACTTCCACCAACAAGGTTTCGCCCGCCATGGCCTTCGATCCGCGCCAACTCACCCAACTCGCCGCCGAGCACGGCACGCCGCTTTGGGTGTACGACGCCGCCGTCATCCGTGAACGCATCGCGCAACTGCGCCGCTTCGACACCATCCGCTATGCGCAGAAGGCCTGCTCCAACCTGCACATCCTGCGCCTGGTGCGCGCCGAGGGCGCCGTGGTGGACGCCGTCTCGCTGGGCGAGATCGAGCGCAGCCTGGCCGCCGGCTTCCAGCCCCAGGGGGAGCCGGAAGGCATCGTCTTCACCGCGGACCTGATCGACCACGCCACGCTGGCCGCCGTGCTCAAGCACGGCATCACCGTCAACGCCGGTTCCCTGGACATGCTGGCCCGCGTCGGCCAGGCCTCGCCCGGCCATCGCGTCTGGCTGCGCATCAACCCGGGCTTCGGTCACGGCCATAGCAACAAGACCAACACCGGCGGCCCGCAGAGCAAGCACGGCATCTGGATCGGCGACGTGGCCGCAGCCATGGCCATCGTGCGCCGCCACGGCCTGAAGCTGGTCGGCATCCACATGCATATCGGCTCGGGCGTGGACTACGCCCACCTGTCCAGCGTGTGCGACGCCATGGTCGACGTGGTCGCCTCGCTGGACCACGACATCGAAGCCATTTCCGCGGGCGGCGGCCTGTCCATCCCGTACCGCGAAGGCGACGCCCGCATCGACTGCGACCACTACTTTGAACAATGGGACGCGGCGCGCCGGCGCATCGCCGAGCGCCTGGGCCATGAGATCCGCCTGGAAATCGAGCCGGGCCGCTTCCTGGTCGCCGAGGCCGGCGCGCTGGTGTCGGAGGTGCATTCGATCAACCGCCGTCCGGAGCGCGATTTCGTGCTGGTCGACGCCGGCTTCAACGACCTGATGCGTCCGGCCATGTACGGCAGCTATCACCAGATTTCGGTGCACGCGCCCGACGGCAGCCGGCCGCAAGGCGCGGCCGAGACCCGCATCGCCGTGGCCGGCCCGCTGTGCGAATCGGGCGACGTGTTCACCCAGGACGCCGGCGGCGTGGTGTCGGACCAGTTGCTGCCGCAGCCGCGCATCGGCGATTTCCTGGTGTTCCACGACGCGGGCGCCTATGGCTCGTCGATGTCCTCGAACTACAACAGCCGCCCGCTGGCGCCGGAAGTGCTGCTGGACAACGGCGCGGCGCGGCTGATCCGCCGCCGCCAGACGATAGGCGAGCTGCTGGCGCTGGAAGAGGCCTGAGCCTCGTCAGGTCGGGAACGCCTCGCGCAAGGCAAAGGTCGCCTGCTTGAACACGCCCAGGTCGGTGCCCACCGCCACGAAGTGCATGCCCATGTCCAGGTAGCGCCGTGCATCCGCATGCACCGGCGCCAGGATGCCCACGGCCTTGCCCTGGGCCGACACCCGCTGGTACAGATGGCGGATGGCCTCCTGGACTTCCGGATGGCCGGGATTGCCGATATGGCCCAGCGCCGCGGCCAGGTCGGACGGTCCGATGAACACGCCGTCCACGCCCTCCACGGAGGCAATCTCGTCCACGGCATCGATGCCCGGGCGGCTTTCTATCTGCAGCAGTACGCAGATGTTGTCGTTGATGGTGTGCAGGTAGTCCGGCACCGTGCCATAACGGTTGCTGCGCTGGGCGCCCGCCACGCCGCGCATGCCCTGCGGCGGATAGCGCGTGGCGGCCACGGCCCGACGCGCGTCCTCTTCGGATTCGATGAACGGAATCAACAGGTTGTAGAAACCGATATCCAGCAGCCGCTTGATCTCCACCGGGTCGTTCCACGACGGCCGGCCCACGGCAGCGCTGGCGCTGCCCTGCAGGGCCTGCAGCTGCTGCAGGAACATCGGCACCTCGTTGGGCGAGTGCTCGCCGTCCAGCAGCAGCCAGTCGAAATTGGCCAGCCCCACGAGCTCGGCCGTGATGTGGCTGGACATGCACATCCAGAATCCGATGAGCCGTTCGCGCGCCAGGATGCGTTGCCGGAAACGGTTGGGTAAGGGTGAGTTCATTGCCGTCTTCACTTCATCAAAAAAACAGGTCAGGCCGGGCCCGCAAGCCCGGCCGCGCATTCAATCCACGCATTCAATCCATTTTTGCGCCCGAGGCCTTGGCCGCCTTGCCCCACTTCGCGATCTCGTTATCCACGAACGCCGAGAACGACTTCGGGTCGTCGGCCACCACCACGAACCCCACGCTCTCCAGCTTCTGCCGGATCTCGGGCGAAGACAGCGCCTTCACCGTCGCCTGGTTCAGGCGCTGGATCACGGCGGGCGGCGTCTTTGCCGGCGCCGACAAGCCAAACCAGGACTCGGCCGAAAAACCCGGATAGCCCGATTCCGCCACCGTCGGCGTATCGGGATAGGCGGGATTGCGCTTGGCGCTGGCCACGGCCAATGCGCGCAGCTTGCCCGAAGTGACCTGCGGCAGCAGCGTGTCCTGGTTCAGGAACATGACCTGCACGCGGCCCCCGATCATGTCGGTGATGGCGGCAGCGCCGCCCTTGTAAGGCACGTGCACCAGATCGATCTTGGCGTCCTGCTTCAGCATCTCCATGGCCAGATGGCCCGACGAGCCGCTGCCCGAACTCGCATGCGTGTACTTGCCCGGGTTCTCGCGCGCCAGCTTGATGAACTCGGCGAAGGTCTTGCCCGGAAAGTCGTTGTTGGCGACCAGCACATTGGGCCCAGTCGCCAGCAGCGAGATGTGCGCGAAGTCGCTGTCGCGGTAAGGCATGTTCTGGTAGACCGCATAGCTGATGGCGTTGGAGCCCACGCCCGACAGCAGCAGGGTGTAGCCGTCAGGCTCGGCCTTGGCCACCATGTCGGAGCCGATATTGCCATTGGCGCCGCCCTTGTTCTCCACCACCACGGTCTGGCCCAGTTCCTTGGACAGCTCGGCCGCCAGCAGGCGGCCCACCGAATCGGTGCTGCCGCCCGCCGGAAACGGCACCACCAGCTTGATTTGCTTGGCGGGCCAGTCCGCGCCCTGCGCCATCAGCATGCCTGGCAGCACGGCCAGCGCCCCCGCGGCCGCCAGGATGGCCAAGCGTGCGCGCGCCGCCGGTTTCTTCTGTTGCATGGTTGTCTCCTCTGTGGGTTTTTTAGTATGTGCGCCCGGTGTCCGGGTCAGTGGATTTCAGGCTCGCCCGCGGCCGGAGCGCGCGTTTCAGTCTGAAGAAAATCGAAATCGCAGCCCGTGTCGGCCTGGCCGATGTGCTTGAGGTACAGCACGCCGTAGCCGCGCTCGAAACGCGGCGGCGGCGCCTGCCAGGCGGCGCGGCGCGCGGCCAATTCCTCGTCGGACACCAGCAGTTCCAGGCGCCGCGCCGGCACGTCCAGCGTGATGCGGTCGCCGTCCCGTACCAGCGCCAGCGGGCCGCCCACATAGGCTTCGGGCGCCACGTGCAGCACACAGGCGCCGTAACTGGTGCCGCTCATGCGCGCGTCCGAGATGCGCACCATGTCGCGCACGCCCTGCTTCAGGAGCTTCTGCGGAATCGGCAGCTGGCCCCATTCCGGCATGCCGGGCGCGCCCTGCGGCCCCGCGTTCTGCAGCACGATGACGCTGTCGGCGTCCACGTCCAGATCGGGGTCGTCGATGCGCGCGGCCATGTCGTTGTAGTCTTTGAAGACCACCGCGCGGCCCGTGTGCACCTGCAGATGCGCCTCCATCGCGGGCGGCTTGATCACCGCGCCGTCGGGCGCCAGGTTGCCGCGCAGCACCGCCAGCCCGTCGCGCTCGATCAGCGCCTGCGCGCGCGGCCGGATCACGTCTTCATTGAAGATGCGCGCGCCCGCGATGTTCTCGCCCAGCGTGCGGCCGTCCACGGTGCGCTGGGTCGTGTCCAGCAGGTCGCCCAGCTGCACCAGCATGGCGCGCAGGCCGCCCGCGTAATAGAAGTCTTCCATCAGGTACTTGCCGGCCGGCCGCAGATTGGCCAGTACCGGCGTGGTGCGCGCCAGGTGATCGAAGCGGTCCAGGTCCAGTCCGAAGCCGCTGCGGCGCGCCATGGCGATCAGGTGTACCACCGAATTGGTCGAGCCGGACAGCGCCAGCACCGTGCGCACGGCGTTGTCGAAAGACGCGGCGGTCAGCAGGTCCGACGGCTTCAGGTCTTCCCACACCATCTCCACGATGCGCTTGCCGGTCAGGCTGGCCATCTGCGCGTGGCGCGAGTCCGGCGCCGGGATCGACGAGGCGCCCGACAGGCACAGGCCCAGCGCCTCGACCGCGCCCGTCATGGTGGACGCGGTGCCCATGGTCATGCAGTGGCCGGGCGAGCGGGCGATGCCGTCCTCCACGCCTTGCCAGTCTTCCTCGGTGATGTTGCCGGCGCGCAGCTCGGCCCAGTACTTCCAGGTGTCCGAGCCCGAGCCCAGGGTGTTGCCGTTCCAGTTGCCGCGCAGCATGGGGCCGGCCGGCATGAAGATAGTGGGCAGGTCCATGGACACCGCGCCCATCAGCAGCGCGGGCGTGGTCTTGTCGCAGCCGCCCATCAACACGCAGCCGTCCGCGGGGTAGGAGCGCAGCAGCTCTTCGGTCTCCATCGCCAGCAGGTTGCGGTAGAGCATGGTGGTCGGCTTCTGGAAGGGTTCCGACAGGCTCATGGCGGGCATTTCCACCGGGAAGCCGCCCGCCTGCCAGATGCCGCGCTTGACCTCTTCCACGCGCTGCTTGAAATGGCTGTGACAGGGATTGATGTCGCTCCAGGTATTGATGATGGCGATCACCGGCTTGCCGGCGTAGTCCGAGCGGTGATAGCCCATCTGCGCGGTGCGCGAACGGTGGCCGAACGAGCGCAGGTCGCGCACGCCGTACCAGCGGTGGCTGCGCAGTTCTTCGGGTTTCTTGCGCTTGGTTGAATTGCTCATGTCTCTGTTCCTGTGCTCTTGGGCAAGGGTTTATAGGGAAAACGGGATCACGCCGCGTCCAGCAGATAGGGCGTGCCGGCGCGCTCGCAGATGGCGCGCAGGCGTTCGGCCAGCGCGACAGGGATGGGGATGCCCTCGCGCAGCCGGCGCGCGCGCTCGGCGGCCTCGGGCTCGCCCGCCACCAGCACCGGCTCGTCGGGATGGGCGGGCGGCGTATCGTGCATGGCGTCGATCATGTCGTCCATGTCGGACTCGAACGAGCCCGCCGCGCGAAAGGCGTCGGGGTTCAGGGCCAGGAAGAAATGGCCCACGTCGTCGGGTTCGCCGGGACGGCGGGTCGGGGCGCGGCGCGCGGCGAAGGCGCTGCCGCTGAGCGTGCCGCCCAGGATCTGCGCCATCATCGCCAGGCCGTAGCCCTTGTGGCTGCTCATGGCGGCAGTGCCGCCCAGCGGCGTCAGGCCGCCCTCGGGATGCTTGAAGATGAATTGCATGGCGGCCGCCGCATCGGTGACCGCGCCGCCCTGCCCGTCCACCGCCCAGCCCGGCGGCAGCGGCTGGTCAAGGAAGTCGTAGACCTTGACCTTGTTGGCGGCGACGGTGGTGGTCGCCATGTCCAGCAGAAAGGGTTCGTTGTAGGCCGCCGGCGCGCCGAAGGCGATGGGGTTGGTGCCCAGCATGGGCATGGCGCCGCGCGTGGGCACCATGATGACGCCGTTGGCGCTGCTGGTCACCAGTCCGACCACGCCGCGCTCGACCGCGATGCGCGCATAGACCCCGGCCGCGCCGAAGTGATGCGAATTGCAGACCGACACGGCGCCCACGCCGTGCTCCAAAGCCTTGTCCACCGCCAGGTTCATGGCCTGCGCCGCCACCGGATAGCCCAGGCCGCCCATGCCGTCGATCAGCGCGCTGGCGCCGCCGTCGCGCAGGATGCGCGGCCTGGCGTCCAGCCGCAGGGTGCCGGCGCGCAGCTTGTCCTCGTATGCCGGCAGCATGGAGATGCCGTGCGAATCGATGCCCAGCAGGTCGGTGCGCGCCATCAGGCCCGCAGTGACGTGCGCCAGGTCCTGCGCCATGCCCCAGGCCATCAGCACCTGCAGGATCTGCTCGCGGACCTGCTCCACCGGCGCTTGCACCGCGATATTCCCTTGCACTCTGGTCTCCTGTAGTTTTGATTCGATCGCAGCGGGCAGACGGAAGGGATCAATCGCGCTCGCGGTCCACCAGCCGGTGCCGCGCCTGGCCCAGATGGAACTGCATGGCGACGCGGGCGCGCTCGCTGTCCTGTTCGCGAATGGCGTCCAGGATCGCGGCATGCTCGTCCACCACGCGCTGCGCACGCTGGCGCGAACCGGTGCGGGTCAGGTTCAAGGTGAGCCGCATGAAGCCGCTGATGGATTCGTGGATGCTCTCCAGCACGCCCAGATAGAAGTCGTTGCCGCTGGCTTCGGCGATGCTGGCATGGAAGGCCAGGTCGGCCTCGGCCGACACCTGGCCGCGCGCCAGGCTGTCGGCGAAGGCCGCGTGCGCGTCCGCGATCTTCCTGAGCTGCTCATCGGTGCGGCGCAGCGCCGCCAGGCGCGCGGCGTCGCCCTCCAGCGCCACCCGGACCTCCTGGGCGCGCAGGTAGGCGCTGACGTTCTGCACGTCGTTGAAGGTCTTCAGGCGCGGCGCGGGCGCATGGCTGACAAAGGTGCCCAGCCCCTGGTGCGCGGTGATCAGGCCGTCGGCGCGCAGGCGCAGCAGCGCTTCGCGCACCACCGGACGCGAAACGCCGAAGCGTTCGGAGATTTCGTTCTCGGATGGCAGCTTGTCGCCCACGTTCAGCCCGCCGGAGACGATCTGCTCGAAGATCTGGCCGTACAGCTGATCCGCCAGCCGCACCCGGTGCCCGCGTTCGAGCACCAGCGCGCCCGCGGCATCGTGTTCGGCGGGCGCCTGCGGCGCGGGCGCGGGTGTTGCTTTGGGTCGGGCCACGAAACCTCCTCGATGCTATGGCGCTGCCCGCGATGGCGGGACAGCGCTCATCGTACCGTCAATGCGCGGCGCCAGTGCGCTCACGCGGCGGCCGCCTCCCGGTCCCAGGCCGCCAGGGCGCGCGCCACCGGCGCCACGCGCTCGCGCTCGGCGGCGGAGATGCCGGTCAGCAGGGGCAGCATCGGCCCCATGTCCGCCACGCCCGACAGGGTCACGGCATCGTGCAGCACGCGGATGGGGCTGATGCTGTCGCGGCAGTCTTCCAGGCCCAGGTACTGCTGACGCACGGCCTCGGCTTCGTCATAGCGGCCGTCGCGCAGCAGATGCAACAGGCGCATCGAGCCGCGCGGCGCGACGCAGACCGAGCCGGAGGTGAAGCTCTTCAGGCCGAAATCGCGGTAGTGCACGATGGCCGGGCGTTCGCCGATGCCGCTGACGATCCAGCGCGCATCCACCGCCTGCAGCAGCGACGACAGATAGGCGTCCTGCGACGGATCGTCGCGCACGACGGCGTACTTGAACGCCACGATGCGGCCCTCTTCGATCAGGCGCGCGGCGCTTTCCGGCGCCAGGTAGCCGGACGACTTGATGTAGATCACCGCGGGTTTGCCCAGCGCGTCCGTGAAGCGGCGCACGCCTTCTGCCAGGCCCGCGTCCGTATAGGGAAAGGACATGGGCAGCAGCATGGCCGTGGGAAACGCGCGCGTACGCAGGATCGCCGCCTGGTCCATCATCTTGCCGTAGTCGGGCCCCACGGAAGGCAGGATCCACGTATCCGCGCCTGCCAGCCCGGCCAGCATATCGACGATGCGCGCGTATTCGCCCACGCCCACGTTGTAGAAGTTGGCGTTGCCGCCATACATCACGTTGCGCACGCCGCCCGCTTCCAGATGGCCGAGCAGGGCCTTGTTGGCCGCCTCGTTCAGGGAAAGATCGTCGTGGCGCGCCAGCGGCGGCACGGCGATGACCGAACGCTGCAAGTCCTGCGCGGTGACCGGGGAGGTTTTCATGGGCTGGGCTCCTGGCTGATCCTGCTATCGGGTGTATGGGTTCGAAAAAGTATACTTGGTTGACAAGCACAAGCTCAATACATATATTTGTTTTACAAGTAGTCAGGCAGCAAAACGCAGGGCGCCGCGGGGCGCCATGCGGCTTCAAAGCCTCGGGCCATGCCAGGGGCGGAATACCCCCAGAAACGATGCGCGGCCACGCGCACACCGAGGAGACGAATTCCATGCATGCAGCCCCTGCGCGAGGCCGGTCCGCCCTGGCCGTTCTTTGCACCGCCGCCCTGGCGGCGGCCGCCTTCCTGTCGCCGGCCGCGCCGGCGCGGGCAGACTACCCCGAACGGGACGTCAAGATCATCGTGCCCTTCCCGGCCGGCGGCACCACCGACATCGCGGCCCGCATCGTCGCCGCCGAACTCGGCAAGACCTGGAACAAGGCCGTGGTGGTGGACAACAAGGCAGGCGCAGGCGGCAACGTCGGCACGGCCGAGGCCGCGCGGGCCGCGCCGGACGGCTACACGCTGCTGATGGGCACCGTCAGCACGCACGCGATCAACCAGTCGGTCTATGCCAAGCTGCCCTATGACCCGGTCAAGGACTTTGTGCCGGTGACGCTGGTGATCCCCGTGCCCAACATCCTGGAGCTCAACCCCGCGTTTGCCGACAAGCACGGCATCCGCACGGTGGCCGACCTGATCAAGTACCTGAAGGCCAACCCGGGCAGCGTCAACATGGCGTCCACCGGCAACGGCACTTCCACCCATCTGTCGGGAGAGCTGTTCCAGAACATGACGGGCACGCGCATGACCCACGTGCCCTACAAGGGCAGCAGCCCCGCGCTGACCGACGTGATGGCCGGTTCCGCCGACCTGATCTTCGACAACCTGCCGTCCTCCATGGGGTTCCTCAAGAGCGCCAAGCTGCGCCCGCTGGCCGTCACGACTGCCCAGCGCTCGCCCGCCCTGCCCGACGTCCCCACCATGGCGGAAGCCGGCGTGCAAGGCTATGAGGCGTCCAGCTGGTTCGGCCTGCTGGCGCCGGCCGGCACGCCGCAGGCTGTGGTCGACAAGATCCAGCGCGACGTGGCCGCCGCTCTCAAGCTGGAATCCGTGCGCGCGCAGCTGCAGGCGCAGGGCGCCACCCCATCCGGCAACACCCCGGCCCAGTTCAAACAGTTCATGGCGCAGGAATCCGTCAAGTGGGCGGAGGTCGTGAAGAAATCCGGCGCCAAGGTCGACTGACCTCAAGCCGATCCGGGCCCGTCCGCAACGCGTGGGCGGCGGGCTCTTCATCAGCACGCGAACCAGGAGACACCATGAACAAACTGATGAGCGCCGCGGCCGTCGCAGCCGCCGTCGCCGCAGGCGCCGTGCTGCCCGGGATGCCCGCGGCGCAGGCTGCCGGCTATCCCGACAAACCCGTGACGATGATCGTGCCCTTCGTGCCGGGCGGCTCCTCCGACATCACCGCGCGCTCGGTCACGCCGGGGCTGACGAAAATCCTGGGGCAGACCTTCGTGGTCGAAAACAAGCCGGGCGCCAACAGCGCCATTGGCGCGCAGGCGCTGGCCCGCTCCACGCCCGACGGCTACACCATGATGGTCGGCTCCATCGGCACCTTCGCCATCAACGAGGCGCTCTACAAGAACCTGTCATACAACCCCAGCAAGGACTTCGAGTACCTGACGCAGGCCGTGCGCAATCCCAACGTGCTGGTGGCCGCGCCCGCGTTTCCGGCCAGCACCGTCGCCGAGCTGATCGAGTACGCGAAGAAAAATCCGGGCAAGGTGTCCTATGCCTCGTCGGGCACGGGTTCTTCGGACCATCTGTCCGCCGTGCTGTTCCGCCAGCGCACCCAGAGCACGGGCGTGGACGTGCCCTACCGCGGCGGCGGCGCGGCCATCGCCGACCTGATCGGCGGGCAGGTCAACGTATCGTTCCAGAACCTGGGCGCGGTCCAGACCCACATCAAGGCCGGCAAGCTCAAGGCGCTGGCCATCACCGGCGACGCGCGCGCCGCCGACCTGCCGGACGTCCCCACGCTGGCCGAAGCCGGCATCAAGGACATGGTGGTGTACTCCTGGCAAGGCTTTGCCGTGCCCAAGGGCACGCCCGCGCCCGTCGTCCAGCAATTGTCCAAGGCCTTGCAGACCGCGCTGCGCGATCCCCAGACCGAAAAGACCCTGCAGGGCCTGGGCTTCGAGGTCGTGGCCAACACGCCGCAGCAGTTCACGGCGTTCCAGCAGGCCGAGGTCAAGCGCTGGAAGGACGTCATCCAGAAAGCCAACATCCAGCTCGAGTAAGGCCGCGATCAGGACGCGGGATGCCCCTGGCGGGCATCCTGTCAGCCTGCATCAAGGCCGGATCAAGTAGCATCAACGTTTTGCCACCCACCTGTACGACAACATGACCACCAAGCATCGCATCATCCAGGTCGGCTCGCTGGCCGGTTCCCCCTACGCCAACAAGACGCTCGCCGACCGCTACGACGTCGTCGAACTATGGAAGTACCCGGACCGCAAGGCGGCGCTGGCCGAGCATGGCAAGGGCGTCACCGCCGTCGTCACGTCCGCCACCTATGGCGCCAACGCCGAACTCATCAACGCCCTGCCCGACCTGAAGGCCATCTGCAGCTGGGGCGTGGGCTACGAGACCATCGACGTGCAGGCCGCCAAGCAGCGCGGCGTGCAGGTCAGCAACACGCCTGACGTGCTGACCGATTGCGTCGCCGATCTGGCATGGGGCCTATTGATCGCCGGCGCGCGCCACATGGGCCAGGGCGAGCGCTTCGTGCGCGCAGGCCAGTGGGGCCAGGTGCACGGCGGCATTCCGCTGGGCCAGCGCGTCAGCGGCAAGAAGCTGGGCATCGTCGGCCTGGGCCGCATCGGCGAAGCCATCGCCCGCCGCGGCATGGGCTTCGACATGGATGTGCGCTATCACAACCGCCGCAAGCGCGATGACGTGGAATACGGCTACGAGGCCTCGCTCACCGACCTGGCCAAGTGGGCGGACTTCCTCATCGTGGCCACCGTCGGCGGACCCAGCACGCGCCATCTGGTCAACCGCGAAGTGCTGGAAGCGCTGGGCCCCACGGGCATCATCGTCAACATCGCGCGCGGCCCCGTCATCGACGAGACCGCGCTGGTCGCCGCGCTGGAAGCCGGCAAGCTGGGCTGCGCCGCGCTCGACGTGTTCGAACACGAGCCCAAGGTACCCGAAGCGCTGCTCAAGACCGATCGCGCGGTGCTGCTGCCGCACATCGGCAGCGCCACGCTGGAAACCCGCTTGGCCATGGAGAACCTGATGCTGGAAAACCTGCAGGCGTTCTTCGAGACCGGCCGCGTAATCACCCCGGCGGAATAAGCCCGCTCTGCGCTGCGGCCCTGGCCGCGGCGCGCCCATGAAAAAGCCTCTCGGCGCCCATACCGAGAGGCTTTCGACTTTCCGGCCCCCGCGGGAATCGGAAGTCGTTTGCGCAAAGGAACTACCAGGCCGCAAGGCCCTCAGTGCTTACTTCGCTGGTGCCGCAGCGCCGGAATGATCCGTCTTCGCGGCCCCGCCCGATTTGGCCGCCGCCGGCTTGGCGGAGGTCTTGTCGGATTTGTGATGCTTGTGCTGCGCCTGGGTCTTGGTTTCACCCGTCTTGGACGTGGCATCGGCGCCCGCCGCAAACGCCGAAGGCGCGGCAGCAAGACCGAGGCACAAGGCCGAGGTGGATAGGAACGCAGCAATACGGGAGTGAGTCGTCATTTCATGAACTCCTGAATGTAAAAGGACCGAGGTCCTTTATTCGACACGGGGCGGCAACATCGCCGCTTTACCCGTTCCCGTTTGAACCGGGCCCATCCAGAAGGTTCAGCGCGGAACCAGAAAATTTCGGTCGCTAACGCTTCGAAATATTGTGCGGGCGGTTCAGCTCTCGAATGCCAGCAAGGCCACGGTGGCGAACAGCATCAATGCGAAGCAGGCTCTCAGCTTGCGTTCAGGCAGACGGTACGCGAGCTTCACGCCCACCGGCACGAACAGCAGGCTGCCTATCGCCAGCGGCGCGCCAACCATCCAATCGGCCTGTCCCGCCCAGGAGTAGGTGATCAACGCGATGAAAGAGCCCGGAATCACCATGCTCAGCGCCAGCGCCTGCGCGGTGGTCTGCGGCAACCTGAACACGGACGTGATGATGGGTACGGCCAGCACCGCGCCGCCCACGCCGAAGAAGCCGCCCAGCGTGCCGCACAGGATGCCCAGCACGCTGGCGCGGCGCGGCGTGAAGACGGGCGGCGCACCCTTGGCCGCCGGCTTGCGCGCCGCAGCGGGACGCGATGCGCGCCAGGTCTGCCACACGTAGAACAGCGCAATGAAGAAAAGGAAAACGGCGAAGCTGCGGCGCAGGATGCCGGAATCTATGCCTAGCGCCAGCTGCGCGCCGACCCAGGTGAACACCACGGCCCCGGCCGCGCCCGCCAGCGCCACGCGCTTGTCGATGCGGGTCTGCTGGTTGTACTTGCGCACCGCCATCATGATGGTGGGCAGGACCATGATGAGCGCCGTGCCCTGCGCCAACTGCTGCGACATGCCCATCAACAGCACCAGCGCGGGAATCGCGATCAGGCCGCCCCCGATGCCCAGCACGCCGCCCATGAAACCGATCAGGCCGCCCGCGGCCAGGCACGCGGCGATAACTAACAGACTCACTTCTTGCTCCAGCAGGCCCGGCCGGTTGCAGGCCGGGCAATCAGAATACCGATATGAAACCGCCGCCGACCGCCGCTGTGGGCGTCAGCGCAACTTGTCCAGCGCGGCGTCCAGCCGGTCCACCGCCCAGATCTCCAGCCCTTCGATGGGCTGGCGCGGCGCGTTGGCCTTGGGGATCAGCGCAATCGAAAAGCCCAGCTTGGCCGCTTCGCGCAAGCGTTCCTGTCCGCGCGGCGCGGGCCGGATCTCGCCCGCCAGGCCGACTTCGCCGAAAGCGATCAGGCCGCGCGGCAGCGGCTTGTCGCGCAGCGAGGACATGATGGCCAGCAGCACCGGCAGGTCGGCCGCGGGTTCCGTGATGCGCACGCCGCCCACCGCGTTGACGAACACGTCCTGGTCAAAGGTGGAAACGCCGGCATGCCGGTGCAGCACCGCCAACAGCATCGCCAGGCGGTTGCCTTCCAGGCCGACTGTGAGCCGGCGCGGGTTGGGCGCATGCGAACTATCCACCAGCGCCTGGATCTCCACCAATAGCGGACGCGTGCCTTCCTGCGTGGCCATCACGCAGGATCCCGCGACCTGCTGTTCATGCTGCGACAGGAACAGCGCGGAGGGATTGGCCACGCCGCGCAGCCCGCGGTCCGTCATGGCGAAGACGCCCAGTTCATTGACCGCGCCGAAACGGTTCTTGAAGGCGCGCACCAGGCGGAACGACGAGTGCGTGTCGCCCTCGAAATACAGCACGGTGTCCACGATGTGCTCCAGCACCCGCGGCCCGGCCAGCGCGCCGTCCTTGGTGACGTGGCCGATCATGACGATGGCGATGCCCGTCTGCTTGGCCAGGCGCGTGAGCTGGGCCGCGCATTCGCGCACCTGCGACACCGACCCCGGCGCCGCGGTCAGTTCGCCGCTGTACAGGGTCTGGATCGAGTCGATCACCGCCACGGTGGGCTTCTGCTCCGACACCGCCGCCTGGATCGACTCCAGCCGGATCTCGGCCAGCAGATTGACGTTGCCCGTCTGCAGGCCCAGGCGGCGCGCGCGCAGGGCGACCTGTTCGGCGGATTCCTCGCCCGTCACGTACAGCACGTTGGTGACTTCGGACAGCGAAGCCAGCGCCTGCAGCAGCAAGGTGGACTTGCCTATGCCGGGGTCGCCGCCGATCAGCACCACGGCGCCGGCCACCAGGCCGCCGCCCAGCACGCGGTCGAACTCTTCCAGCCCGGTAGGCTGGCGCGGGGTTTCGCGGGCTTCGATTTCAGACAGGCTGCGCACCGGGCTGGCGGCCGCCAGCGGCGCATAACGGTGGGAGGCAGCGGCCGGCGCCGACGACTCCACGGTTTCTTCCAGCGTGTTCCAGGCGTTGCAATGCGGGCATTTGCCCTGCCACTTCGGGGTGGTGCCGCCGCAATCGGAGCACACGTATACGGTTCGGGATTTGGCCATGCGCGAAAGTGTACCGGCAAGGCAGGGAGGCATGCGCGCGCAAACGCGTGCTTTTGTCCTTGCGCGCCCCATGCTGGTGCTGCTATCTGTCATTCTGCTTTCAAAAACAGGGACGCGCTGAAGTTACATGATGCAAACTCAAGAAATTCTCTGGCGGATTTCTCCAAATCGCGCATAATCATCAGGTGCAGCGCATTGACGAACCGCCCGGCCCAGGGCGGCATACCTGCAGCCAGACGCCCCCAGGGGCGCGGCGGCGGGAATCGCGGCGCAATCACCCGCGGCTTTCCAGGAAGCCGCCTAAACCGGAACAGGACCCGAGCTACGACGAGACCGCCGGACCACCGGCGCGGCGTGCGCAGAGGTCAGACGCGGATGCGCCTTGCCACCAGGCGCATGCGCGAGGAGTACGCGCATGAGCATTACCTACCGCCCCCCTTTCGACGAAGACGATGAACGGGATCTGCGCGCCTTGTATCGCAGGCACGGTCCCGGCGCCAATCCCGAATTGGACGCGGCGGTGCGCCGCCGTTGGCATCCCGGCCATAGCTGGCACCCCGCCTGGGGCGCTGCTGCCTGCGCGGCCATGGTCTTCGGCCTGTTCGCCTGGACCGAGATGCGCGAAGCCCAGGACTTTGCCGAGCAGAACACGCCTGTCATCGCCCCCCACGAAATAGGGACAAGCTCGGAACGCGCGCCCGCGCTGCTGTCCACGCCGGCGCAAGCGCCCGCCGAACAGGCCGCGCCCGTCACCGAACGCGTGGCCGCGCCGCCGCAGGAAGCGGCGCCGCAAGCCGCTCCTGCCCAGGAAGCCGCCCCCGTCCAGGAAGCCGCGCCTGCGGAACAGCCGGCCGCCGAACCCGCCGCACCGGAAACGCCCGCCCTCAGCGACCAGGACATCGAAGCCCGCGTGACCCACATCCGGGCGCTGGTGCGCGAGGAACAACAGGAAGAGGCCGTGCAGGCGCTGCGCGAATTGCAGCAGGCCGCGCCCGACCTGACCCTGCCCGACGACCTGCAGGAACTGGCCCAGCAGAATCCCGCCTGACCGCCGCCTCCCATCGGCGCCGCGCCCGGCGCGGACCGATGGGCGTGCGCGTCCGATTTCGCTGCGGCGCGGCTCGGCTTCTTGCTAACATAGCCGCCATGAGTCCGAGCTTCCACCACCGCAATCTCCCCCATCTGCTGCTCTACGCGCGTGAAACGCTGATGGCGCACTTCCGCCCCATCCTGCACGCGGCGGGCGTCACCGAACAACAATGGCGGGTGCTGCGCACGCTGAGCGAAGTGGGCTCCATGGAACCCAACCAGATCGCCCGCACCTGCCAGATCCTCAGCCCCAGCCTCACGCGCATGCTGGCGGGCATGCAGGAACAGGGCCTGATCAAACGCACGCGCTCCAGCGCCGATCAGCGGCGCCAGGAAATTTCGCTGACGCCCAAGAGCAACAAGCTGATCGACCGCATGCGTCCGCAAGTGGACGCGAAGTACCAGGAAATCGAGGCCCGGATCGGCAAGGAATTGCTCGACCGCCTGTATCGCGACGTCGACACCATGGTCGACCTGATCAAGCGCGAGCCCGCCGACGCGCGCGCCTCCGAAGACGAATGATCAGGCCGGCACCGGGAAGATCGCGTTGATCTGTCCCGTGCCGGAACTGGCGAAGTAGTCGGTCACGATCTCCACCGGCTGGTCATAGCCGTCCCAGCCCAAGAGGCCCAGCAGCATCGCGGTATCGTGCATGCCGCCCTCGCCCACGCACAGGTCGGCGTATTCGGGCAGCATGGCGCAGAAGGTCTTCCAGTCGCCTTGGCGCCACAACTCCACCACGCGCACGTCCACCTGCCGGAAAAACTCGCGGCTGATCTGGTGCATGGCGGCCTCGGGGCTGCCGTTGTCGTTGAAGCGGTGCGACAGCGAACCGCTGGCCAGCACCGCCACGCGGCTGTCGCTGGCCTCGATGGCCTGGCGCAGCGCCGCGCCGAAGCGGCGGCTCTCGTCCAGCGAATGCCAGGCGCACCAGGCGGCCACCGACACCACGTTGAAGCGCCCGTCGCCATTCATGTAGCGCATCGGCACCAAGGTGCCGTACTCCAGTTCCAGGCTGTCGATTTCATGCGCACGCGTGCCCACGCCCGCGGCATTGGCGCATTCGGCAATGCGCCGTCCCAGTTGCGGATTGCCGCGGTAGGCGTAGTCCATGTCCTTGATGAAATGCGGCAGCTCGTTGCTGGTGTAGCGGCCCTTGAAGCCGCTGTTGCAGTTCACGTGATAGCCGCCATTGACCAGCCAGTGCACGTCCAGCACCACGATGCTGTCCACGTCCAGGTCGCGGCACCGCTGGCCGATGATGCGGTGTCCCTGGATCGCGGCCTCCCTGCAGCCCTGGTGCTTGCCAGGCAGTTCCGAAAGATACATGGACGGCACATGCGTTACCTTGGCCGCCAGCGCGAGCTTGCCCATGGTGCTAGTCTCCTCGTTCTTGTGGTCCGGGCCGGATTCAAACGCCCCATCTGGGGATGTGGTGGCTGCCCATGGACACGCACACGTTCTTGATCTCGGCAAAGACTTCGTAACTGTATTCGCCGCCTTCGCGTCCCGTGCCCGATTCCTTGGTGCCGCCGAAGGGCTGGCGCAGGTCGCGCACGTTCTGGCTGTTGATGAACACCATGCCGGCTTCGATGCCGCGGGCCAGGCGGTGCGCCCGGCCGATGTCGCGGGTCCAGATGTAGGAGGCCAGGCCATACTTCACGTCGTTGGCCAGCGCCAGGCCCTCGGCCTCGTCCTTGAACGGCAGCAGGCAGGCGACCGGTCCGAAGATCTCTTCCTGCGCGCAGCGCATGCGGTTGTCGACGTCGGCCAGCACCGTGGGGCTGACGAAATTGCCGCCCGCCAGATGGGCCGGCAAGCCTGCGGGCCGGTCCGCGCCGCCCGCGAGTATGCGCGCGCCTTCCTGCTCGGCCAGGCGGATATAGCCCGTGACCTTTTCCCAGTGCTGGCGCGTGATCATCGCGCCCACATGGGTATGGTCATCGGTGGGGTCGCCCACGGCCAGGCGCTGCGTGCGTTCGGCAAACCTGCGCACGAAATCGTCGTAGATGGATTGCTGGATGAAGATGCGCGAACCCGCGGTGCAGCGTTCGCCATTGAGCGAAAAAATGGTGAACAACGCCGCGTCCAGCGCGCGCTCCACGTCCGCGTCGTCGAAGATCAGCACCGGCGACTTGCCGCCCAGTTCCATCGAGTATTTCTTGACGCCGCCGGCGCTGGCCAGGATCTTCTTGCCCGTCACGGTACCGCCCGTGAAGGAAATCGCGCGCACGCCGGGGTGGCGCACCAGCGCGTCGCCGGCGGTGGCGCCATAGCCCTGCACCACGTTCAGCACGCCGGCCGGAATGCCGGCTTCCAGCGCCAGCATGCCCAGCTGGTCCGCCGTCAGCGGCGAAAGCTCGGACATCTTCAGCACCGCGGTGTTGCCCAGCGCCAGGCACGGCGCGGTCTTCCAGGTGGCGGTCATGAACGGCACGTTCCAGGGCGACACCAGCGCGCACACGCCCACCGGCTGGTACAGCGTGTAGTTCAGCATCTGGTCGTCCACCGGGTAGGTGTGGCCGTTCATGCGCGTGCAGACCTCGGCGAAGAAATTGAAGTTTTCCGAGGCGCGCGGGATCAGCTGCTTGCGGGTCTGCGAGATCGGCAGCCCGGTGTCGCGGGTTTCCAGTTCGGCCAGCTGAGGCACGTTCTGGTCTATCAGTTCGCCCAGCCGGCGCATCAGGCGGGCGCGTTCCTTGGCGGGCGTGTTGGCCCATTTGGGAAAGGCCTCGGCCGCGGCCGCAACTGCCGCGTCGACTTCGGCCTGCCCGCCCGCCGCGACCTCGGCGATGGCCTCGCCCGTGGCGGGGTTGCTGGTGATGAAGCGGTCGCTGCTGTCGACCTGCTTGCCATTGATCCAGTGCTTGATGCTCACGCGCGGCTCCTCGTCCCGTCTGCGCCTGATGGTGCGGCGCCAATTTAATTAACAGGTTAACGTTATGCTTGCCTGACCGGGCTGTCAACGTCGGGAAACCCCCAGGCGGAACGGACCCCGACAGCCCTCTGGCCGATTGTTGTCACCGCGGTTTTTCATTAAACTAGTTAACATGATAATTACATCATGCGGAGCAAGGCCATGCCCCATATCTGGATCGAATACTCAGGCAATCTGGCCCTGGACACGCAGGCGCTGATGCGGACCGTGCAGGATGCCGCCGTGGGCGACGGCAGCCTGTTCCCGCTGGCCGGCGCGCGCACCCGCGCACTGCGCGTGGATGATTGCCTGATCGTCGACGGCCATCCCGACAATGCCTTCGTCCACGTGGTGCTGCGCATCGGCCACGGCCGCAATGCCGAACAAAAAGCCGCCCTGGGCGAACGGGTGTTCCAGGCGCTGACCGCCGCACTCGCGCCGCAGATGGCGGCGCGCCCGCTCGGCATCTCGATGCAGATCGAGGAAGCCGACCCGGTGCTGAACTACAAGCTCAACAACTACCGCGAGCACCTGGCCGCGCGCGCGGCCGCGGCGCCGTGGCCGCGGACCGTGGTGGGCGCGGCGCTGAATACGCGCCAGGCGCTGGCCGCGCTGGGCGACGCCGTGGACGCGCCCCCTTACAAAGCCGCGCCGAATGCGCCCGTGCTCTACATCAAGCCGGCCAATACCTACTCCCGCAACGGCGACGTCATCGCCCTGCCCGCCGAGGTGGACGAGGTCGAAGTGGGCGCCTGCCTGGGCGTGGTGTTCGCCCGCCGCGCGACCCGCGTGAGCGAAGCCGAGGCGCTGGACTATGTGGCGGGGTACCGCGTGGTGGCGGACCTGTCCGTGCCGCACGCCAGCTACTTCCGCCCCGCGCTCAAGCAGAAATGCCGCGACGGCTTCTGTCCCATCGGCCAGGATCTCGCCCCCGTGGCGGCGGTCGGCGACCCGGACGCGCTGGACATCGAAGTACGCATCGACGGCCAGGTGTCGCAGCGCGCCAGCACCGCCGACCTGATCCGTCCCGTGGCGCGGCTGATCGCCGACGTGACCCAGTTCATGACGCTGGAAGCAGGCGACATCCTGCTGGCCGGCACGCCCCACGGCGCGCCGCGCGCACGCGCCGGGCAGCGTTACGACATCAGCATTTCCCGGGTCGGCACGCTGGGCAATGCGCTGGCCGCCGCCCGATAGGCACAGGAGCCCGCCATGAAACATGCCCGCATCTCCCTGGACGGCGTCATCCATGCCGCCACCGAAGCCGGCCCCGGCCAGGTCCGCCTGGCCGACGGACGCGTGTATGCCGAAGACGCGGTGCAATGGCTGCCGCCCTTCGAGCCGCGCACCACCTTCACGCTGGCCATCAACTACGCCGACCACGCCAAGGAACTGGCCTTCAAGGCGCCGGACGAGCCGCTGGGCTTTCTCAAGGCTGCCAACACCTTCGTGGGCCACCGTGCCCAGACTTTCCGCCCCGCCGACGTCGCCTTCATGCATTACGAATGCGAACTGGCGGTGGTGATAGGCAAGACCGCCAGCAAGGTCCGCCGCGCCCAGGCCTATGACTGCGTGGCCGGCTACACCGTGGCCAACGACTATGCGCTGCGCGACTACCTGGAAAACTGGTACCGCCCCAATCTGCGCGTCAAGAGCCGCGACACCTGCACGCCGCTTGGCCCCTGGCTGGTGGACCGCGACGACGTGCCCGCCCCCATGAACCTGAACCTGCGCACCACCGTCAACGGCGTGGAGACGCAGCGCGGCAATACCCGCGACATGGTGTTCGACGTACCCGCGCTGATCGAGTACTTCAGCAGCTTCATGACGCTCTCGCCCGGCGACCTGATCCTGACCGGCACGCCCGACGGCATCGTCAACGTGCAGCCCGGCGACGAAGTCGTGACCGAGATCGAAGGCGTGGGACGGCTGGTCAACACGCTCGTCCCCTTCCCCCAATGATTCCACTCCAACCCAATTACACCTGGAACTCCGATGCTAGATAAAGATACCGTGCGCGCCATCGCCGCGCGCCTGCACGAAGCCGAACGCACCCGCCAGCAGATCCGCCAGATTTCGCTCGAGTACCCCGACATCACCATTGCCGACGCCTATGCCATCCAGCGCGCCTGGATGGACATCAAGCTGGCCGAAGGCCGCATCAAGCGCGGCCACAAGATCGGCCTGACTTCGCGCGCCATGCAGCAGGCCTCGCAGATCGACGAGCCCGACTTCGGCATGCTGCTGGACGACATGTTCTTCAATGACGGCGCGGACATACCCGCGGGCCGCTTCATCCTGCCGCGGCTGGAAGTCGAACTGGCCTTCGTGCTGGGCAAACGCCTGCAAGGCCCCAACGTCACGTTATTCCAGGTCTATGACGCGGTCGACTACGTGATCCCCGCGCTGGAGATCATCGACGCGCGCTCGCACAGCATCGACCCCGACAGCAAGCGCCCGCGCAAGGTGTTCGACACCATCGCCGACAACGCCGCCAATGCCGGCGTGGTGATGGGCGGACGCCCGGTGAAGATCGGCGAGCTGGACCTGCGCTGGATCGGCGCCATCCTGTCGCGCAACGCCGTCATCGAAGAAACCGGCGTGGCCGCGGGCGTCTTGAACCATCCGGCCAATGGCGTAGTATGGCTGGCGAACAAGCTGGCCGCCCACGACGTGGCGCTGGAAGCGGGAGAGATCATCCTGTCGGGCTCCTTCACCCGGCCGGTGCTGGCCCGCCCTGGCGATACCTTCAACGTCGATTACGGCGTGCTGGGTTCCGTCAACTGCCACTTCATCTGACCACGCCACCATCCATGGACATATTGACCAACACCTTCAAGCAGGCCCTGCGCAGCGGCAAACCCCAGATCGGCCTGTGGGCGGGCCTGGCCAGCGCCTACTCCACCGAGATCATCGCTGGCGCCGGTTTCGACTGGCTGCTGATCGACGGTGAACACGCGCCCAACACCTTGCAGACCACGCTGCAGCAGCTGCAATCGATGGCCGCCTATCCGGTCGCCCCGGTGGTACGGCCGGCCTGGAACGACGCGGTGCAGATCAAGCAGATCCTGGACACCGGCGCGCAGACGCTGCTGGTACCCATGGTGCAATCCGCCGAAGAGGCTGCCGCCGCCGTCGCCGCGGTACGCTATCCGCCGCAAGGCGTGCGCGGCGTGGGCAGCGCGCTGGCCCGCTCGTCGCGCTGGAACCGCATCCCTGACTACCTGCGCCGCGCCAACGACGAGATGTGCGTGCTGGTGCAGATCGAAACCCCGCGCGGCGTGGACGCGCTGGAAGAGATTCTCGCGGTGGACGGCGTCGACGGCGCCTTCATCGGCCCGGCCGACCTGTCGGCCAGCATGGGCTACCTGGGCCAGCCGGAGCATCCGGAAGTGGTCAAGGCGATCGACGACGCGATCCTGCGCATCGTGCGCAGCGGCAAGGCGGCCGGCATCCTGCACAGCGGCGTGGACCGCGCCAAGCACTATCTGTCGCTGGGCGCCACCTTCGTGGCGGTTGGCGTGGACGCCACCTTGCTGGCGCGCGCGGCCGAACAGCTGGCGGGCCAATTCAAGAGCGCGGCCGCGCCCGTGGCGGCCAAGGGTCCCTACTGACCCGCAGGCCGGGACGCGCCGTCCCGGCCCGCCAGAAACTCACGCACGGCGGTGTTGAACAATCGCGGGCGCTCCAGGTGCGCGGCATGCCCGCAGTCCGGCAGCACGCACAGGCTGCCGTGCGTCAAGGCCGCGCGCAAGGCCAGCGCCGATGGCAGCGGATGGCTGCGTTCGTGTTCGCCCGATATGACCAGCACCGGCGCGCGCACCGCCGCCAGCGCCTGCGTGTAGTCCACGCCCGCAACCGCCGCAATCATCGACGCCGCGCCGGCCGCGCTCATGGACATGCCGTCTTGCAGGCAGGCCGCGTAGGCCGGCGCCTGCTCCCCCTGCTGGAACCAGGCGCCCAGCACGCGCCTTGCGGTGGCCCGCGGGCCGTCCGCGCGCAGGCGCGCCAAGGTCTGGTCCATGGGCTCGAAGCGCGCGGCGGCATCGACCCTCAAGCCCGCGCCATACAGCACGGCACGGCCCACGCGCCCCGGAACCGCGCACAGCAACTGCTGCGCGACGAAGCCGCTGAAAGAATGGCCCAACACGTCGAAGCTGCCTATACCCAGCTCGTCCGCCAGCGCGACGACCGCGTCCGCATAGGCCGGCAATCCCTGCAAGGGAGCCGCTTGCGCGCCGCGCCCGAAGCCCGGCCAATCCACGGCGATCACGTCATGCTCATCGGCCAGCACACCCGCCAGGCCGTACCAGATCGCGGACGATGAACAAAAGCCATGCAGCAGGAACAGCGGGCGGCCTGAACCGCGGCGCGTGTACTCCATGTCCAGCTCCTCAGTTCTCCAGCACCACGCCGGATTCGCGCACCACCGCCTGCCATTGCGGCGCTTCGCTGCGCCACTCGGAGGCGAACGACGCAGGCGTGTCCTGCCCCGGCACGAAGCCCCCCGCCAGGAAGGCCTGGCGGACCTCCGGCAAGGCCAGCACCTCATGCAGGACGCCGGCAAAGCGCGCCACCCGCTCTGGCGGTGTGCCCTTGGGCGCGGCAAAGCCCCACCAGTTGCCCTGCACCACGTCCGGCATGCCAGCCTCGCCCGCGGTAGGCACGTCGGGCAGGCCGGCGAAGCGCTCGGATGCCGCCACCGCCAGGGCCCGCACCTTGCCCTGCGGCACGTAGGCCGCGGCAATGCTGTAGCCGCCGATGTACATCTGGATCTCGTTGGCCAGCAAGGCCTGCACTCCCGGCGAGGAACCGCGGTAGGCAATGTGCGTCATGCCCGCGCCCATCGCATGCGACAGGCGGTAGCCGGAAAGATGCGGCGTGGTGCCCATGCCCGGCGATCCGTAGTTCAGCTTGCCGGCCTGCGCGCGCGCATACTGCGCGAACTGCGCGTAGTCCTGCGCCGGCACTTGCGCGCTGACGTAGACGAAGGCCGGCACGTCCGCCAACTTGCCCACCGGCTCCAGGTCGGCCAGGGGATCGAAGCCCAGCTTGCGGTACAGGAACTGATTGATGACGAAGTTGTTGGTGGCGCCCAGCACCAGCGTGTAGCCGTCGGGCTTGGCGCGCGCCACCTCCAGCGCGCCGATGTTGCCGCCGGCGCCAGTCTTGTAATCGACGATGAGAGGCTGGCCCAGACGCTTTTCCAGCAGGGGCTGGATCTGGCGCATGGCCACGTCGCCCGCCGCGCCCGGCGCGTACGGCAGGACGATACGGATGGGGTGATCGGGATACTGCGCCCGGGCGGCCAGCGGCGATGCCGCCAGGCCCAAGGCAAGCAAAACGGATACGGCGCAAGTCCGGTACGTCATGGTGTTCTCCCTGGCTGGCGGGCCACGCCCGCGCACGCTCCGGCCCGGCGGCCGGCAGGTATTCCCCGCGGATGCTACAGGTCGATGCGCATCAGGTCGTGCGCCAGCCGCAGCGGGCCCGAGTAGTTCTTGCGGATGTCGGCCACGATCTCGTCCATCAGGTGCGGTCCCATCAGTTCCACCGGCAGATGCTTGGCCGCGGCGCGCTTGATCACCGGGCTGGTCGAATCGAAATGGCCGAAGTGCGTCGCCACCAGGCTCTTGACGCCGGCGCGGCTGGCGATGATGCCCAGGTCCGTGGGGCTGGTATGCGCATAGGTGCCCACCCCTGTCTTGGCGCGATGCGCGATGAACGATTCGGGAAAGGTGCACTCATGAATCAGCAGGTCTGCGTCCTGCGCCAGGCGCACCATGGCTTCACAGGGCGCCGTGTCGCCGCTGAACGCGATGACCTTGCCTTCGGCCTCCACCCGCACGCCGAAGCATTCGCAGACGTCGCGCGGAATGTGCTCCACCCAGTCGACCGAAATGCGCACCCTGCCATCGTCGAACACCGGGCCAGGGCTGACTTCCCGCACCTCGGGGCGCATGGCTTCCAGATTGGCCTGGCGCACCGGATAGGCGCTGCGCGCCTGGTAGTCGGTGTGGTAGGCGCCGTTCTCGAACAGATGGTCGACGAAATGGCGCGTGCCCTTCGGCCCCAGCACCAGCGGCGCGCCGGTCTTGTTCAGCATCCAGCTGGAAATGACGAAATAGGGATAGTCGCAGATGTGGTCATGGTGCAGGTGCGTCAGGAACACGAAGCCTACCTTCGCAGGATCCACGTTGGCGCGCACCATCTGCCGCGTGGCGCCCTCGCCGCAGTCAAACAGGTAATGGGTATCGTCATCCAGGGTCAGCAGGATGGCAGACTGGCCCCGGTCGGGATCGGGCAGCGCGGCTCCGGTTCCCAGCATCGTGATCTTCATGTTTTCCCCTTTTGCACAGGTCGTTGAACTGCGATCCAGTATAGGTATGGGGTGCATACAATCTAATCAATTATTAGAATGCTGTGATAACCAACAGGAATTCCACAAAATGCCAGCCACGCCCCGCATTCCAGAGCTGCACCACATCGGCGGACGCCTGCGCATGCGCCACCTGGACCTGCTGCGCGCGCTGTACGCGCTGGGCAGCGTGCACAAGGCTGCGGCCGAGCTCGGCATGACGCAACCAGCGGCCAGCAAGCAACTGCTGGAACTGGAAGACATGTTCGGCGTGCCGCTGTTCCAGCGCACGCGCCGCGGCATCGTGCCCACGGGATTTGGCCATGCGCTGGCGCGCAAGGCCGATGTGCTCTGGTCCGACCTGTCCGGCGCGCGCAACGAGATCGCGGCGCTGGCGGCCGGCGCCAGCGGCCGCATCCGCGTTGGCGTGCAGCAGGTGGCCCTGCCCGTGCTGGTGCCGCGCGCCTTGCAGCGCCTGCGCGCCGACCATGCCGGCGTCACCGTCATGCTGCAGGAAGGCGCGCACGATGCGCTGCTGGCCGGCCTGGCGCGCGGCGAACTCGATTGCGTGCTGGGCCGCCTGATGCTGGACGCCACGCAACCCGTGTTCCGTACCGAGGTCCTGTACGAAGAACCCATCTGCGTGGTGGCGCGCGTCGGCCATCCGCTGGCCAAGTCCACCCGCATCACCGCCGCCGCGCTGGCGCGGCAGGACTGGATCCTGCCGCCGCCCCAGGCGCCGCTGCGCCAGCGCATCGACTCCTACTTCGCCGAACAGGGACTGACGCTGCGCGCGCCCATGGCCGAATCGGTATCGCTGCTGGCCAACGAGGTGCTGTTGCGCAGCAGCGACCTGCTTTCGGCCATGCCGCGCGCGGTGGCGCAGCACTACGCCGCGCTGGGCGTGCTGGCCATCCTGAGATTCCGCCCCGACTGGAACCTGCCGCCGGTAGGCGTGGTGCAGCGGGCGCAGGTGGAAGCAGCGCCGGCGCTGCAGCGCTTTCTGGACGCGCTGCGGGTGGAAGCCGGCGCGCTGGGCGCGTAGCGCCCCCTTTCCGGTCTCAAGCGTATTGCGCGAGACCGTGTCCGAAAGACCAGTTCTCTTTCGCCACTTCCACCAGGTTCACGAACACGTCCTCGGGCCGCAGGCCAGGGTCATCGCCCAAGCGCTGCGCGATCCGCTGGAACAGTGCCTTCTTCTGTTCCAGGCTGCGCGTGTTGTTCGCCGTGATCTGGATGTACACGAGGTCGTCGCTGCGCGCCACATCCATGTAGGTCGGGCTGTAGCGGAAGTTCGACGCCTCATGCTCGGACATGGTCATGAATTGGTCGTCTTCGGGAACATTGAACGTTTCGCGCATGGCCAGATAGATATTGTCGAAGATGGCCTGGCGATAGGCTTGCGGCTTGCCAGCGCGCAATGAGACATGGACTAGCGGCATGGTGGTTCTCCGTGGTTGTGCCATGCCATGTTAGCCATTCTGATAAGCTATGGCTCTATATTTCAATGATAAGCATCTGAAATGACTGAACGCCCACTGGACGTCGCTGCCGTAAGGGCTTTTGTCCGCATTGCCGAGCTGGGCAGCTTCACGCGCGCCGCCGAAGTCCTGCAGACGACGCAGGCGGCCATCAGCCTGAAACTCAAGCGGCTCGAGGACCGGCTTGGGTTCCGCCTGATCGAACGCACGCCGCGGTACGTGGAGCTTTCGGCGCGGGGCGCCGCCTTTCTTGGACAGGCGCGCGAACTCCTGGCGGCGCACGACCGCGCGCTATCCGCGGCCGCCGAGGGCAGGCAGCGCCTTGCCGTCGGCATCAGCGAACACGTGGCGGGACCGGAACTGCCGGCGCTGATCGCACGCATGAACGCGGCGGATCCCCAGTTGCTGATCGAGATCCGGATTGCCTCGTCCGGCGATCTGCTCCAGAGCTACGACCGGCGCGAACTCGATACGGTGATCGTGCGCCTGCATGCGGGACGCGACGACGGCCAGGTCCTGACCAAGGAAAAATTCGGTTGGTTCGCGGCGCCCGACTGGCAGCACCGGGCGGGCGAACCGCTACCCCTGGCCACCATGGCGCAACCTTGCGGCGTGCGCGCCATCGCCGAGCAACTGCTCGACGAATCCGGCATACCGTGGGCAGAAGTCTTTGTGGGCGGCGGCGTGATGGCGGTCGCGTCCGCCGTGATGGCGGGACTCGGCGTTGCGGCGTTGTCTCCGCGCATGCTGCCCTTCGGCGCGGTCGACGCGGGCCCCAGGCTGGGACTGCCTGCCCTGCCGCAACTACCAGTCCTATTGCACACCAGGGTCAGGGATGGCCGCGCGCGCGAGGCGCTGACGGCCCTGGGCGCGGCGTTCCGCAGCGCAGTGAAAGGCTGAAAACAAGGCTTGAAGCGTCAGGAACGGCCGCCCAGGCTGCCGCCGCCGTCCACCCCCAACACCTGCCCGGTAATGAAGCCGGCGTCGTCCGACAGCAGGAAGGCGATCGCGGCCGCCACTTCGGCGGGCGTGCCCAAACGCTTCATGGGCACCGAGGCCAGTGCGCGCTTTTCGGCGTCGCTGCCGGCCGGCCGCGTGGCGCGGAACATTTCGGTTTCGATCGGGCCGGGGGCCACCGCATTGGCGGTGACGCCGTATTCGGCCAGTTCCAGCGCCCAGGTGCGCGTGCAGCCCACCAGCGCGCTCTTGGCGGCCGAATAGGCGGTGCGCTCCAGGCCGCCATGGATGGCGCGGCTGACCACGTTGACGATGCGCCCGGCGCGGCGCACCTTCATGGATTCGATGAAGGCCTGGGTGACTTGCACCGCCACGCGCACGTTCAGGTCGAGCACGTTGTACAGCGTGGCCAGGTCGATCTCGCCCAGCGGCTGGGGCGAGACGATGCCCACGTTGTTGACCACGGCATCGACCGGGAATTTCTCGCGGATCTCGCGCAGCACCTCTTCGGTGCGGCCGGCGTCCGCCAGGTCACAGGCATAGAGGTAGCCCGGGAAATCCACGTCGGTGGTGTTGCGCGCGATGCCCACCACATGACATCCCATGTCGGACAGCCGCTGAGTAAGCGCCCAGCCTATGCCTTTGGTGGCGCCCGTGACGAGCACGCATTTGTCCTTCATGGGTTGAAACCTCGCTTCTGTTTTCTTGGTAAAAAACGGGCGCTTGGGCGCCCGGTCTTCCAAGTAGACACCATCCGGCGTCACCTGTCTTGTAAATTGCGTAGCAATTCTTGCCTGCCGGACAGCCTGCCCGGCAGCCAGGAGCCGGCGCGTTTCAGACGTCCCGGGTGACCGGAACGCGTGGCGCCAGGGCGCACAGCAGCTCGTAGCCGATGGTGCCGGCGGCCAGGGCCACCTCGTCCACGGACGGGCCTTCCTCGCCCCAGAGCGACACGGGCGAGCCGACGCCGGCGGCGGGGACAGGCCCCAGATCGACGATCAGCATGTCCATGGAAACACGGCCCACCAATTGGGTGCGGATGCCGGCCACCACCACCGGCGTGCCGGTGGTCGCGTGGCGCGGATAGCCGTCGGCATAACCGCAGGCCACGATGCCGATGCGCATGGAGCGTTCGGCGCGGAAGATGGCGCCATAGCCGACCGAATCGCCGGCCTTCAGATCCTGCACGGCAATGATTTCCGAGCGCAGCGACATGGCCGGTTTCAGACCGAAGGAAGAGGCTTCGGCGTCCGCGAACGGCGACGCGCCGTACAGGCAAATGCCCGGGCGCACCCAGTGCGCCTGGTTTTCCGAAGCGACCGCGATCTCGGCGAAGCGCAGCGTGGCAGCCGAATTGCAGACGCTGATGGCGCCCGGCATCTTATGCGTCACCGAATTGAACACCGCCAGTTGCTCGTTCACGCCCTGGGGGCCGTCGGCACAGGCGAAATGGGTCATCTTGCCCACCGAGCCCAGCACGCCCTGCTGCTGCAACAGCATGGCGCGCTCATGTGCCGCGGCGTAGGCTGCGGGGCTGAAGCCCAGGCGGTTCATGCCGCTGTTCAGCTTGAGCATGATGTCGACGCGGCGCGAGAAGCGCGCGCGGGCCAGCATGTCCAGCTGTTCCCGGCTGTGCACCGTGGTGCTCAGGTGGTAGCGGTCGACGATGTCCAGGTCGGAGGGTTCGAAAAAGCCTTCCAGCAGCAGGATGGGGCCGCCCCAGCCCGCCTCGCGGCAGCGCACGGCTTCGTCCAGGTCCAGCATCGCCAAACCTTGCGCCTTGGAAAAGCCGGCCACGGCCTGCTCGATGCCGTGCCCATAGGCATTGGCCTTGATCACTGCCCAGATGGAAGGCGGCAGGCCGGAAGCGGCGGCCGCCGTCTGGTCCAGGTGGCGGCGCACGGCCGCAAGATTGTGCGCAAGCGCGGAAACGGAGACGGTGGCGGATATGGGACGCGGCATGGTGTGGGATCCTGTGGCGCTTAAGTCTAACTGATCCGCGTCCCGCACGGCGTCGCGCCATGCCACCTGGATGCGACTACTCTAAAATGGATCGGTCCAGGCCCCCGGGCCAGATCCGCAAGTCCAAATATGCCCATCGATCACTACGAGAACTTTCCCGTCGCCTCGCTGCTGCTGCCGCGCAGGCTGCGCGGCGCCGTGACCGATATCTACCGTTTCGCCCGCGCAGCGGACGATATCGCCGACGAAGGCAGCGCCACCGACGCGCAACGGCTGAGCCAGCTGGCCGCGTTCCGCGCCGAGCTGCACCGCATCGGCGCCGAACCCGGCGCCACGCCCGCGCCCGGCTCGCCCGAACTGGCCGGCATCTTCGTGCCGCTCGCGGCCACCATCGCGCGCCACCAGTTGCCCATCACGCCGTTCTACGACCTGCTGTCCGCCTTCGAACAGGACATCAGCGTCAAGCGCTACGAAGACTACGCCACGCTGGCGGATTACTGCACCCGCTCCGCCAATCCCGTGGGCAGGCTGATGCTGCACCTGTTCGAAGCCACCAATCCGCACAACGTGACCGAGGCCGACGCCATCTGCACCGGCCTGCAGCTGGTGAATTTCTGGCAGGATGTGCGGGTGGACTGGCACAAGCAGCGCGTCTACCTGCCGCAGGAAGACCTGCGCCGCCACGGCGTGACGGACGAGGACCTGGCCGCCTGCCGGTTGACGCCCGCCTGGCGCGACCTGATGGCCTTCGAAGTCGAACGCGCCCGCGCACTGCTACACTTCGGCGCTCCGCTGGCGCGCCGCCTGCCGGGCCGCATGGGCCTGGAGCTGCGCCTGGTGGTGCAAGGCGGGCTGCGCGTGCTGGAGCGTATCGAGGCGGGCGGCTACGATGTATTCATGAATCGCCCCGAATTGGGCGCCAAAGATTGGGCCATCATGTTGTGGCGCGCAATTACCTGATATGACCCCTGACGAATATTGCCAGGAGAAAGCCGCCAAGAGCGGTTCCAGCTTCTACTACTCGTTCCTCTTCCTGCCGCCCGAGCGGCGGCGCGCCATCACGGCCCTGTACGCGTTCTGCCGCGAAGTGGACGACGTGGTGGACGAGTGCACCGACCCGTCGCTGGCCCGCGTCAAGCTGGCCTGGTGGCGCACGCAGGTCGACCAGATGTACAACGGCAATCCGGACCACCCGGTGACGCGCGCCCTGCAGCCGCACCTGCAAAGCTGTTCGATCACGCGCGAACGCCTGCTGGCCGTCATCGACGGCATGGAAATGGACCTGGACCAGACCCGCTACCTGGACTGGCCGGGCCTGCGCAAGTACTGCTGGCACGCCGCCGGCGTGGTGGGCGAACTGTCGGCCGGCGTCTTCGGCTATTCCGACCCCAAGACCCTGGTCTACGCGGAGAAGCTGGGCCTGGCGTTCCAGATGACCAACATCATCCGCGACGTGGGCGACGACGCCCGCCGCGGCCGCATCTACCTGCCCGTCAACGACATGCAGCAATTCGAGGTCAAGGCCTCGGACATCCTGAACGGCGAATACTCCGACCGCTTCAGCGCGCTGATGAAGTTCCAGGCCGAGCGCGCCCGCGGGCTGTACCGCGAGGCCATGAGCAACCTGCCCGAGGCCGACCGCCGCGCGCAGCGCCCGGGCCTGATGATGGCGGCCATCTACCACGCGCTGCTCGACGAGATCGAACGCGACAACTGGCAGGTGCTGCACCAGCGCATCTCGCTCACCCCTTTGCGCAAGCTGTGGCTCGCCTGGAAGACCTGGGTGGGCGGCGGACGCGGACTGGTCCGCCGGTTGGCGCGGTGAAGGCCGCGGTCATCGGCGCCGGCTGGGCTGGCCTGGCAGCCAGCGTCGCCCTGCGCGAAGCCGGCGCCAAAGTCACCGTCTTCGAAGCCGGCCATACGCCCGGCGGCCGCGCCCGGCGCGTCTTCCACACCGATTTCGACGCGCCGCTGGACAACGGCCAGCACCTGCTGTCGGGCGCCTACAAGCACACGCTGGCGCTGATGCGCCGCGTCGGCCGCAACCCCGACGCCTTGCTGATGCGCCGGCCGCTGCAGTTGGCCAGCCTGGACGGCCGCTTCCGCCTGGCCGCGCCGCGGCTGCCGGCGCCGTTGCACATGGCGGCGGCGATCCTGCGCGCGCGCGGCCTGGCCTGGAAGGACCGCCTGGCGACCCTGCGCCTGATGCGCGGCCTGAAAGCCATGGCCTGGACGCCGCCGCGCGAATGGACCGTCCTGCATCTGCTGCATTACCACGCGCAATCGGATGCGCTGATCCGTCAGGTCTGGGAACCGCTCTGCCTGGCCGCGCTGAACACGCCGACCGCCACGGCCAGCGCCGCGCTGTTTGCGCGCGTGCTGCGCGACAGCCTGACCGGCAGCCGCGAAAACAGCGACATGCTGCTGCCCTGCACCGACCTGTCCGCGCTCTGGCCCGACGCCGCCGCGCGCCAGGTGACCATGCGCTACGGCAGCACCGTGCGCCAGCTCCGCCCGTCGGCTGAAGGCATCGACATCAACCAGGAACGGTTCGATGCAGCCGTGCTGGCGGTGCCTCCCACCTTTGCCGCGCGGCTGCTCGACGCACCGTTGCGGGAAGCCGGCGCCACCGGGCTGCTGGATGCGCTCAAGGCGTTCGAATACATGCCCATCGCCACGCTGAACCTGCGGCTGCAGGATCCCTGGCGCCTGCCCGAACCCATGATGATGCTGCGCGAGGAATCCGCCCGCGACCACTACGGCCAATGGCTGTTCGACCGCGCGCAACTGGCCGGCGACACCAAGGCCGGCGAACTGGCGGTCGTGACCAGCGCGGCCACCGGCCTCGCGGAACGCAACCGCCGGCAGCTCATCGAGGCGCTGATCGACCAGGTGGCCGAACAGGCGGCGCGCCATCCCGCGCGCCTGCCGGCCATGCCGGAGGTGGCGGCCGCCGAACTGTTCATCGAAAAACGCGCGACCTTCGCGGCAGTGCCGGGCCTGACACGGCCGCTGAATACCACGCCCTGGCCCACCCTGGCGCTGGCCGGCGACTGGACCGACACGGGCTATCCGGGCGTGCTGGAAGGCGCGGTGCGCAGTGGCCTGCAGGCCGCTCGCGTGCTGAATCCGGCAGCGGCCTGAACGCCGCCCGCAGGCCTTAGCGCAACAGGCTGGCGGTGGCCAGGCCGGCCGCCGTCAGCAGCAGCGACCCGATCAGGCTGAACCCCGCATACCCCAGCGCGCTGGCGTAGGCGCCGCGCTCCAGCATGGCCACCGTCTCGGCCGAAAAGGTCGAAAACGTGGTCAAGCCCCCCATGAAACCCGTGATTGCGCCCAGCCGCACCCAGGCCGGCCATTCCGGATGCCCGGCCACCAGCGCCAACGCCAGCCCAACCAGATAGCCGCCGGCCAGGTTCACCACGAAGGTGCCCCAGGGCCAGGACTCCACGTTGAGCCACATGCTGACCAGCCAGCGGGTCCAGGCGCCGAACATGGCGCCCAGGCCCACGGCCAGGAAATTCAGGGGAATCAGGGTTTGGTATGCGGACATCGGATTTCAGGACGCCTTGTGCTGTTTGAGGCGGAAGGAAAAGACCAGCAGCAGTATGCCGAAAAACACGGCGTAGGCGCCGATGACCCAGACCAGCGCCAGCGCGCCCGCGCCGGGCTGCATGATCAGCATGCCGCCGAACAGGATGGACACCAGGCCCGAGAGCCCCAGCAGCCACTCATTGCGGATGTCCTTGCGGAAACGGATCGCCGCCACGACCTGGAATATGCCGGACACCAGCGCCCAGATCGCAATGATATAGAGCAGGACCAGCGCGGTCAGGCCGGGATAGAGGAAGGTGACGATGCCGGCCGCGATCCCCAGCAGGCCCACGATGATGAGCGCCCACAGGGGTTTGCCGTTGTCGCGGATGCGCACGCCGGCGACCAGGGCCAGCACGCCGTCCACCAGCGCGAAAGCGCCCCACACCAGCACCAGCGCGGACAAGGTGATGGCGGGCATGAGCAAGGCCATGAGCCCGAACAGGATGGCGACCACGCCGCGCAACGCCACCCAACCCCAATGACGACCGATCTGATCCACGACTTGCTGTTCAAGCATGACGACCTCCGGTGTTTGTAACGGGTGGCCTATCTTATCGCCGCTGGCAGACAGGCGCCACGACGCCCCCGCCCCGCCGCGACGCGCGGCCCGAAATCGATTGAAATTTCCTCGGGCGGGCAGACGCAACATTTATAAGAGTCATTCTCATTAAATGTTAGAATCCGCGGGCTTTCACCCTATACCCCATGGACAGTCAACCCACTCCCCGCCGCCGTGCCTATTGGCTCAAGACACTGCACCAATGGCATTGGATCAGCTCGGCGCTGTGCCTGCTGGGCATGCTGTTGTTCGCGGTGACGGGCCTGACCCTGAACAACGCCTCGCACATCGAGGCCCGGGCGGTCGTGACCAGCCGCGAGGCCCGCATGCCGGACGCCGTGCTGCAGCAATTGTCCCCTCCTCCCGCGCAAAAAAAGGCGCCATTGCCCGCGCCCGTGGCGCAATGGCTGGACCAGACGCTGGACGCCTCCGCCGCCGGCAAACCCGCCGAATGGTCGGCCGACGAGGTCTACCTGTCGCTGCCGCGCGCCGGCGGCGACGCCTGGCTGTCCATCGACCTGGCCAGCGGCGACGTGGAATACGAACGCACCGACCGCGGCTGGATCTCGTACCTGAACGACCTGCACAAGGGCCGCAACACCGGCCTGGCCTGGAGCTGGTTCCTGGACATCTTCGCCGTCGCCTGTCTGGTCTTTTCGCTGACCGGGCTGGTGCTGCTCAAGATGCACGCCGGCAACCGCAGCGCGACCTGGCCCATGGTCGGCCTGGGCGTGGTGATCCCGGTGGTGCTGGCCCTGCTTTTCATACATTGATTCCAACGATCCGCCCCTGGAGATTTCCATGCGCAAGCTGTTGTTGTCGGCCCTGCTGGCCGGCCTGATCGCCCGAACGGCCCAAGCGGCCGACATCGGCCTGTCCATCGAGATCCCGCGCCTGGACGTGGCGGAATACCACCGTCCCTACGTCGCGATCTGGATCGAAAACCCGGATCAGAGCGTCGCGACCGACCTGGCCGTCTGGTACGACGTGGCCAAGAAGAACAACGAAGGCACGGAATGGCTCAAGGACATGCGCCAATGGTGGCGCCGCAGCGGCCGCAATCAGCAGTTCCCGGTGGACGGCGTCAGCGGCGCGACCAAGCCCGTGGGCAAGCACGCGCTGAGCTTTGACGCGGCCAGCAAGCCGCTGTCGGGCCTGAAGCCTGGCCAGTACGCCGTGGTGGTCGAAGCCGCGCGAGAAGTCGGCGGCCGCGAGCTGCTGCGCATTCCCTTCCAATGGCCGCCGCAAAAGGCCGGGCAATTGACCGCGCGCGGCGAACACGAACTGGGCGCCATCGCGCTCGACCTGAAACCTTGAGATCTCCTAGGAGCGCAACGATGAAATCCGCCGCCAAACTGGCCGCCGCCCTGGCGCTGTGCCTGCCCTTCGCCTCCCAGGCGCATGACGTCTGGATGGTGCCGTCCTCGACGGTGCTGTCCGGCGTCGACAGCTGGGTCACCGTCGACGCCGCCGTCGGCAACGACAAGTTCTATTTCAACCACGCCCCGCTGCGCCTGGACGGCCTGGCCGTGACGGCTCCGGACGGCAGCGCCGCCGAAGCCGAAAACGTCAATAAGGGCAAGCTGCGCAGCACCTTCGACCTGCAACTGAAGCAGGCCGGCACGTACCGCGTGGCCGTGGTCAACGACGGCGTGTTCGCGCGCTGGAAGGAAGACGGCAAGAACAAGCGCTACTTCGGCAAGCCCGAAGGCCTGGCGCAGGCCGTGCCGGCCAAGGCCGATGAGCTGGAAGTCTCGCAAAGCCTGGGTCGCGTCGAAACCTTCGTGACCGCCGGCAAGCCCTCGGCCGTCAAGCCGGTCGGCCGCGGCCTGGAACTGGCCCCCGTGACCCACCCGAACGACCTGTTCACCGACGAGCCCGCCACCTTCCAGATGCTGCTGGACGGCAAGCCCGCCGCCGACCTGGAAGTCAACGTGGTGCCCGGCGGCAGCCGTTATCGCGACAAGGTCGGCGAAATCCAGCTGAAGACGGACAAGGACGGCAAGTTCTCCGTGAAGTGGCCGCAGCCCGGCCTGTACTGGATCGAGGCTGGCATGGAAGATGCCAAGGTCAGCGTGCCGCAAGCCAAGAAGCGCCGCCTGTCCTACGCAGGCACGGTCGAAGTGCTGCAGCCCTAAGCCGCCGCAGGCGCATGGCCAACTCTCCTTCCTACGCCCAGAGCGGCGCGCCGGCTACTGCCGTGCGCGTCGCCTATGGCGCCATGCCCGCAATGCCGGCAGCGCCCGCGGCGCTGGCCGGCGCCACCATGGGCACCACCTGGTCGGCGCGCATGGCGCTGCCGGCCGGGCGCACGGAAGCCGCGGCGCGCCATGCCATCCAGGCGGCACTGGACGAAGTGGTCGCCCAGATGAGCACCTGGGAAGCGGATTCCGACATCACGCGCTACAACCAGGCCGCCGCTGGCTGGCAGGAATTGCCGGCGGGATTCTTCCATGTGCTGAGCCACGCGCTGGCGCTGGCCGGGGACACTGGCGGCGCTTATGACCCCACGGTGGGACCGCTGGTGAACGCCTGGGGGTTCGGTCCGCACCAGCGCGCCTTCGAGCCGCCCGCGCCTGCCGCCATCGAGGCCGCGCGCGCCCGCTGCGGCTGGCGCCGCGTGCAACTGGACACCGAACGCCGCGCCGCGCTGCAGCCGGGCGGCGCCTATCTGGATCTTTCCTCCATCGCCAAGGGTTACGGCGTGGACCGCGCCGCGATGGCGCTCGATGCGCTGGGCATCACTCAATACCTGGTCGAAGTCGGCGGCGAATTGCGCGCGCGCGGCAAACGGCCCGACGGCCAGCCCTGGCGCGTGGCGATCGAAGTGCCGGACGCCAGCGACGACCATGCGCTGGCGCTGCCGCTGTCCGACCGCAGCATCGCCACCTCGGGCGATTACCGCCGCCACGCGGGCAGCGGCGACGAGCGCTACGCCCACACCATCGATCCGCGCACGGGTATGCCGGTGCGCAACAATCTGGCCTCGGTCACCGTGCTGCATCCCGGATGCATGCAGGCCGACGCGCTCGCCACCGCCCTGACCGTGCTGGGCGCAGACGAGGGTCTGGCCTATGCGCGCCGCCACGATCTGGCGGCCTTGTTCATCCTGCGCGAGCGCGACGCCTGGCGCGTCGTTGCCACGCCCGCATTCCAGGCGCTGGCCGCCATAGCCTGACGACATGCCAGCAACCCGGTTGATCGCGGCAGCATGCGTGGTGGGAGCCTGGTTGCTCCTGTGCCTCTGGGCCCGCCGCCGCGCCAAGCGCCATGAGGCGCAACAGGCGCTGGCACTGCAAGCCCTGCAAGCGCCCGTCCCCGAAGACACCTTGCTGGTCGCCTACGCCACGCAGACCGGCTACGCCGAATCGCTGGCGGCGCAGACCGCCGAATCCCTGCGCGCGGGCGGTCTCGCCGTGCGCGTGGCGGCGCTGGAACAGCTGGACGCCAAGCGTCTGGCGGCGTATCGCCGCATGCTGTTCGTGGTCAGCACCTATGGCGAAGGCGATCCGCCAGACGCCGCCGCGGCCTTCGCCGAACAGATGCAGCTGGCGGTCCCGGCGCTTGCCGGCGCGCACTACGCGGTGCTGGCGCTGGGCGACAGCGAATATGCCCAGTTCTGCGGCTTCGGCCATCGCCTGGACGACTGGCTGCACGCCCAGGGCGCAACGCCGTTGTTCGACCTGGTGGAAGTCGACAACGGCGACCCCGCCGCCCTGCGCCATTGGCAGCACCACCTGGGCCTGCTGGCAGGACGCAGCGACCTGCCCGATTGGCAGGCGCCCGTCTACGAATCGTGGCGCCTGGCCGCGCGCGAACAGCTCAATCCGCACAGCCAGGGCGGCCCCTGCTATCTGCTGACGCTGACGCCGCCAGCCGATGGCGTGCGCGGCTGGCAGGCCGGCGACATCGCCGAGATCGGCCCGCGGCGCGAAGCCGGCGGCCCCTTGCTCGCGCACCGCGAATACTCGATCGCATCGCTGCCGGAAGACGGTTCGATCCAATTGCTGGTGCGCCAGATGCGCGGCGCCGATGGCGCGCTGGGCCTGGGCAGCGGCTGGCTCACCCATATCGCGCAGCCCGGCGACGCGATCGACCTGCGCGTGCGCGTCAACCGCAATTTCCACGCGCCTGCCGACGACCGCCCGCTGCTGCTGGTGGGCAATGGCACCGGCCTGGCCGGCCTGCGCGCGCTGATCAAGGCGCGCCGCGCCGCGGGCCAGCACCGCAACTGGCTGGTGTTCGGCGAACGCAACGCGGCGCACGACTGGTTCTGCCGGGAAGAGATCGACGCCTGGCGCAATGACGGCACGCTGGAACGCGTGGACGCGGTGTTCTCGCGTGACCAGGCCGAGCGCCGCTACGTGCAGCACCATCTGCGCGAACAAGCTGAAGCCGTGCGCGCCTGGGCCGACGCGGGCGCCGCCATCTACGTCTGCGGCAGCCTGCAAGGCATGGCCGGCGGCGTGGACGCCGCCCTGCAGGACATACTGGGCGCCACGCGCCTGCAGGCCATGCAGCGCGACGGCCGCTACCGCCGCGACGTGTATTGAACGCGTCCGCTGCGTTTACTGCAGCTTGATGTCGGCCTTCTCGATCACGGTCTTCCAGCGGTCGCGTTCGGCGCGGATCTGCTGGCCGAACTCGGCCGGGGTATTGCCCAGCGGAAATGCGCCCGTCTCTTCCATCTTGGCCGCTGTCGCCGGATCGCGCACGGCGCGGGCGAAGGCGTCGGCCAGCTTGTCGCGCACGTCGTCAGGCATGCCGGCAGGTCCCACCACGCCGTACCAGGCCGTCACGTCGTAGTCCTTGTAGCCCTGCTCCGCGAACGTCGGCACGTCCGGCAGACGCGGGTTGCGCTGGGCGCCGGTGATGGCCAGGGCGCGCAGGTGATTGCTCTTCAGGTAGGGCAGCGACGACGGGAAGTTATCGAAGATCACCGGCACCACCCCGCCCACCGTATCGGTCAGCGCGGGCGCCGAACCGCGATAGGAAATGCTGTTCATCTTGCCGCCGATGATCTGCAGGAACCAGATCATGCCCAGGTCGTTCACGCCGCCGGCGCCAGCGTTGGCATAGCCGTCCTTGTTGGGATTGGCGCGCACGTGCTCGACGAACTCGCCCAGCGTCTTGGCCGGGAACTGCGGATTCACGCTGAGGATGTTGGGGCTGGTGACCAGATTGCTGACGGGCGTGAAATCCTTGACCGGATCGTAGGTCAGCTTCGGGAACAGGTGCGGCGCGGTGCCGTGCGTGCTGACGGTGGCCAGGCCCACGGTGTAGCCGTCCGGCTTGGCGCGCGCCGTGGCGGTCATGCCTATGGTGCCGGACGCGCCCGTGCGGTTCTCCACGACGATCTGCTGGCCCAGGATCTCGCCCGCCTTGGCGGCCGCGAGCCGGCCCACGATGTCGGTCGGGCCGCCCGCCGGGAACGGCACGATCAGCGTGATGGGATGGTCGGGAAAAGCCGCGTGGGCGGCGGGCAGCATGGCGGCCAGCGCCAGGGCTACGCAAGTCTTGCGCATCATGGGTATGTCTCCTGTAGGGATGGTTGGAATTCTTATGCGGCCGCGCCGGCGGCGGCTTGCGCCATTGCTTCACGGCGCAGGATCTTGCCAGGCCGCGCCATGCCGGCTTCAGCCGGGAAGACCTGCTGGCCGTTGACCAGCACGTGCTCCACGCCCGCGGAGGCCAGCGTCGGCGCCTCCCAGGTGGCGCGGTCCTCGACCGTGTCGGCGTCGAACACGACGATGTCGGCCCAGGCGCCCTCGCTCAACTGGCCGCGCCCGGCCAGGCCGAACACGCGGGCCGGCAGGGAAGTCATCTTGGCGACGGCAGTCTCCAGCGTCATCAGCTCGGCCTCGCGCACGTAGCGGCCCAGCACGCGCGTGAAGCTGCCCCACAGCCGGGGATGCGGATGGGCGTCGTTGGGCAGGCCGTCCGAACCCACCATGCAGCACTCGTGCTGGAAGATGCGCTGTACCTCGGCCTCGTCCATGGCGAAGTAGATCGCGCCCGCCGGACACAGGCGCTGCGCCGCGGTGGTCTTGTCGCAGCCCCAGCGCGCCGCAATGTCGCTGAGGAATTGGCCGCCGCATTCGGGATGCGGCGTGGACCAGGTGATACGTATGTCCTCGATGGTTTCGGCGCGCTCCGGAATCAGGATGGTGGAGCTGCCGGGGTACGGGTAAATGTCCAGCGCCACCTCCACGCCCTCGCCGCGCGCGCGGTCGATGTTCGCCAGCGTGGCGCGGCTCTTGCCCCAGTTCTGCGGCATCATGCATTTGTGGTGCGACAGCACGGTGGCGCAACCCGTGTTGCGCCCCACCGAGAGCACCTCGTCGACGGCTGTCTCGACCTCGTCGCCCTCGTTGCGGATATGGCTGGTGTGCATGGCGCCACGCGCCGCCGCCACCCGCGCCAGGCCTTCCAGTTCAGCGGGACGCGCCGCGCCGCCAGGCTGGTAGGCCAGGCCGGTGCTGAAGCCCACCGCGCCCGCGGCCAGGGCTTCGTCCAGCATGCGCTGCATGCTTTCCTGCTCCTCGGCCGTAGGCTGCGCCGCCGGGTCGCGCATGGCGGCCAGGCGCAGGTTGGCGTGCCCCACCAGGGCCGCCACGTTGATCATGGGCTGCTGCGCGCGCAGCTCGCCGAAATAGGCCTGCATGTCGGCGAACAAGGGCGTTTCCCCCAGCAAGGCCAGCGCCGCGGCGGTATTGCCCGGCAAGGGCGCCGGCGCGCCGCTCACGCCGCAATTGCCCACCACCACCGACGTGATGCCTTGCGTGGTCTTCCATTCCAGGCCAGGCCGCTCCACGAACATCAGGTCGTCATGGCCGTGCACGTCGATGAAGCCGGGAGCCACGATCTTGCCGCGCGCATCCACCCGGCGCGCGGCCGCCTTGCCCGACAGGTCGCCGATGGCGGCGATGCGCTCGCCCGCCACGCCCACGTCGGTGCGCCGCCTAGGGCCGCCCAGGCCGTCGATGACCCATCCGCCTTCAATGATCAGATCCAGAGGTTCCTGCCGCATGGTGCTCCTGCCTTGAGGGTCTTGTCGGCGGATACGCCAGGCCAGCGGACGCCGAAAGGGTCTAGTATCGTCCGCCCGATCAATCTGGGAAAATTGTTTTTATTGATCCATCTATCGTGATTTGAAATGAATCGTCTGCCCAAGCACGTCACCCTGAAGCACCTGACCGCCTTCGTCGCCGTGGCCCAGGAATCCAGCTTCACGCACGCCGCCAAGCGCCTGTTCCAGACGCAGTCGTCGGTGACCAGCCTGGTGCGGCAGCTGGAGGACGCGCTCGCCACGCAGCTCTTCGCGCGCACCAGCCGGCGCGTGCTGCTGACGGCGGCCGGCGAGGAATTCCTGCCGCGCGTCATGCGGCTGCTGGCGGATTTCGATGGCGTGATAGACGACGTGCAACGCTATGGCGCACTGGAACGCGGGCGCGTGGGAGTGGCGGCGGCACCGTCTGCCATCACGCAGATCATCGCGCCCGCCGCCGCGGCCTTTTCCGCCCGCTACCCGGCCGTGCGCCTGTATCTCAGCGACGACAACTCCGGCCGCATCCAGCGCAAGGTCGCCGCGCGCGAAGTGGACTTCGGCCTGACCAGCCGCTGGGCCGACGCGCCCGGCCTGCAGTTCGACGCCCTGCTGGAAGACCGTTTCGGCGTGTTGTACCGGGAAGACGACGCCAGCCTGCGCCCCGCGCGCGACGGCACGATGCGCTGGTCGGACCTGGCCGGCCGCAAACTGGTCGGGGTGGTGGACGAGACCGGCATCATGGCGCTGTTGCGCGCCCGCGCCGACTTGCCGATAGAAGCCGGCGCGCCGTTCTACGAAGCGTCCAGCACCACCTCGCAGGCGGCGCTGGTCCAGGCCGGCCTGGGCGTGGCGCTATTGCCGGCGCTGGCCGCGCAGCGGGTGATGGAGCCGGGCCTGGCCTACGCGCTGCTGGCCCGTCCCACGGTCATACGCACGGTCTGCATCATCCGGCACAAGGAATACCCCTTGAGCCCCGCCGCGCAGGCGCTGATCCGCGCGATCCACGACTACCTGCGCACCGCGCCGCTGCCGGCCGGCTGCAAGCGCATGCCGGCCAAGGGTTTGAAAGCCTGAAGGATACCCGGCGCGGTCAGGCCCCGCGCAGCTTCTCATCCAGCGCCGCCAGCCCCGCCGCGAACACATTGCGGCCCACGGCGTTGGCCACGTCGCTCAACTCCGCGCCCTCGACGCGGAAATCCGCCCACCACTCCACCAGCGTGTGGCCGCCTTCGGTGATGGCATGCAGCGCCACGCCGGCGACATAGTCGCGCATGGGCAGATCGGTTTCGATGATGGAATAGCGCAGCGCCGTGCCCGGATCGTCCAGCATCAGCAGTTGCTCGCGCACGAAGCCGGAAGGCTTGAGCGACAGATGCCGCACGCTGCCTACGGCGTCGTGGCGGCCGCCCTCTTCCAGGCGGCTTTCGGCGATGCCGGGATGCCAGGCGGCCAGGCCGTTGAAATCTCGGAAACTGGCCCAGACCTGCTGTAGCGGCGCGTGGATGATGGCGCTGACGTGTACGGTATGCGGCATGCGGACTCCTGCGGGCGCGCGGCCCAGGGATTGGGAAAACGTCGGAAACGACGGAATCAGAACGTCAGGCTCTTGAACTCGCGGGTCGCCGCGGTCAGCGCCTGTTCGGTGGGCAGCCGCTCCATCGAGCTTGCGCCATAGAAGCCATGGCAATGCTTGCACGCGCGCAGCACGTAGGCCGCGTCCTCGGGCGTGGCGATGGGGCCGCCGTGGCACAGCACGATGATATCCGGCCGCACCGCCAGCGCAGCCGCGGCGATGCGGTCGATAGCCGCCACGCAGCCGTCCAGCGTCTGCGCGGTCTCGGCGCCGATCGAACCGCCGGTCGTCAGGCCCATATGGGCCACGATGATGTCGGCGCCGGCCTTCGTCATGGCCACGGCGTCGTCCTCGTTGAACACGTAGGGCGTGGTCAGCATGCCCTTCTTGTGCGCCAGGCGGATCATGTCCACTTCCAGCGCGTAGCCCATGCCGGTCTCTTCCAGGTTGGCGCGGAAGGTGCCGTCGATGAGGCCCACGGTGGGGAAGTTCTGCACGCCGGCAAAGCCCTGGCGCTTGAGGTCATCCAGGAACACGTCGAAATCGCAGAACGGGTCGGTGCCGTTGACGCCGGCCAGCACCGGCGTCTTCTTCACCACCGGCAGGACTTCGCGTCCCATGTCCACCACGATCTCGTTGGCGTTGCCATACGCCAGCAGCCCCGCCAGCGATCCACGGCCCGCCATGCGATAACGGCCCGAGTTGTAGATCACGATCAGATCGATGCCGCCCGCTTCCTCGCACTTGGCCGACAGGCCGGTGCCCGCGCCACCGCCGACGATAGGCGTGCGCGCGCGCACCATGGCGCGATACTTGTCCAGGAGTTCGTTGCGGTCAAAGCGCGGCATGGCGGCGGTCCTCAGTGTGTAGCGATTTCAAGAAATTGGTCGACCGCGGTCTGGGCGAAGAGCGGGTCGTTGATGTGGCAAGGCACGCGCACCAGGCGGCGCTCGGCGGTCTGCACCAGGTTTTTCTCCAGCGCCGCGAACAGCGCCGCGTCGGCCTGCGGATCCCAGAACGCCTGCCCCGGCGCGTCCAGCGCGGAGACGCCGCCCTCCGGAATCAGGAAGCGCACCGGACCCTGGCATTGATTCAGCCTGGCGGCGATCCACTCGCCCTGGCGGGTGTTTTCTTCCACGGTGGTGCGCATCAGCGTCACCTGCGGATTGTGCGGATAGAACTTGCGGCCGCGGTAGCGTTCCGGAACTGTGTCCATGGCGCCGAAGTTCACCATGTCCAGCGCGCCGCAGGAGCCCACGTAGGGCAGGCCGGTGCGGGCCACGGCGCCGAAACGGTCCTCGGTGCAGGCCAGCACGCCGCCGAACAGGAAGTCGCAGACTTCGGTGGTGGTCAGGTCCAGCACGCCGCCCAGCAGATGGCTGTCCAGCAGCTTTTCCATCGATTGCCCGCCCGTGCCGGTGGCATGGAACACCAGGCAGTCGTAGCGCGACTCCAGCAGCGGCGTCACCTGCTGCACGCAGGCGGTAGTGACGCCGAACATGGTGATGCCCACGGCGGGCCGGCCGTCATCGGCCGCGGCGCTCGCCGCCTGCTTGAAGGCGCCGCCGATTGCGCCGGCGGCATTGGCCAGCACCCGGCGCGAAATGCGGTTCAGGCCCGCGACGTCGGTCACGGAATACATCATGGCGATGTCCGAGGGCCCGACATAGGGCGCGACATTGCCCGAGGCCATCGTCGACACCATCAGCTTGGGCGTGCCGATCGGCAGCGCGCGCATCGCGGGCGTGATCAAGGCGGTGCCGCCGGAGCCGCCCAGTCCCAGCAGCGCGCCGATCCCGGCGTTGCCGGTCGCATAGCGTTCGAACGCCAGCGCCATGGCCGCGATGGCCGTGCCCCGGTCGCCGGTGAAGACCGCGCCGGCGCCGTCCGGATGGCTGGCGGCCACTACGCTGGCCTGCACCTGCGCCGCGCTGGCGGCGCCGGAAGTGGACACATCCACCGACACCGGATCCAGTCCGTCCCGGCGCAGCAGGTCCATCACATATTCAGCCTCTTGGCCTTTGGTGTCGTAGGTGGCGGCCACGTAGACCCGCCGGTTCGAATGCGTCATGACTCCTCCGCGGGCGGCTACACTCGGTGCGCGCCTCGATATGTGAGGCCGCGAGGCCTGTAGAATCTAGAAATGAGACGAAAGAATCATACTGAGACACCTGTCTCACGTCAAACTCCCGCCCCCTCCACGGCCGGCACGGCGCGCCTGATCGCGCCCGCCAGCCCGCAAGCCGCCGCCAGCGGCGAACCGCCGCATGGGCCGCGCGCGCGCATGCGCAAGATCCTGCTGGATGCGGCGCAGCGGCTGATGGCCCAGGGCATCACGCCGTCGGTGGCCGAACTGGCCGAACACGCGCAGGTATCGCGCGCCACCGCCTACCGCTACTTCCCCAGCCAGAGCGCGCTGATCGCCGCCGTGGTGGACGAGAGCCTCGGGCCCATCCTAGCCTGGGACTCCGCCGCGCCCGACGCCGCCGAACGCGTCGACGAACTGCTGCGCTTCGCCTACCCCCGGCTGGCAGCGCACGAAGCGCCGCTGCGCGCCGCCATCATGGTGTCGCTGCAGCAGCACGCCGAAGCCAGCGCCGGACGCGCCGCGACCGAGCCCCGGCTGGTGCGCGGCCATCGCGTCGACATCCTCAGGCGCGCCATCGCGCCGCTGGCGCCCGAGCTGACGCCGGCCCAGCTGGACCGCGTGGCCCAGGCCCTGTCGCTGGTCTATGGAACGGAGGTGTTCCTGGTGTTGAAGGACATCTGGAAACTGGAGCTGCCCGAACTCACGGACGTGGCGCGCTGGACCGCCCAGGCCATCATCGCGCAGGCGCGGGCCGAGGCCCGATCCGAGAAAAAACAACCGGGAAAGCGCGTTCGGGAGTAAGCCCTGGGCTACTGGCCCGGCTTGCGGTGGCTGCGGAACAGCAGATGCGTGGCAGCCAGGTGGAAGCGCATGGCGATCTGCGCGCATTCCGCATCGCGCGCGCGCAGCGCCGCGATGATCTGGCGATGATGCTCCACGCTGCGCAGCATGTCGTCCTTGGTGTAGAAGTAGAACGAGCCGATGATGATGGGCATGTCCAGCAGGTTTTCCACCATGGAACGCACCCGCGCGGACTGCGCCGCGTCGAGCAGCGCGTGGTGGAACTGGTTGTTGTAGTGCTGCACCTGCGCCACGCTGTCGGGCGCGTCGGCGTTGATGGCATCGAGCATGCACTGATTGATGCGCTCGAGTTCGAGTATCTGCTCCGGGCTGGCCCGTTCGGCGGCCGCCTTGGCGGAATACGGTTCAAGCAGCATGCGCAGCTCGAAGGCTTCATCGATGTCCCGGTCTTGCCAGCCCAATACCACCGCTCCGCGCCGGCCTTCGTGCTTGACCAGGCCGTCCGTCACCAGGCGCTCGATCGCGCTGCGCACCGGCGTCCGGCTGACGGAAAGCTCGGCCGCGATGTGCTCTTCGCGCAGCCGTTCACCGGGCATGAAAGAGCCTGCCATCAAGCGGCGGCGCAGCTCTGCATAGACGTAATCGCGGGCGCTCGACATGATGGCGCATGACTCCTGATCCGGGTTCCCGAACTATACCGGAAGGCTGTCCCGGCATTCGCGCCTGGCCGCGTCAACGCTGGCGTTGCGCGAGGCGCTCCAGGAACCTGGGCCAGACCTCTGGATTCAGCAGCCGGGCGGGACGGCGACCGGCCAGCATGTCGATGATCTGGCTGGCGGACCCTTGCGCGACCTTGCGCCGGCCCTCGTGCGTGACGCCTCCGGTGTGATAGGTTGCCACCACATCGGAACGCAGCAGCAGACCATGCCCGGGCGAAGGAGGTTCCTGGCTCCAGACATCCAGTCCCGCTCCCGCCAGCCGTCCGTCCTGCAAGGCGGCAAGCAGCGCCTGCTCGTCGTGGATGCCGCCGCGCGCGGTCGAGATGAACAGCGCGCCGGGACGCATCCTGGCGTACGCTTCGGTCCCGATCATGCCCCGCGTGTCGTCATTCAGCGGACAATGCAGGCTCACCACGTCGGCCTGTTCGAGCAACTGCGCGAGGCTCACGGGTTCGGCGCCGCGCGCCCGGATTTCCTCGGGAGGCAGCAGCGGGTCGCAGGCAATCGCCCGCATGCCGAAGCCAGCGGCAATGCGCGCGACTCTGCGGCCGATTTCACCGATGCCCACGATGCCCAGCACGCGTCCGTCGATCTCGCGCCCCATCAGGGCCTCGCGCGTAGCGGCGGATCCCGCTTGCAGCGCGGCCTGGGATTCGCGCAGGCGCTTGACCAGCGACAGCAGCAAGGCGAACGTCATTTCCGCCACCGACGCGGCATTGGCGCCTGCCTGGTTCACCACCGCCACTCCGGCCCGCGTGCAGGCGGCAACGTCCACGGTGTCGTAGCCCGCGCCGCCCGAGGACACGCAAAGCAATTCCGGACACTGCGCCAGCAGGCTTTCCGTTACCTGCCAGCGCGCGGGGACTTCGTCCTTGGCCGCGCTGACATGATACGCATCCGCGCCGGCCAGCCCCGCCGCCGTGATCGCGTCGCCCTTCGCAGGCAACACTTCGATGCTCAGGGCCGGCTCGCGCCCGAGGCAGGCGTCGAACGCAGGATCGATCCAGAGGTCCAGCCGGACGACGCGCATCTTGTCCGCCAGCCGCGCCGTCAGGCTCACGGCCGCGCCTCCGCGCAGCCCAGTTGCTTGAGCCGGGCATCGACCCAGGACGTGTCCAGCGAACCCGCCGCGATATCCGCCAGCATCTTCGTTTCCAGTTCGTGCTTGGACTGAGCGGCCAGGTAAACCGCTTCCGTCTGCTCGAACGGAATCGACAGCAGGCCGTCCTCGTCGCCCAGGATCAGATCTCCCGGCGCAATCGTCATGCCATTCAAGGCAATGACGCAGTTGATCTCGCCAGGCCCGTCCTTGTAGGGCCCGCGGTGGGTCACGCCGGCCGCGTAGACGGGAAACGCGCCGCGGCGGATCGTGCCGCTATCGCGGATAGCGCCGTTGATCACGATGCCTGCGATGCCGCGCGTCTGCGCGTAGCTGGTCATGATTTCGCCGATGATGGCGTTGGTCAGGTCGCCGCCCGCGTCCACCACGATCACGTCGCCGGGCTGCGCCAGATCAAGCGCCTTGTGCACCAGCAGGTTGTCGCCAGGACGGGTGCGCACGGTCAGGGCCGGACCGGCCAGCGGGCTGCCGTCGTGCATGGGTTGCAAGGGCGCGCCGCCGGCCGTCATCCGCGACATGCAGTCGCTGATATTGGCGACCGGCACGCCTTTGAACTTGTCCACGGTTTGCTTGCTCACCGCGCGCTTGCGGGCATGGATCTCGAAACCGATCATTTTTGCTCCTGTCGGGAATTGCAATGCGTTGCCATTACTGCTTGGGAATGCCGGCGTCCTGCACCACCTTGCCGAAGATCTCGTGGTCCGCCCGATGCTGGCGGGCCAGATCCTCGGGCGTGCCCTTGAGCACGCTATAGCCGGCGTCCTCCAGTTTCTTCACCAGCTCGGGCTGGGACTGGACTTGTTGCAGAGCCTTGTTCAGCGCGGCAACCACGTCGTCCGGCGTCTTCGCGGGAGCCATCAGGCCCCACCAGATCGATTGGTCTATCGTCTTGAATCCGCTTTCCGCGAACGTGGGCACGTCGGGCAAGGCCGGCGCGCGCTCCTTGGCAACCACGGCCAGCGCGCGGACCTTGCCGCCGCGGATCTGCGGCAGCAGCGAAGCCACCGAGCCCACATACATGTCGATGCGGCCGCTGGCCAGGTCCGGGAACGCCTGGCCCCAGCCGCGGTACGGCACGTGCATCAATTCGATGTTCGCCGCCTTGCGCCAGAGATAGCCGGTCAGGTCGCCAGTGCCGCCGATGCCGGGAATCCCCAGCGACACCACGCCGGGGCGGGCCTGTGCCGCCTTGACCACATCGCCGACCGTCTTGAACGGCGATTCGGGCAGCACCACGAAAACGCTCGGCGACGTGGCCACCGGGCCGACCGGCTTGAAATCCTTGAACGTGTCGTAGCTGAGCTTGTTGTAGAGCCAGGGATTCAGCACGATGTTGTCGGTCTGGGCCATCACCAGCGTATGTCCATCCGGACGCGCGCGGGCGGTGGCGTCCAGCGCCAGGTTGCCGCCGGCGCCCGGCTTGTTCTCCACCACCATGTTCCAGCCCTGGTCCTGGCCGATCGCGCTGCCGATCATGCGCGTCAGCGTATCGGTGCCGCCTCCGGGCGGGAACGGGGAAATGAGCGTGATGGGCGCCGTGCCCATATCGGCCGCGTTCGCGGCGGCGCAGCCCAGCACGAGCGTGGCAGCCAGGAGTTTCTTCAGGACCTTCATTGTCTTCCTCACACAGTTGGTTTTTGTTGGATATGCCGTCCGCAGCATCGCGTTGCGGTACGACGTTCAGCGTTCGCGCGCCAGCGTCGTGAGCCAGGCCAGGCGGGCCTCGACGGTGTCCGGCAGCGTGAAATCGCCATCCGCCCGCGCATCCTGGATACCTCTGCTGGTGCGGCCAAAAAGCCGTTCGACGCCGTCGAGAACCAGCGGCTCCAGTCCCGCCTCCAGCAGTTGCTCGCGGGCCTCCTGGACTTCCGCCTGGCGGCGCTGCGCATGCAGCACGTGGGATCGGACGAACGAATCCATGAAGGCCGTAAGCGGCGTCTGGTCGATATCCGCCAGCACCTCGTACAGCGAGGCTCTCAATCCCATGGACTCGGCTGCCACCAGGCATTCCACGGCCAGGCTTTCCATGCCCTTGGTCATGATGCTGCGCAGCAGCTTCAGGCGCACGGCATCGCCCGCCGCTCCTTGTATGGCGCGCGCCGGCGCCCCGCCGCTCTCGGCCAGCCGCAGCACGGTGTCCGTGCCGGTCCCGGCGCAGAGCAAGGGCGTGCGTTCCGCCAGCAGGGCAATGGCGCCCATGATCGCGACGTCGGTGAAGTCGATGTTCTGTGCGGCGGCGGCGGCCGAAGCGGCCTGCATGTCCGGCGCGCTGGCTGTCGTGAAGTCGGCGTAGACCGCGTCCTGGCGCATGTGCGGGAAGCTCTGCCGCGCCATCTCCAGCGCCGCATGGCCATACACCGCCGACACCACGATGTCCGCCTCGCCCAGCCATGCCCCCGGCTCGGCGTGCAATCCGGCGCCATGACGCCGGGCGCGGCCCGCCATTTCCTGGTCCTGCCGCAGCTCGCAGATCCCGACCAGCGCATGCCCGGCGGCGCTCCAAGCCTGCGCATAGCAGGAACCAACCTCACCGCAGCCCATCAGAGCAATTTTCATCTCTATAAATACAATAAAAAAACAATGAAGCTTTATAGAATGAAAATATTGCCGATATTATTCGTATAAACCCTAGTATTTGTCTATTTTTGAGTACATCGAAAAAACAATCTATGAATCAAGCGATGAGAACCAGACAGACGCGCAAGGGCCGCGCCACGCAGGATGGGCGCCGGATTGGCACGTGTGCCTACGAAGGTTTGCGGTTGCTTGAAGAGGCGTGACGGGGCGCGATCCGCGCGGCCGCCCTGGAGCAAGGCGCGGCAGCGCCTACCCGGCGCTTCAGGCGCGCCGGTTCATGCCGGCGGAGATGGCGCGCGCCGTGCGGCACAGCGGCTCCAGGCACTGCTCCACCATCTGCTCGGTCGAGCGCACGCCCTGGATCCACACGATGTTGACGCAGCCGTAGAGCCGCCCCGGCCCGGCCATGATGGGCAGGGCGATGGCCTCGAGCCTGTCGTTCTGGTCCTTGCGGGTCTTGTCGTAGTCGCCGCCAAAGCGCTGTTCGCGCAGGCCATAGCCCTGGCGGCGCGTCTGTTCCAGCATTTTCTCCACGGCGGCGCAATCGTGGGCCAGCGCGTCGCCCTCGCGGCGGCTGCGGCGCAGCGCGGCCAGGATCGAATCGCGCTCTTTCTCGGCGCAGAACGCCAGATAGGCGCGCCCCACCGCGGAGCGCAGCATGTTGATCTGGAAGCCGATGTTGTCGCGGCGGATGGTGAAGTACGACTGGCTGCGGTTGGTTTCGCGCACGATCATGGCATTGCCGCGGCGCACCGTCAGGTCCGACGGCCACAGCACCTGCGCCTGCAGGCGGTCCAGTTCCGGCGCCGCGCACTGGCCCAGCAGATCCAGCACGCGCGCGCGCCGGCTGGGCTCGTTGAGCGAGCTGGCGGGGCAGAAATAGTCGTCCGCGATCCGGCGCCAGATCAGGCCGCGCAATTGCAGCGTCGCCAGAATGCGCAGCAGCGTTGCCTTGGCGTAGCCGGTGCGCAGGTGGAGTTCCTGCAGGCTGGCGCCCTGCGTGGCGCGCACCTCGTCCAGCACGATCAGGCCGCGCTCCAGCGCGTCTATGGTCTTCACCTTCGGCGTCCAACGGCTCATTGCGCCCTCTCTTTCCGCATCGCCATAAATTTCACTGAGTGAAACTCTAGCAAAACCTGCTTGAGCCGCCCAGTCCCGGCGAAATATCGTGGCGTCTAACGCAAGCCGTGGTGGCTGGCGGAATGGGAAGAGAGGCGGGAATGAGCGGACAGGCTGTACGCAATGTGCTCTGGATCATGTGCGACCAACTGCGCTGGGACTACCTGTCCTGCTATGGACACCCGCGCCTGCACACCCCCAATATCGACCGCCTGGCCGCCGAGGGCCTGCGTTTCGACAATGCCTTCGTGCAGGGCCCGGTATGCGGGCCGTCGCGCATGTCCTATTACACCGGCCGCTATGTCACCAGCCACGGCGCAGTGTGGAACTTCGTCCCCATGCCTGTCAGCGAAATGACGCTGGGCGACTACCTGCGCCCCTTGGGCGTGCGCGTGGCGGTGGCGGGCAAGACCCACGTGGAGGCCGACAGGTCCGGCATGCGGCGCCTGGGCATAGACCCGGCAAGCGCGAGCGGCCTGCTGGCCGCGCAAGGCGGATTCGAACCCTACGACCGCGACGACGGCATCTGGCCGCCGGGCTTCAGCGACGAATCGCACCACTACACGCAATACCTGCGCAAGCAAGGCTACGACGGCGACAATCCCTGGCACGACCACGCCAATTCGGCGCTGGGCGCCAACGGCGAGATCCTCTCCGGCTGGAACATGCGCTATGCCGGCCTGCCGGCGCGCGTCGCGGAAGCCGATTCCGAAACGCCCTACATGACACGGCGCGCGATCGAATTCATGGAGCAAAGCGGCGAGCAGCCCTGGGTGCTGCATCTGTCCTACATCAAGCCGCACTGGCCCTATGTCGCGCCGGCGCCCTATCACGCGATGTACTCGGTTGACGACGTGCCCGCCGCGAAGAGATCCGCTCGCGAACTGGACAACGCGCATCCCGTATTGCAGGGCTTTCGTCAGGCCGAGGTCAGCAGGAACTTCTCCTGCGACCAGGTGCGAGAGACCGTGATACCCACCTACATGGGCCTCATCAAGCAGGTCGACGACCAGTTGGGCGTGCTGTTCGACTACCTGCGGCGCAGCGGCCGCGACCAGGACACCATGGTCATCTTCTGCAGCGACCATGGCGACTACCTGGGCGATCACTACCTGGGCGAGAAAGAGCTGTTCCACGATTGCGTGGCCAAGGTGCCGCTGATCGTGCGCCTGCCCGGCGACGGCGCGCGCCGCGGCGCGGTGGAATCGCGGCTGGTGGAAGCCATAGACCTGGTGCCCACCATCCTGGACGCCCTGGGCGCCGAGATCCCCGACCACATTCTCGAAGGCCGCTCCCTGCTGCCGCTGCTGCGCGGCGAGCAGCCCGCCGACTGGCGCCGCGCCGTGTTCTCGGAGAACAACTACGCGTTCCGCGACTTCGTTCGCGAACCGCTGGGCCGTCCCGCCGACGGCTGCCACACCATCATGGTGCGCGACCACGATTGGAAGTACGTCCATTTCGAGGGCCTGCGTCCGCAGCTGTTCGATTTGCGCGCCGACCCGGACGAGTACGACGACCTGGGCTCGGATCCCGCGCACGCGTCCGTGCGGGAACGCTACCAGGCCATGCTGTTCGACTGGCTGCGCAACCGCAGGATCCACCCCACCGTCAGCCACGCCGCCATGACGGGATGGACACGCAAGGAGGACTCGGTCGGCATCCATATCGGCAGGTGGTAGCGCAGCGCGCCCGGACCAGGGCGCCTGAAAAATAAACTCAGGAGACAGCATGAAACCGCAATTACTTGCGCTGACAGCCTGTATGGCCGCCAGCACGGCGTCGCACGTCCAGGCGCAGGAGGAGTGGCCCGCGCGCGCCATCCGCATCGTGGTCGCCTTCCCCGCGGGATCGCCGGGCGACACCGCCGCGCGCATCGTGGCCGACGCCGTGGGGCAGTCGCTCAAGCAGCCCGTCATCATCGAGAACCGCCCCGGCGCGGGCGGCAACATCGGCGCCGAAGCGGTGGCCCGTGCTCCCGCCGACGGCTACACCTTCCTCGAAGCGCCCGACACCGTCGTCACCATCAATCCCGCCATCTACCGCAAGCTGAATTTCAAGGCCGACGACCTGACGCCGGTGGTCGCGCTGGCGAACTTCAACCAGATGCTGGTGTGCTCGGCCGCTTCGGGCCTGCGCACGCTGGCGCAGCTGGACGCGCAGGCCAAGAAAACGCCCGGCGCCCTCAGCTATGCCTCCGGCGGCCAGGGCGTGCCTGGCCATCTGGCAATGGAGCTCTATTTGTCGGGCGCCGGCCTGGACATCCTGCACGTCCCTTACAAGGGGCCGTCGCCCGCCACGCAGGACGTGCTGGCCGGCCAGGTGCCCTGCGGCTATCTGGCCTCGCCGGTGGTAGCGCCCTACGTCGCGGCCGGCAAGCTCCACGGGCTGGCAGTGTCGGGCAGCGCGCGCTCGGTCCAGGCGCCGGACGTGCCGACCATGCAGCAGGCCGGCGTGGCTGGCTACGACGCCACCTTCCGCGAAATGCTGTTCGCGCCCAAAGGCACGCCGGCCGCCATCGTGCAACGCATGAATACCGAGGTGGCGCGCGCCCTGGCGCTTCCGGAAGTGAAGCAGAAGCTGCAGGGCAACGACCTCGATCCGCAGCCAGAATCGCCCGACGCCACGGCGCAGCGCTTGCGCGACGACGCCGCCAAATGGACCGGCGTCATCCGCAAGATCAATCTCAAGGTGGACTGACACGCCCACCCCGCTCCCCACGTCCGCGCCACCCCGCCGCGCGGCTAGCAGTACCCGACACAGGAGGCTCCATGAACACCGCAACACCGACCACCGTCTTCGGCTCGCTGAAGGACTACCGCAAGGGTTCCATCGAGATCACGCAAGGCTCGCCGCGCCACTACGTCTTTTCCAACATCTTCGAGGTGGCCGCGAACTCGGCGCCCTACGAAAAGGTCGTCGTCGGCAAGAACCTGGAATACGTCATCGAAACGCTGCGCGCCGAAGGCGTGTCGCCCTGGTACGCCTGCAGCCACGACGAGTTCGCGATCCTGATGGACGGCCAGGTCGAGGTCGAGTTCCTGGCGCTGGACCAGCCCCCCGCAGCCGCGGACGGCACGGTGCTGGCGGGCGCGGCGCCCGCCGGCAAGGCCATGGGCCGCGTGCTGCTGGGCCGCGGACACCAATGCCTCTTGCCCGCCGGCTGCGCCTACCGCTTTACCGCGCCGTATCCAGGCGTGCTGCTGGTCCAGACCCGCGCCGGCGAATTGTCCGTCGAGAAGTGGGCGGACATCTGCCTGCAGTAAGCCGCGACCCCCTCTTCCCCTTTCAGGAGTACCGATATGGCCATGCTGGACACCCCCGCTCCCGCCGCTTCCTTTGCCGCCGGCAAAGTCGCGGCCAGCTCCGCCGACGCCGCCACCGGCTACAAGCGTTTCGATCTCGGCGCGTTCACCTTCACCCGCGACGAGTACTTCGTCAAGGTGCACTGGCCTTCCAAGGGCCAGACACGCACCCACGCGATCGCGGCCGATGCGTTCCTGCGCGCATTGATGCGCGACGTGGCCTGGGGCTTCTTCTACGGCTGGGTCAACTTCGACCACGTGTTCGGCACGCGCAACCACTACGGCAAGGTGGACGTCTACGCCGGCTCGTTCAACGGCGTCATGAAGGCCGCGGGCGTGGACTACACGGAGACTTTCGAAACGCCGCTCATCATGGCCACCTTCAAGGCCATGCTGCACGACTGGACCAACGAAGGCTTCGACCCCTTCGCCGCGCCCGAGGAAACCGGCTCCGCCTTCGGCCGCAAGCACGGCAACAACATCGCCGCCATCGAGCGGTCGCGCATCGCCACCCGCCGCATGCCAGGCCTGCCGGAAGACTCGCCGCTGCGCGACGACCTGCCCGTCAACCGGGCCTTCGCCGACGTAACCCAGGATGAGCCGCAGATCCGGGCCGAACCCGGCTACGAAGGCGCGCTGCATGCGTTCAGCCTGTTCAAGTACCTGTCGCGCTCCGACGTCACCTGGAATCCCTCCGTCACTTCCGTCTGCGGCGCCAGCCTGTTCTGCCCCACCACCGAGGAATTCATCCTGCCGGTGTTCCATGGCAACGACCGCGTCGAATGGTTTCTGCAACTGTCCGACGAGATCGTCTGGGACATCGGCGACAAGGACACCGGCGCGCCGCGCGCCCGCATCACCATGCGCGCCGGCGACATCTGCGCCATGCCCGCCGACATCCGCCATCAGGGCTATTCGACCAAGCGCTCGATGCTGCTGGTCTGGGAGAACGCCACCCCCGACCTGCCCCAGCGCTACGAAAGCGGCGAACTCGCGCCCTACCCGGTCGAGTTCTGACTCCCCCCTCCCACTCAACACGTATCCAGAGCCATGCAGAACAAACTCTTTATCGACGGCCGCTTCGTGGACGCGGCCGCAGGCGGCACCATCGACGTGATCAACCCGCACGACGCGACCCTCATCACCGCCATCGCCGCCGCCGAAGCCGAAGACGTGGACCGCGCCGTAGCGGCCGCGCAACGCGCCTTTCCCGCCTGGTCGCGCATGGCGGCGGCCGAACGCGGACGCCTGCTGCTCAAGCTGGCCGACCTGATCGAAGCCAACGCGGAAGAACTGGCGCAGCTGGAAACGCTGGACACCGGCCATCCGATACGCGACACGCGCGGCCTGGACGTGCCGCGCACCGCCGGCTGCTTCCGTTACTTCGGCGGCATGGCCGACAAGCTGCAGGGCAGCGTCATCCCGGTGGAAGCGGGCTTTCTCAACTACGTGCAGCGCGCCCCCATCGGCGTGGTCGGGCAGATCGTGCCGTGGAACTTCCCGCTGATGTTCACCAGCTGGAAGCTGGGCCCGGCGCTGGCCGCTGGCAATACGGTGGTGCTCAAGCCGTCCGAACTCACCCCGCTGTCGACCCTGCGCATCGCCGAACTGATGGCCCAGGCGGGCTTTCCGGAAGGCGTGGTCAATATGGTCCCCGGCTACGGCCACACCGCTGGCCAACGCCTGGCCGAGCATCCCGGCGTGGGCAAGATCGCCTTCACGGGGTCGACTGCCACCGGCCGCCGCATCGTGCAAGCGTCCCAGGGCAACCTCAAGCGCGTACAGCTGGAACTCGGCGGCAAGGGCGCCAACATCGTATTCGATGACGCCAACCTCGACGCCGCCGTCAATGGCGCGGCCTGGGCCATCTTTCACAACCAGGGCCAGGCCTGCATCGCGGGCTCGCGCCTGATGCTGCATGAGAAGATCGCCGATGCCTTTCTGGAGCGCTTCACGGCGCTGGCGAACTCCATCCGGCTGGGCGACCCGCGTTCGCCCGACACCGAAATGGGGCCGTTGACCTCGGCGCAGCATCGCGACAAGGTCCTGTCCTACGTGGGCATCGCCGCCGAACAGGGCGCGCGCCTGCTGGCTGGCGGGAAGGCGCCCGGCGGCGAGCTGGCCCGCGGCTACTACGTCGCGCCCACCATCGTCGAGGCCCGGCCGCAGGACCGCGTCGCGCAGGAAGAAGTCTTCGGCCCCTTCGTCACGGTGCTGCGCTTTGGCAGCGACGAGGAGGCGCTCTCCATCGCCAACGCCACCGACTACGGCCTGGGCAGCGGCTTGTGGACGCGCGACCTGGCGCGCGCCCACAAGCTGGCGGGCGCCATCCATGCCGGCATGTGCTGGATCAATTGCTACAAGCGGGTCAATCCCGGCAGTCCGTTCGGCGGCGTGGGCCAGTCCGGCTATGGACGCGAAATGGGCTTCGAAGCCATGCATGACTACACTGAGGCCAGGTCCGTGTGGGTCAATGTGGACGCCGCCGTGCCGCCGCACTACAAGCGCTGAGGAGCCGCCATGAACCCTGCCATGCCGAACGCCGAAACCGCCTTGACCGACACGGTCGCCGCCGCCTTTGCCCAAACCCCGGATCCCAGGCTGCGCCAGCTGATGCAATCCCTGGTGCGGCATCTGCACGCCTTCGTTGCCGACGTCGAGCCCACCGAGGCCGAATGGATGGCGGCGATCCGGTTCCTGACCGAGACCGGCCAGATCTGTGACGGCGCGGTGCGGCAGGAGTTCATCCTGCTGTCCGACACGCTGGGCGTGTCGATGCTGGTGGACGCGATCAACCACCGCAAGCCGGGCCAGGCCACCGAGAGCACGGTGTTCGGCCCCTTCTACATGGCCGGCATGCCCGAGCGCGCGGCGGGCGAGGACATGGCGCAAACGCCGGGCGAACCCGCGCTGGTGCACGGGACCGTGCGCGACACCGAGGGCCGGCCGCTGGCCGGCGCGGTTCTCGACGTGTGGCAGACGGCCGCCAACGGCATGTACTCGGGCCAGGACCTGAACCAGCCGCACGGCAATCTGCGCGGCCGCTACCGCAGCGGCGAGGACGGCAGTTTCGCGATCCGCAGCATCCTGCCAGTGTCCTATCCGATCCCGGGCGACGGTCCGGTCGGCCGCATGATGGCGGCGACCGGCCGGCACATCTTCCGGCCCGCGCACCTGCATTTCATGATCGACGCGCCGGGGCACCAGCGGCTGGTCACCCACCTGTTCAATGCCGGCGATCCCTATCTCGCGTCGGACGCGGTGTTCGGCGTGAAGCCGTCGCTGGTGCTGCAATACAGTCGGCAGGCCGCCGATTCGGCGATGGGCAAGCACTATGGCTTCGAGTCGGACTTCCACGAGGGACGCTATGACTTCGTGCTGCCCCGCGCCTGAAGCAGCCGCCGGAGCGGCGCTGTGCCGGATCGAGGACATACCGGATGGGGGATCCCTGACGGCGGCAATCGGCGCGCGGCCGGTGATCCTGCTGCGCCGCGGCCAGGCGGTATGGGCTTACTTGAACCGCTGTCCGCACTTCTCGGTCACGTTGGACGCGGCACATGGCGCCGTCCTCACCTATGACGCTCAGGTGCTGATGTGCGCGCATCACTCGGCCCTGTTCCGCTTCGAGGACGGGCTCTGCATCGAAGGCCCTTGCCAGGGCGCGGCGCTGGATCCGCAGCCGCTGCGCGTGGACGCGGGCCGCGTCTACGCGGCCGATTCGAGCCAGTAACCAGCCCGACCCCAAGCCCACGCGGCAATGGGATATTGATTGAAAGGTTGACGCCGCCGACAACAGTTGTTACACACACAGACGCACTGCACTTGCCCTCAGGATCTCTCCACAAGAGGTGGTTTATGAACAAGCGTATTGTTGTCGTAGGCGGCGGCGTAGGCGGCACCATGCTCGCCAATCAGCTCGCCGGAAAGCTCTACCCCGAAATCAGCCGCGGTGAAGTCTCCATCACGCTGCTCTCGGACACGCCGGATCACTACTACAAACCGGCATTCATGTACGTGGCCTTCAACCTCTTCTTCCAAGAGGAATTGAAACGGCCGGAACGTTCCCTGCTGCGCCCCGAAATCGAGTTCCGCGTCGACAAGGTCACGCGGTTCCACTTCGACCGCCAGGAAGTCGCCACGCAGAGCGGCAAGCGTTACGGCTATGACTACCTGGTCATCGCCACCGGCTGCGTGCCCTCGCCCGAGCGCATCGAAGGCCTGAAGGAAGCCGGAGACCACTTCTACCAGTACGCGCCCGCCAGGCAGCTGGCCGACCGCCTGTCGCGCATCGAGCGCGGGCGGGTGTTCATCAGCGTCACCTTCCCCAAGACGCCCAACGTCCCGCACCAGTGCGGCATCGCGCCGATCGAAACCACGCTGATGCTGGACGACTACCTGCGGCGGCGCGGCGTGCGCGACAAGGTGGAGATCATCTACACCTACCCGACTACCTCGCAGCTGCTGCGCAACTGCCTGTTCCTGCAACGGCCGACCTGCGAAGTGCTGCCCGCCATCTTCGAGCAGAAGGGCATCCAGTTTCAACGCGGCTTCACCTTGTCGCGGGTCGATCCCGACCGGCGCATCGCCTACTCGGAGGAAGGCGGCGAGCAACCCTTCGACATCCTCATGGCCACGCCGCCGATCCGCGCGGTGGACGTGGTGCTGGAGTCCGGCGTGTCGCAAGCCGAGAACAACGAAGGCTGGCTGCCGACCGACCACGAGACGCTGCAGGTCTACGGGCTGCAGAACGTCTACGTCATCGGCGACACCGTCGACCTGCCGGTCAGCAAGGCGGGCGGCTCCTGCCATAACCAGGCGCCAGTCATCGCCAACAACATCGCCGGCGAGATACGGCTGGGCCGTCCGTGCAGCGCCTATGACGGCCGGGTGCAGGCGGTGGCCCAGATGGGGCTGAACGCCGGCATGCCGCTCTGGTACGACTACACCCATGACGTGCTGCCCACGCCGCCCACCAAGCTCGGCGGCCTGCTGCGCCACGGGTTCAACCGCGGCCTGTACTGGGCCGTCGCAAGGGGAATGCTATGAACGCGCCGCACGAAGCAAGCGCCACGCAGGCCGCCGACGCGGCCGCTCCGTTCCTGGGCGGCGGCCCGGGCGCGCGCGCCCTGGCCGACAGGCTGGGCCTGCTGGCCGAAGCGGGACGGCTGGACAACATCGCCGACCTGCTGTCGCTGGCGTCCGACCTGGTGGACCTGCTGGACCAGTCCATGGTGGAAAAGCTGGCGCTGCTGTCGGAACAGGCCAGCAGCGCGGCCTGGACCGCCGCCAACACGCTGCGCGATGCCCACGCGCGCACATTGCAGGAGGCGCGCCCTCCGAGCCTGACAGGCCTCATCGGCCTGCTGCGTGATGAGGACACCCGCCGCGGCATGGCCGTGGTGCTGCGGGCGCTGCAAACGCTGGGCCGGCAGATGGCGGCGCAGCGCAAGGACTACGCCGACGCGACCTGAAGGCCCACGTAAAAACCCCCGGAAACTGGATGTCAGTCCAGCTTCCGGGGGTTGTTTTCATGCGCGGCTTGGATCTCGCCGCGCCGGGTCCGTTTACTGCAGGGTCCGCGTAAAGACGAACTGCCCGTCCTGCCAGTCCACCGGCACCACGTCGCGCGGGCCGAAGCGGCCTTCCAGGATCAGGCGCGCCACCGGGTTCTCGATCTGCTGCTGGATCGCGCGCTTCAAGGGGCGCGCGCCGAACACCGGATCGAAGCCGGAGCGGGCGAGTTCCGCCAACGCGGGTTCGCTCACTTCGAGACGCATCTCCTGCTTTTCCAGGCGCTCGCCCAGGCGGCGCAGCTGGATGCGGGCGATGGACTCGATGTGCTGCGCTTCCAGGCCATGGAACACGACGACTTCGTCGATGCGGTTCAGGAACTCGGGGCGCAGGGTCTGCTTGAGCTCGTCCCACACCACTTCCTTGACCACTTCGTACGGCTTGCCGGCCAGGCTCTGGATATGGTGCGAACCCAGGTTGGACGTCATCACGATCACCGTGTTGCGGAAGTCCACCGTACGGCCCTGGCCATCGGTCAGGCGGCCGTCGTCCAGCACCTGCAGCAGCACGTTGAAGACGTCCGGATGGGCCTTTTCGACTTCATCCAGCAACACCACGCTGTACGGCTTGCGGCGCACGGCCTCGGTCAGGTAGCCGCCTTCTTCGTAGCCCACGTATCCCGGCGGCGCGCCGATCAGGCGGGCCACCGAATGCTTCTCCATGAATTCGCTCATGTCGATGCGGATCATGTGCTCTTCGGAATCGAACAGGAACTCGGCCAGCGCGCGCGTCAGCTCGGTCTTGCCCACGCCCGTGGGGCCCAGGAACAGGAAGGAGCCATAGGGGCGCGACGGGTCCGCCAGCCCGGCGCGCGAACGCCGGATGGCATCGGACACCAGGCGCACGGCCTCGTCCTGGCCCACCACGCGCTTGTGCAGGTATTCCTCCATGTGCAGCAGCTTCTCGCGTTCGCCCTGCATCATCTTGGACACCGGAATGCCGGTGGCGCGCGACACGACCTCGGCGATTTCCTCGGCGCCGACGCGGGTGCGCAACAGGCGCGGACGCCCTTCGCCGCCCTCGGCTTCCTCGGCCGCTTCCGCGGCGCCCACTTCGGCCGCCTTCAGGCGCGCTTCCAGGTCAGGCAGCTTGCCGTACTGCAGCTCGGCCAGTTTGTCGAACTGGCCCTTGCGCTGCAGTTCCGCCATTTCGGCGCGCACGCTGTCGATTTCTTCCTTGATGGCCTGCGTGCCTTGCACCGCGGCTTTCTCGGCCTTCCAGATTTCCTCGAAGTCGTTGTACTCGCGTTGCAGCTTTTCGAGTTCGTCCTCGATCACGCCCAGGCGGCGCTTGGAAGCGTCGTCGGATTCCTTCTTGACGGCTTCGCGTTCGATCTTGAGCTGGATGATGCGGCGGTCGAGCTTGTCCATCACTTCCGGCTTGGAATCGATTTCCATGCGGATGCGCGCGCCGGCCTCGTCGATCAGGTCGATGGCCTTGTCGGGCAGGAAGCGGTCGGTGATGTAGCGGTGCGAGAGTTCGGCCGCGGCCACGATGGCCGGGTCGGTGATCTCGACGCCGTGGTGGATTTCATAGCGTTCCTGCAGACCGCGCAGGATGGCGATGGTGGATTCCACGTCGGGCTCGTCGACCAGCACCTTCTGGAAGCGCCGCTCCAGCGCCGCGTCCTTCTCGATGTACTTGCGATATTCGTCCAGCGTGGTGGCGCCGATGCAGTGCAGCTCGCCGCGCGCCAGCGCGGGCTTGAGCATGTTGCCCGCGTCCATCGCGCCTTCGGCCTTGCCCGCGCCCACCATGGTGTGGAGTTCGTCGATGAAGACGATGTTGCTGCCGTCGTCCAGCGACAGCTCCTTCAGCACGGCCTTCAGGCGTTCTTCGAATTCGCCGCGGAACTTGGCGCCGGCCAGCAGCGCGGCCAGGTCCAGCGACAGCACGCGCTTGCCGCGCAGGGTTTCGGGCACTTCGTCGTTGACGATGCGCTGCGCCAGGCCTTCGACGATGGCGGTCTTGCCGACGCCGGGTTCGCCGATCAGCACGGGGTTGTTCTTGGTGCGGCGCTGCAGGATCTGGATGGTGCGGCGGATTTCGTCGTCGCGGCCGATCACCGGGTCGAGCTTGCCCTGGCGGGCGCGCTCGGTCAGGTCCATGGTGTACTTGGACAGGGCTTCGCGGTTGGATTCGCCTTCCGCGCCGGAGACGTTCTCGCCGCCGCGCACGGCGTCGATCGCGGCCTCCAGGGCCTTTTTCTGCAGGCCCGCGTCGCGCAGGATGCGGCCGGCGTCGCCCTTGTCGTCCGCCAGCGCCAGCAGGAACAATTCACTGGCAATATAGGTGTCGCCACGGCGCGCGGCTTCCTTGTCGGTGCGGGTCAGCACCGCCTGCAGATCGCGGCCGACCTGGACGTTGTCGTCGCCCTGCACCTGCGGCAGGGACTTCAGGGCGCTGTCGATGGCCGACTGCACCCGGTTGACGGCCACGCCGGCGCGCGCCAGCAGGCTGCCCGCGCCGCTGTCGGAATCCGACAGCAAGGCGGAGAGCACGTGGATGGGCTCGATGTAGGGATGGTCGTTGCGGGCGGCCAGACTTTGAGCGTCGGCCAGGGCTTGCTGGAACTTGGTAGTCAGTTTGTCGAATCGCATAATGGTCGTTTGGCTTGTTGGGGAGCCTGACCGATACGTGCCGGCTGGCTCGATATCCTGAATATGCGGCCGGATGCGAGAATTTCAACACCCTGCCCGCGCCATGGTTTTTTCGACGTGCAGCAACAACCTGACTTATGAGCATATACGTTTTTGTCTACGGCACCCTACGCGCGGGCGAAATCAATGATCTGGCTCAAGCCGCCGCCCGACGCGGCCTGCCCGCGGCCCGCCATGTCGGTCCGGCCAGCGTGCCGGGCCGGCTGGTGGATTTCGGCGACTGGCCCGGCCTGATCCCGGCGGACGACGGCCGGCGCGTGCGCGGCGATGTTTTCCAGGTGGAACCGGCCCTGGTGGCGCTGATGGACGAAATCGAAGAGTACGAGCCCGGCAAGCCCTGCTGCTTCGTGCGGCGCGAGGTCGTGGCGCGCCTGGAACCGCCCGCGCAAGCGTCGGAACTGCGCTGCCAGTACTACCCGATAGACCCCGCCCTGCGCGGCGCGGCGGTCGATATTGCCTCCGACGACTGGGTCGCGTACCGCCTTGCCCGCCCTCTCTCGGACGACCCGTAAGACGCCCGTAGTAACAACGGACTACAATACAGCTTGTCTTAAGCTTTATACCCATTCCGGCAACCGTCCGCGCAATGGGCACTATAGAGGTCATCGTATGCAAAAACGGGTCCCCGTTGCCCCTGATGCCGCCCATTGCTCCACATGCATGCTGGGGCATGTGTGCGTGCCCGTGGGCATGGCAGCCGCCGAAGTGGAAAAGCTGGACGAACTGGTCAGGGAACGCGTGCGCCTTGAAAAAGGCAAGCCGCTCTATTCGTTGAACCACCCGCTCGACGCGGTCTACAGCGTGCGCTTCGGCAGCCTCAAGACGCAGTTGGAAGACGCGACCGGCCAGATCCAGGTCACCGGCTTTCATCTGCCCGGCGAAATCGTCGGCATGGACGGCATGCTGGACGGCAAGCACGTCTCGACCGCCGTGGCGCTGGAAGATTCCGAGGTCTGCGTCATCCGCCTGGCCGATATCGACCGGGTCGCGGCCCACCTGCCCTCGCTGCAGCAGCAATTCCGCCGCCTGATGAGCCGCGAAATCAACCGCTCGCACCAGATGCTGGCATCGCTGGGCTCCATGCGCTCCGAGCAGCGCCTGGCCGCGTTCCTGCTGAACCTGTCGCAGCGCTACGCATCGCTGGGCTATTCCTCCACCGAATTCGTGCTGCGCATGAGCCGCGAGGAAATCGGCAACTATCTCGGCCTGACCCTGGAAACGGTCAGCCGGCTGTTCTCGCGCTTTGCTCGCGACGGCCTCATCAAGATCAACCAGCGCGAGGTCCGCATCCTGGACCTGCCCGCGCTCAAGCAGTTGCTGGGCCAAGAGAGCTGCTGAATCTCCGCCGCGCCATGCGCCGCGCCCTCATCCTCCCCTTGCTTCAAGCGCGGCCGGACCGCATGTGCGGCCTGGCTGCGTTATTCGCCCTGGCGGCGCTCGCGCCGCTGGCCGCGCGCGCCCAGACGCCCCTGCCCGACCCTTACGACTACAGCGAGACCGCACCCGCGCCCAAGCGCGCGGCGCCCTTGCGCTGGCAGTCCGTGGAACTGGGCAAGCCCGGCCACCGCTACAAGATGCCGGTCTACGCCAACCGCGACCTGGCCAAGGACGACCTGCGCAACATCAAGCAGGTCGTGGTCGTGATCCACGGCGTCAAGCGCGATGCCGACCGCTATTACGAATCGGTCGCCGCGCTGCTGGCGCACAACCCGGAACGGGCGCGCGACACCCTGATCCTGGCGCCACGCTTCTCGGGTTCGATCGATTCGGGTTTCGGCGGCATGGCGGCCTGGCGCAAGGCCAGCTGGGAAGAAGGGGAAGACAGCGTGCAGGCCGCGCAGCTCGTTCCAGGTGCTCGACGACCTGCTGCGCAGCCTGGATGACCGCAAGCGCCTGGCCTCGCTGGCCGGCATCGTGCTGGCTGGCCACTCGGCCGGCGGGCAATTGGTGCAGCGCTACGCGGTGCTGAACAATATCGACGGCACGCTGCGGCGCGACGGGCTGGCGCTGCGCTACGTGGTCGCCAATCCCTCGTCCTACCTGTACCTGAGCAACGAGCGCCCGCGCGCCGACGGCAAGGGCTACGCGCCCTACGAGCGCGGCATCTGCCCCACCTACAACCAGTACAAGTACGGCCCGGACAAGCTGCCCGCGTACTCGCGCGAGACCGACGAATCCAAGCTCTTCGTGCGCTACGCGGCGCGCGACGTCACCTATCTGCTGGGCGGCGCCGACAACAATCCCGAAGACCGCCTGCTGGACAAGACCTGCGGCGCGGAAGCCCAGGGCGCGACCCGGCTGGCCCGCGGCACGGGCTACGCGCAATACGAAAACGTGCTGGCCGCCCGCGGCGCCAAACCCGTGGCGCTGCACCGGCGCGCCTTCGAAGTGGCCGGCATCGGCCACAACAGCAAGGGCATGTTCGGTTCGGTCTGCGGCGCGCAGGCGCTGCTGGGCGACGAGGCCAAGGCGGCCGACGGCGCCGCGCCTTGCGAAGTCATCAAGCCGCGCGGCAAGTGAGCCGGCGCGGCCCGGCCTGACAAAAAGCTGAACAAGAAGCGCTATTGATACGCGTGCATTTCCGCGCGCACAGGCGCAACATAACGCAATGCATGTTCCATTCGCGGCCCGCCCGCGATCGCGTGTCCGGCGTCCCCCGACAAACGCACCCGAAGGATGGATATGACACAAGCGCATCTCGACATCCCCGACGCCAAGCGCCGCATCAAGGCGATTTTCATCGGCTCCATGGGCAATCTGGTGGAGTGGTATGACTTCTACGCCTATACCGCTTTCGCGCTGTACTTCGCCCCCGCCTTCTTCCCGTCGCACGACCCGGTGGTCCAGCAACTGAACGCGGCCACGCTGTTCGCGGCCGGCTTCATCGTGCGCCCGCTGGGCGGCTGGCTGTTCGGCCATCTGGCCGACCGCCATGGACGGCGCCTGTCGCTGATGGTGTCGGTGGGGATGATGTGCGTGGGCTCGCTGATCATCGCGGTCACGCCCACCTACGCCACCATCGGCCTGGCCGCGCCCGCGCTGCTGGCCCTGGCGCGCGTGGTCGAAGGCCTGAGCCTGGGCGGCGAGTATGGCGCCAGCGCCACCTACCTGACCGAGATCGCGGACCCCGAGCATCGCGGCTTCTATTCCAGCTTCCAGTACGTCACGCTGATCGGCGGCCAGCTCTGCGCCATCCTGGTGCTGCTGCTGTTGCAGAACGTGTTCCTGACCCACGAGCAGCTGGTGGCATGGGGCTGGCGCATCCCCTTCGTGATCGGCGCCATGCTGGCCATCATCACTGCCCTGATGCGGCGCGACATGCCCGAGACGGACTCCTACAAGGAAGCCCAGAAGGCGCCCAAGCCGCAGACCAGTTCGCTGCGCGGCCTGCTGAAGTATCCGCGCGAAGTCGCGATCGTGGTGGGCCTGACCGCGGGCGGCACGGCGGCGTTCTATACCTTCACCACCTACATGCAGACCTTCGTGCGGCAGACCTCGGGCTTCTCCGACATCGTCACGACCTACATCATCGCCGGGTCGCTGATCTTCGCGCTGATCCTGCAGCCGGTCTATGGCGCGCTGTCCGACAAGATCGGGCGCAAGCCGTTGCTGGTGTTCTTCGGCGTGGCAGGCGCGGCGCTCACGGTGCCCATCCTGATGACGCTGTCGCATACGCGTTCGCCCTTCATGGCCTTCCTGCTGATCTGCGGCGCCTGGGTGTTCACGGCCGGCTATACCTCCATCAACGCGGTAGTGAAGGCGGAGCTCTTCCCCACCAACATCCGCGCCACCGGCGTGGCCGTGCCCTACGCCGTAACGGTGTCGATCTTCGGCGGCACGGCGCCGGCCATCGCCCTGTTCTTCAAACAGCAGGGGCATGAGGAGTGGTTCTACTACTACCTCGCCGGCATCATCTTCCTGTCGCTGCTGGTGTACGCCACCATGCGCGACACCAAGCACCAGTCGGCCATGCACCAGCACGCCTGATTCCTTTCGCGCCAACTTTGTTGCTTGACAGTCCGGCGGCTTCGGCTTAATACTTAACCCTATGGTTAAGTTTAAAGACGATACGCTGGACAGCATCTTTTCGGCGCTGGCCGACGGCACGCGGCGCCGGGTGCTGGCCGACCTGGAACAAGGCGCGGCCTCGGTCAGCGAGCTGGCCCGGCCGCACGCCATGTCCCTGCCCGCTTTCATGAAGCATCTGCGTGTGCTGGAAGACGCCGGCCTGATCGCCCGCGCCAAGGACGGCCGGGTCGTGAACTGCACGCTATCGCCCGAACCCATGCGGGTGGCATCCGACTGGCTGGCCCGCTACGAGAAGTTTTGGAACGGGCAGTTGGATTCGCTGGCGCGGTACCTGTACCACGAGGAAGAGGTCCACCCATGGAAAAACGAAGCACCCGACACGAAGCAGCTCCCATCGAACTCCGGCTCAAACGCCGCTTCGACGCCCCCATCGAACGCGTCTGGCGCGCCTGGACGGACCCGCAAGCGCTGATGCGCTGGTTCGGTCCCGCCGAAACCCGCAAGGTGCTGCGGGCGGAAACCGACGTGCGCGTGGGCGGGGCCTACCAGGTGGGCTTCGCCACCGAGGACGGGCTGGAGCACCACGCCAGCGGCCACTACCGCGAAGTCGAGCCGCAGCGCCGGCTGGTGTTCACCTGGGCCTGGCGCGACACGCCCGCGGAAATCTCGCTGATCACGCTTGAGTTCAGCCCCGCGGACGGCGGCACGGAGCTCGCCTTCCTGCAAACCCCGTTCGTCGACCAGGCCACCCGCGACAGCCACCAGCATGGCTGGCTGGGCGCGCTGGAGCGGCTGGCGGCCCATCTGGCGAAGCCGGCCTGAATCCCTGCCGTTCGCCCTATCCGGGCCTGCCGGCCCGATCCAAGGAGACACACGATGCAGACCGATCACCCCGTCGTATCCCGTGCGCAATGGGACATCGCGCGCGAGGCGCTGTTGCGGCGCGAAAAAGAACTGACGCGGGCCCAGGACGCCCTGGCCCGCGAGCGCATGGCCCTGCCCTGGGTCAAGGTGGACAAGCCCTACCGCTTCCAGGGCGCCGCCGGCTCCGTGGATCTGGCCGGACTGTTCCAGGGCAGGAGCCAGCTTATCGTCTACCACTTCATGTTCGGCCCGGACTGGGAGGAAGGCTGCGTGGGCTGCTCGTTCCTGGCCGACCACATGGACAGCGCGATCATGCACCTGCGCCAGCATGACGTGACGGTGGTCGCCGTGTCGCGAGCCCCCTACGCCAAGCTGGAGGCATTCAAGCGACGCATGGGCTGGCAGTTTCCCTGGTACTCGTCCGAAGGCAGCGACTTCAATTTCGACCTGCGGGCTTCCGTACCCAAGGCCGACGGCAGCATGGAGGAAAACTCCGGCGCCAGCGCGTTCTTCCGCGACCCGGACGGCGAGATCTTCCACACCTATTCAAGCTTCTCGCGCGGCGTGGAAAGGCTGGCCGGAGCCTACAACTACCTGGAATTGGCGCCCCTGGGCCGCAACGAGAATGGCCCGCACTTCAACCTGGGCGACTGGGTACGCCACCATGACCGCTACGACGACGCCCGGGCGCACGCCTGCCACGCCTGCGGCTAGGCGCAAGCCGGGCCGCGCCGTCAGCATGGCCTCCGACGCGGCCTTCCTGTGGCTGGCCTGCACCGCGGCCATGGCCGCGGGGTTGTGGGCGGACACGCTGCGCACGCCGGCGGCGCTGCTGGCCAGCCTGTGCGGAGCGTCCGGCGGGCTGCTGGAACAAGCGTGGCGCCATGCGGCCCTGATGCCCGCCAGCAGCGCAGCCATGCTGATTGCCGCGCTATTGCCGCTGCCGGGCGCGCCCCGCATGGCCGCGCGGCTGGCCTGCGCGCTGGCGATGGGACTGGGCATGCTGGCGGGGGCTCAATGGGGCATGGCGGCGGCGCTGGCCGCGGGCGCCGCGCCGTTCGGCGGCATGGCTGCCGGCATGGCGCTGGGAATGGGCCTCGCCACGGCCGCCGCGGCGCTGATTGCAGGCGCTAGCGCCGCGCCCCGGTGAGCGGGCGCGGCTGTGCCTGAGGCGCGGCCTCGATCGGCGCGGCCAGCGGCGCCTGGATTTCCAGGGCCGATTCCGCCCGCGCCACGCAGGGCAGGATCCAGCCCTCTTCCTTTTCGTCGCGCGACAGCCCCGGCCACTCGATGCGGTACGAGATTTCGCCTTCCAGCAACAGGCACATGCAGGCGCGGCAAGTGCCATTGCGGCACGAGCTGGGCAGCTTGATGCCGGCCGCCTGCGCCGCCAGCAACACGGAGGTATCGGCCGGCGCGTCGAAGCGCAGGCCGGCTGGCAGCACCAGAACGGGAAAAGCGGACATGGCTGGACAGATCCCGCGCGGGCCTCAGCCCGCGTTGTCCTGCCAGTCCAGCTGCCAGGCGCCGGACAGCACGTTCTGCATCCACAGCACGCAGGTCAGCGTCTTGGCGTCGGTGACCTCGCCCTTGGCGCAGGCGGCGATCAGTTCGGCGGGGTCCGCGCTGATCACATCCAGGAATTCGTCCTGGTCCAGTTGGCGCGGCCCGGCGCGCAGGCCGCGGGCGAAGTAGATGTGGATGATCTCGGTGGAATAGGCGATGGCCAGGTGCAGCGCCCCCGCATGCGCCCACTGATCCGCGGCATAGCCGGTTTCCTCCAGCAGCTCGCGCTTGCCGCAGGCCAGCGGATCCTCGCCCGGATCCAGCTTTCCGGCCGGGAACTCGGTCATCACGCGTCCGATGGGATAGCGGAACTGCCGCTCCAGCAGGACCCGGCCATCGTCCAGCAGGGGGATCACCACCACCGCGCCCGGATGCACCACGTACTCGCGCGTGGCCGTGTTGCCGTTGGGCAGGCTGACCGTGTCGCGGCGGATCTTCAGGAAGGCGCCGTTGTATGGCGCCTCGCTGGCGACGAGTTTTTCTTCGAGATGGGAGTCGGGCTTGCGGGTCATGGCGGGTCGGATACCTCAAGGGACGCACGGATGATGGCCAGTCCGCGCGGGCAGCCCGAGCTTACCATCGCCGCCCGCCTCCCCCGATGACGCCTACTCCGCGACCCGGATGACGAGCTTCCCGAAGTGCCGGCCCGACGCCAGGTGCTCGAACGCCTCGCGTGCTTCGGCAAAGGGGTAGACGCGGTCGATGACGGGCGCGATGCGCGACACGTCGACGAAACGCGCCACGTCCTCGAGCATCTTGCGGCTGCCGACGAAGATGCCTTCCAGCCGCTTGACGCCCGCGATCAGGGCCAGGGGCGCAACCGGCACGGCTGCGAAGCCGCTGACGCCGCCGATGACCGCAATGGTGCCGCCCATGCGCGCAGCCGCCACGGAACGTTCGAGCGTGCCTTCGCCGCCCACTTCCACCACCACGTGCGCGCCCTCGCCGCCGGTCAGGCGCAGCACTTCGTCCTGCCATTGCGGCGTTTCGCGGTAGTTGATCGTCAGGTCCGCACCCAGTTCGCGCGCGCGGGCCAGCTTGTCGGCGCTGGACGAGGTGATGATGGCGCGCATGCCGGCCGCCTTGGCCAGTTGCAGGCCCCAGATGGAAACGCCCCCGGTGCCCAGGAACAGCGCCGTCTGGCCCGCCTTGGCGCGTCCGGCGACGAACAGCGCGTTCCATGCCGTGACGGCGGCGCAAGGCAGGGTCGAGGCCTGCTCGTCGCTCAAGGAGGCCGGGGTGGCGACCAGGGCATGCTCGGCAAAAATGCTCTCGGTGGACAGCAGGCCGTCGGTGGCGGCGCCGGGCGCCAGCGCCACCGTGGCGGGAGTGGGCTCGCCGTCGATCCAATCCGGCATGAACGCGCCCATGACGCGGTCGCCGACCTTGAAGCGGGTCACGCCCGTCCCTACCTCGATCACCTCGCCGGCAGCATCCGAGGCGGGAATGACCGGCTCGCCCGCAGCCTTCAGATAATTGCCGCGCGCCACCATCAGGTCGCGATAGTTCAGCGACACGGCCTTGATGCGCACGCGCAGCTCCAAGGGACCCAGGCTGCGCGGCTGGCGCGTAACGCGCTCCAGCGAAGCGATGTCCTTGCCGCTGGTGACGGTGTATGCCTGCATGTTGTTTCTCCTGTATCGATTCAAGAATGGCCGCCCCGCTGCGCCTTCGGCTTGCAGCCCCTCGGGGCTTTCTTGCCTTGAGACGGCTACCCGTGGCGGCCAAGTACCGATAAGATATATGGGAATCAATTTCCCTAGTGGCGAATATTTTTCATTTCATCGGATCGCCATAGGAACCAATAACAAACAGGGAGTCCATGATGGCGACCGCGATCACGTATGACCGCCTGAGCGGCATCGAAGTCTTCGTGCAGGCCGTGGAAGCCGGCAGCTTCGCGCTGGCGGCGGAACGCCTGAACCTCACGCGCTCCGCGGTGGGCAAGTCCATCGCGCGGCTGGAGGCGCGGCTGGGCGCCAGGCTGTTCCACCGCACCACCCGCCAGCAAAGCCTGACCGATGATGGCCAGGCCTACTACGACCGTTGCGTGCGCGCGCTGGCCGAACTGCAAACCGCCGAGGCCGAGCTGGACAGCGGCCGCCGCGAGCCCCAGGGGCGTCTGCGGGTCAGCGCGCCGCTGGTGTTCGGCCGGCATTGCGTCGCACCCGTGCTGCGCGAACTGGCGCTTGCGCATCCGCAGCTGCAGGTCGAGATTTCATTCAACGACAGAGTCGTCGATCTGATCGAGGAAGGCTACGATCTGGGCATCCGCGTGGGCGAACTGCCCGATAGCGCCAGCCTGGCCGCGCGCAGGCTGGGCATGCAGACCATGGGCATAGGGGCCGCGCCCGCCTACATCCAGGCGCATGGCCGTCCAACCACCGTGGACGAGCTGCGGCAGCATGCCGCCATCGTCTACACGCGCAACGGCGTGGACAAGGCCTGGGCGCTGAATGGGCCGGACGGCCAGGAGCTGGAGCTGCGCCCGCGCCCCAGCCTGCGCGTGGACGACCTGCAAGCCATTGCGGATGCCGCCATCGCTGGCGCAGGACTCGCCTGGCTGCCCTGCTGGATGCTGACGCACTATGTGCGCACCGGCGAACTGGACGTGCTGATGCACGGCGATCGCCTGGCCGCGCAAGAGGTGCACGCCGTCTGGCCGCAAGCGCGCTATCTGCCGTCCAAGACGCGCGCCGCCATCGACGCGCTGGCGGCTCGCGTACCCTCGATGCTGGCCGCCTGAGCGGCTCAGCCGAACTTGCGGCGGGCGTCCAGCGCCAGGCCGGCGCCGATGCTGCCGAACAGATCGCCTTCGACGCTGCGCGCGCCCGGCACCAGGGCCGAGACGGATTCGCGCAGACGCGGCACGCGGCTGGAACCGCCGGTGAAGAACACCGTGTCCACATCCGCGGTCGATACGCCGGCGTCGCGCAACAGCGCGCCCACCGTGGTCTCGACCTTTTCGATCAGGCGGCCCACGCAGGCATCGAACGAGGGGCGCGTCACGTCCACGCCCAGCTCCGGCGCAATGCGCGACAGGTCGATGCGCGCGGCGGGCGTCTCCGACAGCGCGATCTTGGCCTCTTCGACCTGCACCGCCACCCAGTGGCCGGCGCGCTGTTTGACCAGGTTCAGCAGCAGATCGATCTTCTCGCGGTCGCCGGCCTCGGCGCGGATGTAGGCGAAGTGTTCGGCGGCCTTGCGGGTATAGGCCTGGTTGATGGTGTGCCAGCAGGCCAGGTTGCCGTATTGCGTGGACGGCACGTCCTTGCCGCTGCGCAGCTGGCTGCCCAGCCCCAGCATGGGCATCACGTGCGCCAGGCTGAGCTGCTTGTCGAAGTCCACCCCGCCGATGTGCACGCCGCCGTAGGCCAGGATGTCCTCGCGGCGGTCGGCCTTGTTGGCGCGGCCGGGCCCCAGGCGGATCAGCGAAAAGTCGGAGGTACCGCCGCCGATGTCGATGACCAGCACCAGCTCTTCGCGGTCGATCTGCGATTCGTAGTCGAATGCGGCGGCCAGCGGCTCGAACTGGAATTCGATATCGGTGAAGCCGACGCTGCGCGCGATCTCGCCCAGCGTGTCCTGGGCGGTCTGGTCGGCGGCCGGATTGTCGTCCACGAAGAACACCGGCCGGCCCAGCACCGCGCGCGTGAAGCCGCGCCCCGCCGCCGTTTCGGCGCGGCGCTTGAGTTCGGCGATGAAGCGCGTGAGCAGGACGCGGAACGGAATCGAACGGCCCTGCACTTCCGTCGAACCGTCAATCAGCGAGCTGCCCAGCAGGCTCTTCATCGAGCGCATCAGGCGCCCGTCGTAGCCCGCGAGATAGTCGGAGATGGCGGCGCGGCCATAGCTGACTTCGGCGTCTTCGTCATGGAAGAAAATGGCAGAGGGCAAGGTGGTCTTGCCGTCTTCCAGGGCGAGGAGCGCGCGCTGATCGGGGCGGCTCCAGCCGACGGTGGAATTGGACGTGCCGAAGTCGACGCCGCATGCGGTGGAAATCATGGGGAATTCTGGTGCTGAAAGCAAAACGGCGCACAAGTGTAGCCGCAACCGCCAGAATCGCCATATCAGCCCGTGCGCGCCAGCGCCCTGGCCGTGAACGCCAGCGTCGCGGCCGCCACCAGCAGGCCGCTGGCAAAGCCCCAGACGTAGCCGACCTGGGCCGCCAGCCCGGTCATCAGGGACGAGGTCAGGATCTCGCCCAGGTCGCGCGCGCTTTGCACCGCGGTCATGTCGGTGCCGGCCTGCTCGCCGCGGCTGGCAAAGCGCATGGCCAGCGTCATCAGGGCCACGGACGCGGCGCCCGCGCCGAACGCCCCCAGCGCCTGCGCGCCCAGGGCCGTGCCCGCCTGCGCCAGCATCCAGCCCTGGGCCTGCGCCATCCAGGCCAGCGCAGCCGCGCCCGAGGCGGCCAGACCCAGCGCCAGCACCGCGCGCGCGCCCAGCCGGCCGATCAGCCAGGCGCCGCCGCCGCAGCCCAGCAGCACGGTCACCACGCCGCCCGCCATGCCGACGCGCCCCACCGCCTCGACCGCCCAGCCCGCATCCACCAGGAATAGTTTGGACAGGCCATAGCCCGCCACCGCGGTCATGGCCGACAGGAAGGCGGCTGCGGCCAGAGCCCAGGCGCCGGGGCGGCGCACGAAGGCGCCCAGCGTGGCGCGCCGCCTGGCCGCGGACATGGCCAGTTCGGTTTCACGCCAGGCGGCCGCCAGCAGCAGGCTGAACGCCACCACGGCCGCCAAGGTCAGCAGCGCGCCGGTCTGTCCGATATGGCCCGCCAGCATCAGGCAACCCGGTCCGCCGAAGAAGAAGCCCAGCATGGTGCCGCCCACCTGCACGGCATTGGCGCGCGCCAGATCCTGCCCCTGGAAGCGCTCGGCCGTCAGGCCGTCGGTGGCGATGTCCTGCGTCGCGCTGGCCAACGACGCCAGCGCCATCAGGGCGACCACCCAGGCCGCTGCCGCGGCATCGATACCCAGCAAAGACAACGCCAGCAGGCAGGCCAGCACCACGGCCTGCATCGGCAGGATCCAGCTGCGCCGCCGGCCCATGGCGCGGGTCCAGCGGTTGTCGACCACGGGCGCCCACAGAAACTTCAGCACCCACGGCAGGCCGACCAGCGGCAGCCAGGCCAGCGCGTGCAGGTCCGCGCCGTCGCGGCGCAGCAGCGTGGGCAAAGCCTCCATGGCCACGCCCAGCGGTATGCCTTGGGAAAAATACAAGGCGCCTATCATCACGAACATGCGTGCGTTTGCAATACGGTTCACTTCAGATTTCCTTCGACGAGGGGCTGCGGGATTGCGGCGGCATCCGCGCGGCGGTGTTCGCTGCCCTGCCCCGGCGTCACGAACAGGATCTTGCCGGGACAGGCGACGTGCAGGCGGTGCCACACGCCGCGCGGCACAATGGCGCTGCGCCGGGTATCCAGCAGCATGTCGGTCTGGGCGCCGTCTTCCGCCATCAATGTGACCACCACGCGCCCTTCCAACACGCAGAGCATTTCATCGCCCGCCGGGTGGCGCTCCCACACATCGCCATGCACGTCGGCGTCGCTGGCCACGGCCTTGATGCCGACCAGCCATTCGTCCTGCGGCGCGAGCCGGCGCAAACGGCCCACATCGCGCATGGCGCCCTCGCGCCCCAGCGCCACGAAGTGGTCCAGCCAGTCGAACACCGGTCCGGTATCGGGTGCACTCATCGATCTCTCCTTCTGGTTGCCGGCGGGCGCGCGCGGACGGCGCCCGCCGCGGGTCATCAGTATTCGGCGCGCAGGGTCAGCATGACGTTGCGGGGCTCGCCGTAGCGGTTGTTCCAGGCCGTGCCCGACAGGCTCTGGTAATAGCCGCGGTCGAACAGGTTGTTGACGTTGAGCGCCGCGGTCACGTGCTTGTCCACCCGGTACGCCATGCGCAGGTCCACCAGCGCATAGCCGCCCTGGCGCAGCGTGACGGGACCGGACACCGTGGAGTAGCCCGACTGCACTTGCAGCCCGCCGCCCACGCTCAGCCGCCGCTCCAGGCCGGGCAAGGCATAGTTGGTCCATACGCGGAAGATGTGCTTGGGCGTGAAGCGCGCGAACGGCTGTCCGCCGGATTCCGAATCCGTCAGGTACTTGCTGGTGTTGAAGGTGTAGCCCGCGGCCACTGTCCAATAGGGCGTAATGCTGCCGGAGGCTTCGGCCTCGACGCCGCGGCTGCGCACTTCCCCGCCCGAGATGTAGTAGCAGTTGCGGCCCACGCACGGCCAGGCGGGGTCCTCCTGCGCGCGGTTCTTCTGCTGGATCTGAAACACGGCCAGCGACACGTTCAAGGCGCCCTCCGCCAGCTCGCCTTTGACGCCGGCCTCGTAGTTGGTGCCGGTAATGGGATCCAGCGGCTTGCCGTCGCGCGTCAGCTCGCCCTGCGGCTGGAAGACCTGCGCATAGCTGCCATATAGCGACCACTGACGGTCGAGGTCCACGATCAATCCGCCATACGGCGTGAACTCCGGATCAATGCGCTGGCGCGCGCGAGGCGCGCTCTGGTTCCACCAGCTCATGCGTCCGCCCAGCACCAACGTCACCGGATCGGCCAGCGAAAAGCGGCCCATGCCGTAAACGCCCTGCTGCTTGAGCCGCGTTTCGCCGGGCGAGGTGTATGGCCCCACGCCAGGCTCGGGCACGCTGTGCGGATCCCAGTCGAAGACGTTGACCGGCACGTTCGGATAGGGCGTCAGGTCCGCGCTGTATTGCTCGGACGTAGTGCGCTGGGCATTGCCGCCCAGCAATAGTTCATGGCGCCGGCCGAACAGTTGCACCGGGCCGCCGACATAGGCGTCCACGCTGGCCTGCGTGTTGTCGAACTTGTAGGCCGCGCCCATCAAGGAGGCACCCAGCCCGGTCTGGCGGTCTATCGCGCCATATGCGCCTGCGTACTTCAGGTTGCTGTCCGCAGTCAGGTAATTGGCGCTGATCTTGGCGCTCCAGCCTTGGCCGAAGCGATGCTCCAGGTCCGCGAACACGCGCGTCGTATCCCAGTTGAAGCGGTCCCAGGCCACGTCCAGGTAGGTCGAACGCTTCAGGCCGATATCGCCGCCGTCCTTGTAGCGCGGCACGCCGGCCATGTTGGTGGTAGAGCGGATGCGTTGGGTCTGCAGGCCGGCGGACAGCACCGTGTCCGACCCCAGGTCCACCTCGCCTATGGCGTAGAGCAGGGCCGACTGCTGATCCGCGACGTCATAGAAATAGCCGCGGTCCTCCATGGCGCCGACGATGCGGCCGCGCACGCTGCCGCTATCGTTCAACGGACCGCCCAGGTCGGCCTCCGCGCGGTAGCGGTCCCAGCTTCCCGCGCTGAGGGAACCGCTGAACGAGAACTCGCGTTGCGGCCGCTTGCGCACCAGGTTCACCGTGGCGGCGGGATTGCCTGCGCCATGCATCAGGCCGTTGGCGCCGCGCAGGATCTCCACGCGTTCGTACACCGCCATGTCCTGAGGCGATGCCGCCATGTTGCCCATCAGCACCGGCACGCCGTCCTGCTCGAACGAATCCACCTTGAAGCCGCGCGCGTAGTACGCGGTGGTCAGCAGCTGATAGGGCTGCACCGTGATGCCGGTGGCGTGCTGCATCACCTCGTCCAGGCTTTGCAGGTTCTGCTCGCGCATCCGCTCCTGCCCGATCACCGTCACCGACTGCGGAATCTCGCGCAGCGTCAGCGGCAGCTTGCCGAGGGTCGCCGTGTCCTGCGCCACGCCCTCGCCGCTGACCGTCACCGCCGGCAGCGACGCGGCCTCCTGCGCCTGCGCTGGCGCCACCGTCACCGCCACCGCCAGCCACAGCGGCCAATGCTGCGCCCGCGCCGCGTTCCTGCGCGGCGCCCCCGTTTTCACCTGTTTTTGCACTGCCTGTCCTCTTAGAACTTTATTGAGAATAATTCTCAAGTAATTCTAGGAATGACGGCAGCCGTGCGCTGGCGATTGCGGAAGTCTTGCTGGCGATTGCGGAAGTTTTGACGCCTCAGCGGCCCGGCCCGACGCTGCTGGGCAGCACGCCGTAGCGGCGCAGGAACGCCTTGGTGAAGTGCGAATCGGTATAGCCGCAGGCGTAGGCCGCCTCGGATACGGTATAGGCGCCTTCGGCCAGCAGAACCTGGGCCTGCTCCATGCGTCGTTCACGCACGTAGGCGTAGACGCTCTGGCCAAACAGCTTGCGAAAGCCGGTGGTGAGCTTGTTGACGTTCACGCCCGCGCGCCGCGCCAGTTCGGGCAGGGACGGCGGATCCTGCAGGTTCGCCGCCACCAGGTCGCGCGCGTATTGCAGGCGTTCCACGTCGGCGCGCGTCAGGCCGCGAATGGGCGCGACCTGCTCCGCCGGCTGCAGCGCGCCCAACGCCAGCGCGGCCAGTTCCAGCGCCTTGGCCGAGAGGTACATGCGTTTGAGCGCGCCCTGCACCGGGCAGGCCAGCATCTGGTGACCCAGGGCCTCCAGCTTGCGGTCCGCCCGCATATTGGCCTCGGCGTACGCGCCTACGGCCCGCGGCGCGCGCAGCAGGCCCGCCAATTGGGCCGGATCCACGGAAAAGGCCTCGCGCAGATGGTCCAGGCCCGTGCGCAAGGACACGAAGCGCAAGGACTGATGCGCGCCGAACTCATGCTCCATGCCCATGGCGTCCTGGCACACGCTCAGGTGCAGCGCGGGCCCGCTTACGCGGGTGGGCGCGGCGCCGCGCACGCTGTAGCGCAGGTCCCCGTCCAGCACGAGCACCAGCTTCAGGCCCGGCTCCAGGCGCTCCTGCACGCGCTCGTCGCGACCGAAGCGCAGCGTGCCGCCCGCCAGCGACATGGCGGGCGTGGCGGCCGATACGGTCCAATCAGGTTCGGGATGGGCGGCGGTCAAGATGGCGGCTCCGTCGCGGCGGGCAGCGCTGTTGATGAGATTGAATATTATTACCGTTTGACCAGAACGGAAAGCCGCCCGTTGGGCGGCCCGTGCACTTCTTACTGCTGGCGGCGCTGCTCCAGCTCTTTCAGGCACTGGGCCACGCCGGCCTGCATCTGCGCGTTCGACACGGCGGCGCGGTCCGACACTTCACGGCAACGCACGTACTGGGCCTGGCTTTCCGGCGTGTCGCGGATGACCGCGGGCGCGGAGCCGGATTCGGGCGTGACCGTCATGCGCAGCGTGGAAGGCGGCGACAGGCTGCCATCCTTCGAGCGTACGCTGGGGTACTGGTATTCCTGCGTGACGGGCGCCGCATTCTGCGCCTGCACGGCGCCGGCCGCGCACAGGGCGGCAAGCAGGAAGGCGGAAATGTGGAGTTTCTTCATGACGACCTCTTTTCAATGAACTGACATCCAGGACGCGGACCGCAGCCCTGGACACGCCGCCCTATCGTATCCCCGGCCGCCAGCGTGCGGCGTGCCAAGACGCTACACAATCCGCCACAGTTGTTTCCCGCGGTTTCCCCGCCAGGCCGCCCTACGCGGGCCGCCCTACGCGGGCCGCCCTACTTCTTCGGCGCGGATTGGCGCAGCGGCGCCAGCAATGACGAAAGCCCGTTGTGGTCCAGCTCGTGCATCAAGGCCAGCAGGCGCCCCAGCTCGCCCGGCGGAAAGCCCTTGCGCGCGAACCAGGCCAGATATGGTCCGGGCAGGTCGGCGATCAGGCGCCCCTGGTACTTGCCGAAAGGCATGGTGCGCGTGACCAGCAGCGACAGCAGCTCGGGATCCATGGAGCTCACCGCGCCGTCGCGGCGCCGAAGACGATGTCCGCCGCGGGCACGGCGGCGATCTTCACGCCGAAACTGGAGATGGACGACAAGGTCGCGTTGTGATGCGCGCGGATCTGCGCGCCCGGCGCATGCGGCTTGTCCTGAGTGGTGTGGGCGTCGGCGGCCAGCGTGACGGGGTAGCCCAGCGCCGCCGCGCGGCGCACGGTCGTGTCCACGCAGAACTCGCTGGCGTAGCCGCACACAACCAGTTGCGTGGCGCCGGCCTGAGTCAGCGCATCGCCAAGACCGGTGCGCAGGAAAGAGTCCGGCGTAGTCTTGCGCACGCGGACGTCGCCATCCGCTGGCTGCAGCCGCAAGTCCAGCTGCCAGCCCGGCAGGCCGTGGTCCATGGCGCTGCCAGGGCTTTCGTGCTGCACGTAGATGACGGGCGCGCCTGCTCCGCGGGCGCGTTCGGCCAGCGCATTGATGCGCGCCAACACGGCCTCGGCATCGGCGGGCGCGGGAATCGTCTCGAACAGCGCGCGCTGCACGTCTATCACGATCAAAGCGGTTGTCATGGGTTCCTCAAAATGATTGGGCTTCAGCCCTGCGCGGCGTTGACGCGCGCGTACATCCAGAAATCGCGAGGTTCGCCGCGCACCAGGCGGTAGCGCCGCAGCAGCCCTTCGCGTTGAAAACCGCAGCGCTCCAGCACGCCGGCCGACGCCACGTTCGTATCCAGCACGGTGGCCTGGATGCGCGCAAAGCCCAGCTCGCGCAAGGCCCACTCGGTCAATGTCACGCAGGCGCGCGTGGCGATGCCGCGCCGCCAATAAGACGGCGCGACGTCATAGGCGATTTCCGCGCGCCGCGCGGACGCAGCGATCTCGTTCAAGCCTATGGTGCCTGCCAAAGCGCCGCCCCCCGTGACGATGGCCAGGCGCAGGCTGTGCGATGCCGCCGGCTGACCATAACCGCGGATCAGGCGGACCAGCGTATCCGGCCCGTCCAACTGCCAGCTGGTATGGCGCGTGACCGCCTCGTCGCGCAGATACGCATGCCAATCGTCGGCGTCCGCTTCCCGCAATGGGCGCAGCAGCAAGCCATCCAATCCCAGTTCGGGCAGGTCCTGCGGGTAGTCAGTGAGGTGCGGAATCATCCTGGGGCGCGGCCGGCTGCGGCGACAGCGCCGCGACATGGCGCAGCTTATCAGGGTTGCGCACGATATAGATGGCGGCGATCCTGCCGTCGCGCACCTCCAGCGTGGTGGACCGCGGCAGGCCGTCCAGCTCGGTCGCCAGCACGCCCGGCATGCCGTTCAATTGGGTCACCACGGCGTCCAGGAACTGGCCGCTGGGTTTTTTCGCCAGGCCGGCGAAAAAGCGCGCGATCTTGTCGCTGCCCAGGATGGGTCTGAATACGGCCAGCTTCTTGCCGCCGCCGTCGGCATGCAGCACGGCATCCTGCGCCAGCAGGCTGCGCAGAGCATCCACGTCACCCGCGCGCGACGCCTTCCAGAATGCATCGGCGATGCGCGCGCCTTCCCGTTCCGTCACCGCGAACCGCGGGCGCGCATCGCGCACGCGGCTGCGCGCCCGCGCGGCCAACTGGCGGCAGGCGGCCTCGTTGCGGCCCAGCGTCGCCGCAATCTCCGCGAACGGTATGTCGAACACATCGTGCAGCAGGAAAGCGGCCCGTTCCAGTGCGGACAGGCGCTCCAGCGCCAGCATCAGCGCCACCGACAGATCGTGCGCAATCTCCCCCGCCCCCGGCGCCTCATAACTGCCCGCATCAGGCAAGGGTTCCGGCAGCCATGGCCCCACGTACTCCTCGCGCCGCACGCGCGCCGACTTCAGCTGGTCCAGGCACAACCGCGTGACGGTGCGCGAGAGGAAGACGCGCGGCGTCTCGACTTGAGCGCGGTCCGCGTCGCGCCAGCGCAGCCAGGCGTCCTGCACGATGTCCTCGGCCTCTGCCCATGACCCCAGCATGCGGTAAGCCAGGCCCTGCAGGTGCTTGCGATGGGGTTCGAAATCGGCCACGGCACCAGGAATGGCGGGCGCGCTCATACAGCCGGGCCTCACTGCTTGGGATGCTGCGAGCGGAACCCGACGGCGATGCGGTTCCAGCTGTTGATCATGTTGATGGCGACCGTCAGGTTGACCTGCTCTTCCTCGCTGAAATGCCTGGCCATTTCGGCATAGTCGGCGTCCGGCGCGCGGGTGTCGGCAAGCCGGGTCAACGCCTCCGTCCACGCCAGCGCGGCGCGCTCGCGTTCGCTGTACAGCGAGGATTCGCGCCAGGCATCCAGCAGGTACAGGCGCATTTCGCTCTCGCCCTGCTTGCGGGCATCGGTGGAATGCATGTGCAGGCAGTAGGCGCAGCCGTTGATCTGCGAAGCGCGCATCTTCACCAGTTCAAGCAGGCTCTGTTCCAGGCCGCAGCCCTCGACAAAGTCGTTCAGGGCGATCATGGCCTTCATGGCCTTGGGCGAGGCGGTGTAGGCGTTCAGGCGGGCGGTGCTCATGGCGTGTCTCCGGCAAGGCAGGCATGCGCCGCGGGATGCGGCGCCATTACCCCTAGGACGAGACAGCCTGCCACGATGTGACATCGCCCGCCGGAAAATTTGTAAATCCAGCCTAGAAAGCCAGCCGCCCGCGCAATTCCCCGAACGGCACCATCACATGTTCGCGATAGGCGGGACGGGCCTGCAGGCGCTCGTACCAGGCCTGCAGATGGGGCATGGACGGATGCGGAATGTCCACTTCGAAGTAGCGGTAGAGCGTGGTGCCGGCGGGAATGTCGGCCAGGCCCAGGGTTTCGCCGCCCAGATACGGGCGGTCCGCCAGCGCGCGGTCCAGTTGCCGCAGGCAGGCATGCGTGGCGGCGATGGCGCGCTCGATGGCCGCCGTGTCGCGCTGCGCCTCGGGGGTGCGGTAATAGCCCCAGAACACGCCGGTCAGAAAGGCAGGCTGCAAGGCGGTCTGGGCCCAGTCCATCCAGCCGTCGGCGCCGGCCCGCTGCGCGGGGTCGTCCGCCCAGAAGCGGCCGGCGCCGTCGCGCGCGGCCAGATAGCGCAGGATGGCATGGGACTCCCAGACCGTGGTCGCGCCATCGCGCAGCAGCGGCACCTTGCCGTGCGGATTCATGGCGCGGAACTCGGCCGTGTCCAGCAGCCCGTGCTGGCCGCCGGCCAGCACATGCTCGTACTCCAGGCCCAGCTCTCCCGCCAGCCACAACACCTTCTGCACATTGAACGAACTGCGGCGTCCCCAAATGGTCAGCATGACGATAGTCCTCAGGCAGCGTGCACGATGCGCGGTTCGCAACGCACCGGGAAGTTGACCGAATTGGCGATGAAGCAGAAATGATGCGCGCGCTCGTGCAGTTCGGCCGCCAGCGCCGCGTCGTCGCCAGCGCGGATGGTCACTTCGGGACGCAGGGTGACGGCGCTGAAGGCGCCGCCGCGCTCGCGATCCTCGACCATGACGCCTTCGGCCTCGTCGCGGTAGGCCTCCACCGTCACCCCTTCGACCGCGCAGAAGTGCAGATACCAGAGCTTGTGGCACGCGGACAGCGACGCCACCAGCATGTCCTCGGGATTCCAGCGCGCGGGATCGCCGCGAAAGGCCGGGTCGGACGATCCCGGCACATCGGGCTTGCCCGCCGCTCGGATCAGGTGGTCGCGGGAATAGGCCGCGTAGCTGGACGTGCCCGAGCCGGTGTTGCCGGTCCAGTCGACGGTGACGTTGTAACGGTGTTCGCCTTTCATCGGAATCGTCCTGTTCAAGAGGGAGGCCCGGGCGGATGCGCCCGGAAAGTAAGGTAGCGTAGCGCATGCGCGGCCGCGACCGGCCCTTGCGCTTTACATCCCGTTTCAGCACAGCCCCGTTACTGTCCGTATCGTGACCGGTTTGCCAAACAGGAGCTCGCCATGATGAAAACCACCCTGACCTGCGCCCTGACGCTAGCCCTGCTCGCCGGCTGCGCGCCCACCCGGCCCGGCGCCGGCGGTTCCGCCCCCGTCGACAGCCACACCGCCCGCGATTCGCTGGACTGGGCCGGCAGCTACGAGGGCACCCTGCCCTGCGCCGACTGCCCGGGCATCCGTACCCGCCTGACGCTCGAACAGGACGGCCGCTACCAAAGACAGACCCAGTATTTGGACCGCCAGCCGCAACCCGAGGTCGTCACGGGTTCATTCAGCTGGGAGTCCGACGGCAGCACCATCCGTCTGGATGCGTCCGGCGACAGCCAGCGCTACTTCGTCGGCGAAAACCAGGTGACCATGCTGTACCGCGACGGCACCCGCCCGACCGGCCCGCTGGCCCCCCACTACGTGCTGCGCCGAGCGCAATAAGGCATCGCGCAACGCGCGCGCTTGCGGCTATGCTTGCCGCAACATCCGCGCCCACGCGCGGGGCCCTCTCCGCCCAAGGAAACCATGAAGACCGACCACGAGCTGCTTTCCGCCTTCGCCCCCACCGGCGCGCTGCGCGCGTCCATCAACCTGGGCAATCCCATCCTGGCGCACGCCGACCCCGTCACCGGCCAGGCCGGCGGCGTCTCGGTCGACCTGGCCACGGAACTGGCGCGGCGCCTGGACGTCCAGCTAGAGCTGGTGGTGTTCAAGTCGGCCGGTGAATCCGTCAACGCCGTGGCTGCCGAAGAGGCCGACGTGGGCTTCTTCGCCATCGATCCGCTGCGCGGCGCGCAAATCGCCTTCACCGCGCCCTACGTGGTGATCGAAGGCGCCTACCTGGTGCGCCAGGACTCGCCCATCGCGAGCATGGACGAGGTGGACCGCAAAGGCCAGCGCGTGGTGGTCGGCAAGGGCAGCGCCTACGACCTGTACCTTACGCGGGAACTCAAGCAGGCGGAGATCTTCCGCGCGCCCACCTCGCCCGCCGTCGTCGACACCTTCATGCAGGAAAACATGGAAGTCGCCGCAGGCGTGAAGCAGCAGCTTGAAGCCGACGCGCAGCGCCTGGGCGGCCTGCGCCTGCTGGACGGCCACTTCATGCTGATCCGGCAGGCCATGGGCGTGCCCAAGAGCCGCGGCGACAAGGCCAGCGCCTACCTGGCCGCCTTCGTCGAGGCCATGAAGAAATCGGGCTTCGTCGCCGAAGCCCTGGCCCGCCACAAGATCCAGGGCGCCGCGGTGGCGCCGCTGCAAGCCTGAGCCCGCTGCTCCCGCTCCGCAAAAACAAGGCCCCGCGCAAGCGGGGCCTTTGCACGCCGGCGGCGCGTCCTCAGTGGCTGATCATCCAGGGCCTTGCGCCCGCGAACGATTTCGCCCCATCCGGCGTGGTGCGCGTCTTGCCGGCCGCCTTGCCGCCGGAACAGCATCCGCAGTTCATGCCATGGCCGGAGCGCGAGCTGCGCGGTTCGTGGGCGCTGCGCTCGTTGACCGCGCGCGCCCGGTTCACGGCGGACGACAGCGCCGAGATCGCCGGCGCTCCCCCCAGGATGCGGCCGCACATCGCGCCGCATTGCGGGCAGGCGGCGGGATCGCGCCACCTGGCCAGGGGCACCAGCGCCGCAAACTCGCCGCAATCGCCGCAGGCATAGTCATACATGGGCATGGGATGGCTCCTAGCGGTCGCGCGACAGCGGCATGTCCACGCCGCCCTGGATGTGCTTGACGGGGCCGGACGCCGACGGCTGGATGTCGAAGTCGAAGATCTCCGTCGGCAGCCACAACGTGGCGCAGGAGTTGGGGATGTCCACCACCCCGCTGATATGCCCCTGCACCGGCGCGCAGCCCAGCAGCGAATACGCCTGGGCGCCCGAATAGCCGAACTTCTTCAGGTACTCGATGGCGTTAAGGCAGGCTTGCCGGTACGCGACGTTGACGTCCAGGTAGTGCTGCTTGCCGGACTCGTCCACCGAAATGCCTTCGAAGATCAGGAAGTCCTTGTAGGCCGGCGTGATCGGGCTGGGCTTGAAGATCGGGTTCTTGATCGCGTACTTCTCCATGCCGCCCTTGATCAGCGACACGCGCATGTGCACCCAACCCGCCATTTCAATGGCGCCGCAGAACGTGATCTCGCCGTCGCCCTGAGAGAAATGCAGGTCGCCCACCGACAGGCCGCCGCCCTTCACGTAGACCGGGAAGAACACCCGCGCGCCGCGCGACAGGTCCTTGATGTCGCAGTTGCCGCCATGCTCGCGCGGCGGCACCGTGCGCGCCCCTTCGCCCGCCGCCTTGTCGCGCGCCGCGCCCTGCATGGCACCCATGTGCGCCGTCTTCGGCGCGGGCGGATTGGCCAGCGGCGGCACGCGGTTGGGATTGGTGTCGATCAGCGCCTGTTCGCGCCGGTTCCAGGTGTCCAGCAGCTTCTTGTCCGGCAGGCAGCCGATCAGCCCGGGATGGATCAGCCCGGCGAAGTTGACGCCGGGAATATGGCGCGACGAGGTGAACATGCCATGGAAATCCCAGATGGATTTCTGCGCATGCGGAAAATGCTCGGTCAGGAAGCCGCCGCCGTTGTTGCGGCTGAAGAAGCCATTGAACCCCCACAGGCTGTCCGGCTTGGCGCCGATGTCCAGCAGGTCCACCACCAAGAGGTCGCCGGGCTCGGCCCCTTCCACGCCCACCGGCCCCGAAAGAAAGTGCACCGTGGACAGGTCCACGTCGCGGACGTCGTCGGCGCTGTCATCGTTCTTGATCGCGCCGCCGGTCCAGTCATAGGTTTCCAGCACGAAGTCATCCCCGGGCTTGACCCACACGGCCATCGGAATATCCGGATGCCAGCGATTGTGGATCTGCGCGTTCTCGTAGGGGGATTGGGCCAGGTCGACCTTGATGAGGGTATCGGTCATTCTCTTTCATCTCCAACGTAACTTGTTGATAAAACAGAAATTTCTATCTCCGACCGTGTAATTCGATGGCGCCGTGCAGCGCTTGTAAGTCGTTGATATGTAAAGCACAGTAGGCGAGTTTTAGATAACCGTAAACTGGGTATCCGACCAGTAGCCTTGGCGTCGGACGCAGGCGGCATGGGGCGCTTCCCACACTCACCGCAACCCATGTACCATCACTTCGTCCAGGCGCCATCGCGCATAACTTTTTCGAACATTTAATACAAAACACTACGCGACCAATAAACATACCTCCACCAGACTAATAGATTCGAAGTTCGATATCTTTTTTGAAAATGCAGTGAGCGTATTTTTATTGGATGCCATGCCTGCCGCCTCTTCCGTCTCCCGTAGTACAGCGCGAAATTGTGCGATTTATATTTCCGGCGGCATCGGCGACGGAGTGCTCAGCATGGTTTTTGTCCGAGCGCTGGCCGAACAAGCCGGAGGGACCGTTTCATTGCTGATGACTCAAAATGAGTCAGCACAGGAACTGTTCCGCGCTCAGCCGTACGTGAAGGAAGTCATCTCTCTGCGTTCGGAGAACCGTTTGCGAGGTTGGGAGCGCATCACGCGGGTGAAACAGATACTGGCGGACCGCGCCTACGACAGTCTGTTTCTCTTTACCTTCCGTACTCACATTGCGTTGGCGGCCCGCCTGGCGGGAATTCCGCAACGTATCGGTTTCGTACGCATGCACCAGCCGCATCTTGCAGCGCTGCTCACGCATCGCATCTGGGTACGCCGCAAAGGGACCCCGCACCCTGACATCTATACATGGCTGCCGTTGCTGTATGCGAAGGCGGGCTATCAGTTTGAACCGCGCTATCCCTCGCTGTTCTGTACGGATTCGGCGAGCAGCAAGGCCATGCAGTTCTGCCATGCGCAATCCCGCACGATTGGATTCGGCTTGAATGGTTCGATACCCTGTAAACGCTATAGCGGCAGGGCTTTTGCGCAAGTGGCGCGCACCTTGCATGCGCGGGATGGCGGACTGCGTTTTGTATTGGTGGGCGGCAGCGATGTCCAGGACATTGCACAAGAAATTCGCAGCTTGCTACCCGAATCCATAACTTTGTTGGATGCGACGCAACAGGCCAAGGACATATGCGATAGCCAGGCACTGATCGCGAGCTGTTCGGTGTTTGTCTCCAACGACAGCATGGGCATGCACATTGCAGCGGCCCACGGAATCCCGACGATAGGGCTGTTCGGCGCCACTCCCGCATTGCGGTACGTACCCTGGTTGTACCCGGTAGAGGCCACAGTAAAAGGCGACATGGCCACCATCGCGCCGCAGACAGTGGCCGAGGCGATCTGGAAGCATCTGGCGACAACGGATTCGCACGGAGCTGCCGCTCCGGCGGGCCGATGCTCCCCCCAGTTATGATGCTGCCCATTCAGTCGCATTCCCAAGGTATCCCCGCATGGCCGTTCTTGACCGCCGCTCCCTCGCCATCCTGCTCCTCTGCGCCGCCAGCGCCCCCGCCGTCGCGCAAGAATGCGTTGCGCAGGTCCAGGCGGAGCAGGCGCGCATCGACCGCGCGCAGGACGTGCAGCGCACGCGCGAAGCATCCAACGATCTGCAATTGAATCGCGAGCTGTGCCAGGGCCGCCTGGACCTGCTGGATGCCAGGTACGCCCTGGTCGACGACTTCGAGGCCTGCCGCCGCAAAGGCGTGGAGTTCCCGGCAAAGATGGCGCGCGCGCTAAGCGACGCGTCCGAGGAATTGGCCGACAAAAAGGCCGCATGGATCAGAACCTGCGGCCTGCACATGAAAGACTGAGCGGCCCGCCAGGCGGCGGGCGCATGGCTCAGGCGGCCTGCTTTTCGGCGCTGTGCGGGAAGAAAATCGCACGGCTCGGATCGAAACCGTAGCGATGCTCGAACTCGGTCGCGTCCGCGGCCAGCGCCAGCACCGAATCCAGGATGAAATCGGCCTTCTCGTCCGGCAGCAGCACGCTGAAGTTCAGGCGGATGAAGCCTGGCTTTTCCATTTCCCGGCCATCCAGGATGGCCTGGCGCATCTGCTGCGACTCATCCGCGCCGATATCCAGCAGGCGATGCACATAGGGTCCCGCGCAGGCGCAGCCGCCGCGCGCCTGGATGCCGAAGCGGTCGCTCAGCATGCGCGTCACCAGTTGCTGGTGCACGAAACCGCCGCGGCCGTTGCGCACCCGGAACGAGAAGATCGGCAGGCGTGCCGCCGTCAGCGAACCCAGCAGCTCCAGCTGCTCGGCGCCCTGCCACCTGGCCAGCGCGCGCTCTACGAAGTGTTGATTGCGCTGGCGCATGAACTCGGCGCCCAGGGCTTCCTTCACCAGCAGCACCAGCGCCGCGCGGATATCGCCCACCACGTTGGGCGTGCCCGCTTCCTCGCGCGCTTCCAGGCTGCCGCTGTAGTCGTGGCCCGCGGGCGAAACGAAGCGCACCGCGCCGCCGCCGGGCCAGGTGGGCTTGGTGTCCAGCACCGCGTCGCGGCGCACGATCAGCACGCCCGACGCGCCCGGACCGCCGATGAACTTGTGCGGCGAAAAAACAATCGCGTCGATCGCCGCGTCGGCAGCAGGCGTCATCCGGATCGTCAGATAAGGCGCGCCGCCTGCGTAGTCCCACAGCATCTTCGCGCCCGCGGCCTTGACGCGCCGGGTCACTTCCGCCACGTCCGCCACGATGCCCGTCACGTTCGAAGCCGCCGACAGCGCGCAGATGACCAGCGCGCCCTCCCCGGCTTGCAGCGCCGCGTCCAGCTGCGCCAGATCGGGGCCGCCTGCCGGGCTTTCCGCCAGCTCGACGATTTCCGCGCCGCATTCGCGCCACGGCAGGATATTGGAATGGTGTTCGTAGGGGCCGATGATGACGCGCACCTGGCGGCCCGCGGCGATGGCCTCGCGCACGCCGAACAGGTGCACCAGCCGGTTGATGCCAGCCGTCGCGCCCGACCCCGCAAAAATCACGGCGTGCTCATCGCTCGCGCCGCAGCACCGCGCAATCGCCGCGCGTGCCTCGCGGCGCAACCGGGTAATGAAGCCGCCGCAGTAGGAAGCCTCGGTATGCGAGTTGGCGTAGTACGGCAGCACCTGCTCAAGAATGAAACGCTCGACCTGCATCAACGCCCGGCCGGACGCCACGTAATCGGCGTACACCAGCGGCTTGACGCCATAGGGGCCATCTACCACCGCATCCTTGCCGATCAGCCCTTCGGCCAGCGCCGCGGCGACGTCGGCCGTCTTCAGGCTTTCTAGGAATTGCTGCAACGGCGTGATCTTGGCGGGGGTCGTTTTGGTAGGCGTATTCATGTCGGGGATGTTCCTGGGCACACCGAAATATCATACGATGGAAAGAAATTTGAAACCTCACCTAAATTTTGCCTAAAACCTCATAAATTGGGTCATTTGATCTTTTAAATGGAAAAAGTAGATAAATTTGATCTGAATATCATCTCCTGCCTGCAAAAGGATGGCGCGCTGTCGCAGCGCGAGCTGGCCGATCGCGTCGGGCTGTCGCAAAACGCCTGCTGGCGCAGGCTGCAGCGCCTGAACGCCTGCGGCATCATTCGCGGCACCCGCGCCGAGGTCAATCTGGTCGAACTGGGGCTGGACCTGACGGTATTCGTAATGATCCGCACCAGCCACCACGCCAAGGCCTGGGCCGACGGATTTCGCCAGCACGTGGAACGCCTGCCCGAAGTGACAGAGTTCTATCGCATCGGCGGAGACTGGGACTACCTGATCAAGGTGGTCTGCCGCGGCATGGCCGGGTACGACCGCTTCTACCAGAAGCTGATCACGGATTTCGAGCTTTCCACGGTGACGGGGTTCTTCAGCATGGAGGCCATCATCGAGAACCGGCCGCCGGATCTGGGGGGATTGGAGGGATAAGGCAGGCGAGCATGGCGCACGGGACGCCCGACCCATGCGGACATGACAGAACCGTGACGGCGGGACGATCGGATTTGTAATTCCAATGACCGCGGATTGTCGGGCGACGGCCTGCACACTGGCCCCGCCAATCCGCCAGAAGACATGGTTCCCGTGGCTTCCGGTCGGTAGACGCATATCGATCTTCCCCGCTCACGGAGTCCCCCATGAAAAAGCTATATGCCGCGGCGGTCGCCACGGCACTGTCCGGCGCCGCCTATGCGCAGCCCTCTTCCGTCACGCTCTATGGCCTTATCGACACCGGCATCGGCTATGCCAACGTCGATGGCGCCTACACCGATCCCGCCACCGGCAACCGCACCCGCGTCGACAGCAGCCGTATCGGATCCACCACCGGCACCACCGCCGGTTCGCGCTGGGGCCTGCGCGGCAAGGAAGACCTGGGCGACGGCCTGTACGTGCTCTTCCAGCTGGAGTCCGGCTACGACAGCCGCAACGGCAACTCGCTGCAAAGCGGCCGCCTGTTCGGCCGCGAAGCCACTGTGGCCCTGGGCAGCGCCGACTGGGGCGGGGTACGCCTGGGTCGCCAATACAACATTGCCTCGCGCTACTTCACCGGCATGTTCGGCTCGTCGTTCGGCGGCGGCTTCAATCAGTTGAACACCGGCGCAGGCCTGGGCTTCAGCTCGGCCAACTTCGTGCGCTACGACAACCTGGTCGTCTATGAAACCCCGTCGATGGGCGGCTTCACGGGCGCCATCGGCTACGCCTTCAACGCCGACGACCGCCGCCTCGCCCAGACCGGTTTCGCCACGGCCGACAACACCCGCGCCATCTCGGCCGGCCTGCGCTATGACAACGGCCCGATCATGGGTTTTGCCACCTACGACCAGCTCAATGCCTCGAACAAGCTGAGCCCAAGCCAGACCGACGCCACGCCGCGCTCCTACATCGTCGGCGGCTCCTACGACTTCGAAGTCGTCAAGGTGGCCCTGGCCTACAACCGCATGAGCGATGGCTGGTTCGCAGGCAAAGGTTTCCCCAATGGCGGCAGCATCGGCGGCTTTACCGGCACACCTTCCTACGCCTTCGTCAAAGGCTTCCGCTCGAATGCCTACATGCTGGCGCTGGCCGTTCCCGTCGGCAGATCCGGCGGCGCATTCGCGTCATGGCAGCGCGCCGACGCCAACAGCAAGCAGCTCACGGGCGGTGACGCCGCCAGCAACACCTATAGCCTCGGCTACAACTACAACCTGTCCAAACGGACCGATCTCTATGCCGTGGCGTCCTACACCACCAACTGGGCGTTCCAGGACAACGTCAAGGCGACTGAAGTGAACATGGGCATCCGCCACCGGTTCTAACGCAAGGTTTCATAAGACGCTGTATGCAGGGAATCCCTTGATTGCGCCCCCTCCGCGAAGGGAAGGCCAGATGATCGCCGCGCGCCCTTCCGGCGCGCGCTTTTTCTGATGCCGCGCGGTTGCCGGGCTCGCATGCGTGCGCTGATCACAAGGGCCGCGCCGCCAGCATGTAGCTGCCGCCCCGCATCGTGTGCAGCAGCTTGGGCCCCGGCCCTGCGTCGACCTTCCTGCGCAACCTGCGCATCGCGACCGCAACCGCATGCGACTTGAAATTGCGTTTGTCTTGGATATGCAGCTTCATTTTCCAGACCTGCTCGGCCAGCTCCCATTCCACGCACACGACCCCGGGCCGCTGCATCAGAAAAGCCAGCAAACCGAATTCCTTGGGCGTGAGCTGCAGGAACTGCCGGCCACGGTAGGCGCGGCAGCGCAATAAGTCCAGCTCCAGGTCGGCAAGCTGCAACCTGGGGCTGGACTCGGGGGGATTGATCACGGAGGATTCAGCCACGCCGGGCTCGCCTGCCGCGCCGGCGGCTATCGCCCCGACGCGTTCTGGCGTTGTACTTCAGCCTGGTACTCCGGCCCCGAACGCAGGCGGAAATACTCCGTAAATGCGGCCTTGTACTGCGGGCTGTAAATATCCGGCGTCTCTTCGCCGCGCCAGAACCGGTCCACGCCCGCGCGCTTCCAAAGCGCCAGGTCGGCCAGCACTTCGGCGCGCGTCAACGAGGGCCCATAAGGATTGGCCAACCCAGCGGGCGGCGGCGCGGACTGCGCCAGCGCCGTGCCGGTAGCGGCGGCCGACAGCGCCAGGATCAATGCGGCTTTGCGGATAATCTGCATGTTTGTTTCCTATGTATCGTGGAGGGGACTGCACGATCAAATTCTAGGAAAGCGATGCGGACAGAAAGCGGATAGCGGGATTACGTTTTTGAAATGGCGGGCCGGCCTGACGCAGCCCCGCGCTTTCCGATGCCCCTACCAGGCCAGCCCCTGCTGCGCCAGTCCAAGGCGCCGCGGTCTCAAGAACACATAACAATGCTGGAACCCGTCCGCCACGACGTGGCGCGCGCCCGTCATCCCCGTTATGCCGGGCTCGAATGTCTTGAAGACCTGAAAGCCCTTGGCCTGCTCGACCTTGAAGCTCAGGCGATCGGGCTTGTCGTTATAGCCGAGCACCAACATCCCATCGTCGGCCAGCACGTGATGGCATTCAAACATCAACTGATTGAATGCGTCTTCCGTATCCAGGCCGAAGCCGATCAGTCCGTTAGCGAACACCACATCAAAGCCATGCGGCGGATAGTACGAAGACAGTTCAGTCGCCGAACCCACCACGTGCCTGTTGGGCGGGCCGTAGGCGGCGTTGCGCGGATTCAGGTCTATCGAATAGAAGTCCAGATCCAGCAACCGGTCATAGTGCCAGTTGTGCTTGTCCAGACCGATGAAAAGGCATCTGGCCGCCGGCGCCGCCGCGCCGCGCCGGAAATGTTCATTGACGTAGTCGAAGACTTCTTGCTCCATGAACATCCGGCTAGGCACCCTCAGCCGGAAATCGACGCCTAGCGTCTTGGCAAGAGCCGGAGAAGCCCGGAAAGCCGCCCGCTTCAGGGCATATGATATTTTTCTGATGAACTTCATGATCCCCAAAACCCCGAATAACGCCAATATCCGAGTGGCCTTCCAGCAGGCCATCAGCCTCATTTTTTTGAATTCTAGGTTGGGGCTTTTTCTTCTATCCTGAGTTTTTCTGGACTCGTATTTACCTATTCTTGTAGCGGCATCAGATCGCAGGTCCGGACCTGCAAGACAAGGCTCAAGGCCTCCATGATTCCTGGCGTCCGGCATTCACGTGTTGCGTACTGACTTGGCGTCGCGGGTCGTGAATTGGCCGTCCCAGGGTCGATGAGACCCATACTGTCAATCTCCTTTTTTCATCGCAATCTGAACTGCACGTCAGTACCGGATTCAGGGAGCGGCGATCTCATAGCTGAACACAAGCACCGCCTGGCTCGGTACGGCGTTGCCATCCTGGATTGCGGGCATCATTCGCACCCCGCTCGAGGCTACGACGGCGGCCTGATCCAAGGTGCTGTTCCCTGAGGGGAAAATCAGCGCGCTACGCAGCACCTTCCCCTGAACATCCAGCATCACACGTACCCAGACTGTGCCCTTGGCCCCAGCCGACTTGGCCTGCGGCGGATAGGAGAGCGCGGGAGCTCCGGTAATGAACAGCGCCTTGGGCATGGCCATCGGCCATGGCTCAGGCGAGGCCTGACCCGTCTGCGCCGCGGGACATCCCAGCGGTGGCGAAAGCGGAGATCGCACCTGGCACGGCTGAACTTCGGGCGCCGCGCGTTGCGCATGCACGGTCACCAGGCCATTTGCCAATTGCTCCCGGGTCGGCCCTGGCTTCTCGTAGGTGGTGCCGTCGCGCGCGTCCCGGTACATCAAAACCAATCCCATGACGCAAATCGCCGCAAGCACCATCTTCAGCTTGTTGGCCGCCAACCACCGCAACGCGTTCCGGCCGCCGTCAAAGCGCGCGGAAGCCGCGCGCCATGCCTCGATGCGCGCCCATCCCAGGTCCAGCACCGACAGATGAGGCGCAATGCTCAACAACTGTGCGAAATCCCTTCCATGCCAGTACGCCTGTACAAGATTGGGTTCAGCCCACCTGTGCGCCAACCTCAGGACTGCATCCAGGCGCACACGCAAGGGCGGCGGCAGCTGGCTGTACTGCTCCATCTGGTCCAACAGCATGTCGACCCAATCGGATAGGTCCTGGTCATGCGGAAATGGCGCGCTCAGGCCGTTCCAGTCGAACGCCCGGCGCGCGCCATTGAAGAGCGCCAGGCGGCCGTCCGGCTGCAGGCGCATCGCCCGGGCCAGGCTCCAGGCCAGAGCGTCCCTGGCCTCCAGATGGTCTAGCCGGCGGTCAGCCAGGGCGCTAGCGAGCATCTGCGCAACCTCATCATCGGGCGCCTGCATCAGACGGCGGGTCCAGTGCTCGATACCTGCTTCCAGTTCCTCTCGGGATGGCGGAAACCATTCTGCTTGAACCGCTGGCCCTGGCTCCTGCGCATGCGCTGGCGGTGCTTGCCTCGGGACCGCTTCCATCCCGGACTCGGGCGCGAACTCGGGCGTGTCCCCCGGCGCTGCGTCAGGACCCGCTTGCGGCGCGTCGGACAAAGGCAACGCACTGCAAGCGGCGGATTCCCCTTCCTCGATCTGTATGTCGGCCCAGGATCGCGCATGCTCGTATGCGCCGCGCAGGATGGCGAAGCCTTCCGGGTCAGCGGCCTGGTCGATCCGCTTGAGCGCCGCCGCATAGGCGCGGCGGATGACCTTCTGGTCGCTGGTGGGCTCGATGCCTAATCTGGTAAAGCTCGCTGCTGCCACGGTACTAGTCCTGTTGCGTGGGATCAAAGCCTGGAGCAAACACGGCGGCCCGTTCAAGCACGTCGACCACGCGACGCAGCCGCTCTGCGGCACGCACGGCAAGCCGCTCCTCCTGGGTTTCCAGCGCCTGTTCAAACAGCACTATTTCGTGGGCGAGCAGTTCGCGGTCATCGCCACGCAGCACCTGGTAGACGCGCTCGGCCCGCGCCACCAAGGCGCGGTTGACCGCCAGTTCCCGAGGATGGATCTTCAACTCGGCCAGTTCGCCCAAGCGGCGCTGGATATCGGCGTCGCTCATCTGCGCGCCGCCGCCCTGGATCACCAGACGTTGTGCCGCGCCGCCTCGCGCCAGCGCAGCCTCGACCTCCAGCAAGCCATTCACGTCATAGGTAAAACGCACGTTGATGGCGCTTTCCAGACGCGACAAGCGCGGCAACGACATGTTCAGAGTGCCTAGCAGGATGTTGTCGCGGACAAGGCGGGACTCCCCCTGGTAGATGTGCAGCTCGACCTCGCCCTGACCGTCTTCCATCGGCATGTATGTCTCCTGGCGGCTGACCGGCACGATGGCGTTGCGTTCGATGATGGGCGCAAACTGGCCCGGCAAACGCTGTCCGGACGAAGTGGTGCGCGTAGTACTGATGCCCAGCGTGTAGGGGCATACGTCGGTCATCACGACCTCTTCCAGCGCCTGGTCCTTCATCTTCAGTCCCGCCATCACCGCAGCGCCTGCCGCCACCACTTGATCGGGATCCATCTCGGTATTCGGAAAGCGGCCGAACATGCGCGTGACCAGCTGGCGCACCAGCGGCATGCGCGTGGCGCCGCCCGCCAGCACCACGGTGGCAATGTCCTGGCTCTTGATGTTGGCATCGCGCAATGAGCGCTCAACCGGCATGCGCAAACGCGTCAGCAGCGGCGCGCACAACTGCCCAAGCAGTTCCTGGCTCAATTCGAGCGCATATTCTTCGCCGCGCCAGTCCAACGCAATGCGGGCGGCAGGTTGGGTCGACAACTGGCGCTTGGCGCTTTCAGCCTGCGCCAGCAACCGTTGCATGAAGCGCCGGTCCTCGCGCGCGGCCGCGGCCCGCGCATGGGTATCGAAGAACTTCTGAACGATCTCATTGACGAAATCCTCGCCGCCAAGGAAGTTGTCGCCAGCCGTGGCGCACACCTCCATCACGCCTTCGAACAGTTCCAGCACCGACACATCGAACGTGCCGCCACCAAGGTCAAAAACCAGGAACTGGGTCTCGTCCTCGCTCTGGTGCAGGCCATAGGCCAGGGCGGCCGCGGTGGGTTCGTTGACCAGACGTTCGACGGTCAGGCCCGCCAACTTCCCCGCGTTGCGCGTTGCCTTGCGCTGCGAGTCGGAAAAGTAGGCCGGTACGCTGATCACGGCCTCGGTAACCGGGTGGCCCAGCACGGCTTCGGCGTCTGCCTTCAGCGCGCGCAGCACCAGCGACGATAGTTCTTCGGCGCGGAACTCCTGGTCGCCCAACTGGAACAGCTTGTCGCTGCCCATGTGCCGCTTGAACAACGCGGCGGTGCGCTCGGGATGCGTTTGAAGGCGCTCTTGGGCGGCCTGCCCCACCAATACGCGGCCATCTTCATCCAGACTTACGCAAGAGGGTGTCAGAAAGCTCCCCAACGGATTGGGTACCAGGCGCGCCCGGCCGTCCTGCCACAGCGCCGCCAAACTATTTGTCGTACCCAGGTCGATACCGATGATCATGAGAAAAGCCTGTTTCGGTTCCAATAATGTGGGCGCTCCGCGCAAGCGCGAAACGCCCCATGGACCTACGATTAACGGCCAGGAAGGAGAGAAATGTAGCGGGCGCGGCCAGGTCAGGCCGCAGCAACCAGATCCATCTGGCCCGCCGCATGACCCAAGCGCCGCGGCCGCAGAAACACATAACAATGCCGGAACCCGTCCTCCACGATGTGACGCGCGCCAGTCATTCCGGTTATGCCAGGCTCAAAAGTCTTGAAAACCTCAAAACCCGCGGCCTGTTCAACCTTGAAGCTCAGGCGGTCGGGTTTGTCGTTGTAGCCAAGCACCAGCATCCCGTCGCTGGCCAAGACGTGATGGCATTCGAACATCAACTGATTGAACGCTTCCTCGGTATCCAGGCCGAAACCGATCAGCCCATTCGCAAAAACCACATCGAAGCTGTTCGGCGGATAGTGCGAAGACAATTCGGTCGCCGAACCTACCACGTGTCTGCCGGGCGGGCCGTAGGCCGCATTGCGCGGATTCAAATCTATTGAATAAAAGTCGAGGTCCAGCAACCGGTCGTAATGCCAATTGTGCTTGTCCAGGCCGATGAACAAGCACCTCGCCGCCGGAGCGGTCGTTGCGCGCCGGAACTGCTGATTGACATACTTGAAGACCTCTTGCTCCATGAACATCCGGCTGGGCACCCGCAAGCGGAAATCAAGGCCTAGGATTCTGGCAAGAGCCGGAGACGCGCGAAAAACGGCGCGCTTCAACGCGTAAGGTATTTTTTTGACGAACTTCATGATCCTCCAGAACTTCAAAAGCAAACCCGTATGGCACCAAGTACCAAAGCAGCCCCCGCGGGCCGCCAGCCTCACTTGTTTTTTGTGAGGTCCATTCTTTATTCGAATTCTTCCTTGACCTTGCCGACAGCCGACGAATCGTAGCTATCTCAGCCGGGATATTATTTATTCGAAGATTTTTCAGTCCGATACCGCTATGCCAGCCGCAAGCCGCGCCGCGCCCGTCCAGAGCCTTGGACATGAACGCATTGCGTGGAGAGGATCCTGGCTGGGCCGCCCGATAGATGGCTGTTTATTGGTTCACCTATCCAGCGTTTCCCCAATGCATCGCCCCGCAGCGCTGCATTGAGACAGGATCTTTGCGTCCTACCGTTCCAGATGGAAGCCAGACGCTGCGCCCCATCTACTTATTTCTAACGGCTAGGTACGACCATTCTTAATGGCGCTCTTGTTTTTTTATTTTTGGTCGAATGGCGCCAAAAATAAACACTGTTTTACTAATTTTCATGCATACAAAATCATGCCGACTAACGGACATTGACAAGACAGTCGCGCCACTCCGACTACCTTGCTGCCCCTTCAGGCAACGCAAGAAGGTCATTCAACTCCAGGCCGCCGCCTTGGTTGGTGCTACCTGCCGAGGTGTATACATGCCTCCCAGCAACCTCTAAAGGGAGCATCAGGAGCGACCAATCGCCACAGTTCACGCGAGGCAACGCACTGAAACCACCGTTCTTCCAGACCGAAAATCGGCTACCGGCTTTGCACGACAACCTCGACTGCCAAACCTGCGTCTACCTGTACCACAATCCACTTCAGAAATCTCTCGTACTCGTTTAGAGAGAAAAATCCATAAATCTTCTCCCATGGGCAATCGGTCATCGCGCTATCCATGGCGAATCACCTGAAAATCAATCCGCACCACACGCTGCGAGCGAGGAATTCGCGCGTTCTTCCAAAGGCGTCAAAGCCAGCGCCCGATAGCTGATGGACATCGAAGTCACGGAAACCAAAGTAAAAGCGAATGTGGAAATGGCGGAGTACAGATAAAACGCGACGCCCGGCGCCCGCGGCATCTGTAGCAGAAAGATCCGGACAGCCTCTAGCAAGAGCAATAGCGGCACTGGCAACATGGCCACCGCCAGCAGGCGTAACCGGTTGCCCTTCACCAGCCCCGCAATCCGCGGCAGGTCCAATCTGCCGGTCAAGGCCGCGTGCGGCAACGCCAGAAAGAAATATCCCAGGAAAAAGCATGGCGACAATATCAACAACAGCACCAACACCATGCCAAGCCAATGCGGGCCGGCTGGCCCCTCGGAAAACAGCATCACGATGTAGACCAGAAGCGCAACCACGAACGCTAACGCGGCACTCACCAACAGTACGATGAAATACATGCGTTCGGGCTTGCCTGCCACGGGGCGAGGCGCAGGAGTTTCGTTTAGAAGGATGCACCGATGCCAAGCCACCGCCGCCAGGACTGGGGCGGCGGTACTCACCATCCATCCGGCCAGCTCCAGCAGTTTGCTCTGCTCGACATATGCCATGTCGTTCAGATACATGCCCAAGACCACGCCACCTAGCAGAATCAGGATCAATAGCGGCGATGCGCCGATCAGCCGTCCGCCATGGTCGCCTAGATAATCCAAGGTCTGGCGGATGACCCGCAGTATGGGGAGTTTCTTCCGCATGTATTGCTCCATGATGTGCGTTGGCCGTCGCTGCTTCGCTAGGGCTGCTTTATGGCAGACCAAGCGTGGCCTGTTCAGGATCTTTGCAGCCCAATCGGTCAGGAACTTGGCTGTGGTTCCTCTGATTAATAACGGCGGGGCATGGAGTTTCTTAATTCTAAATGTAGTCTGACACCTTTTTTAATTTGCCACGTCTTTCGATAAAAACCTCCACGGCTTTATATCCAAATCCTCATCCGCCATAACTACACTTAAGTAATCCGCGGGAAACTGAAAGCCATCCGGCAAAATTGGAAGCTCATACAAAAAAGGTTTCATTACTTACTTCCTCCAGTAACACGTGGCAAATCTGATGAACCGTAAGGATTGGAAGTAGAGAAGCCTCCTGACTGTTTATTTATACGAGCACTGATACAAGGTTTCAGACTAAATTTTCAGATTTTGAAAATATAGTCTGACATCTTTTTAGCGGCCCGGCCAAAAGAATACGCGACACCCCCCCAATTCAATAACCCTAAAACTCAGCACTTCCCTTTTTCCCTGAAGGGCTTGACATTAACCATAGCAGCCTTCGCTGCATACATACCCATGGCCCCAATCACCAGTCCGATCAAGGCCAAAATATAAGTATCAAACGTCAATCCAAGCAGGGCCAGGACAATCCCAATCCAAATTAACAACCCTCGGAACCAGCGCTTGAAATTTCCTTCAGCAATGATTGCGTCATAGAAACCCATATTATCTCCCATCAACACCAGCCAAATAATCACTGCCTTTACCAAACCCACAATTTAATTAAAGGCGAGCGAAAGCACTGGATACCTATCTGACGCAAAAGCACCTTCCATATCAGCGATCGAATCACTCACAGATTTACTTTCCGGCCTTTTCACTCGTATCTTCCCGAGTTTTGGGTAGTCCAGCTCTTCGTTTCTTCAACCACCCGTGCGGATAAGGCGGGTCTTCAAATGAACGAATACCCAATTGGTGCGCCCTCGCGGCATACCCCCCGAATCCCCCTATCGCCAGCCCTACGATGTATATCCATCCGGTACGCCAGACATCGAAATCAAGGAAAACGATAGCGCCCCCTGCGATTACCAAAACCGCACCATATATCGGCCTCAGGTAACCATCGCGCACAAATATCGCCTTGAGCGACCGTCTCACTGTAAGCATGTAGTTTGCCCTTCATTTGTCACGACGGAGCGCCAAGTCACTTGCCAAATGCATCGCGAGGTTCCGCAAAACGCAGCAGACCGGTCTTGTGGCATTGGTAAGGGTACTTTTCGGTGCACCGCTGTACCATGGAGCGCGCCAGTTTATTCGCGACATCCGCCGCGATCCGCTGTCCCTCGGCATTCGGCCCACGATTTGAAAAATCACGCAGAGAGATCCCATACGTATCCTCGGCCATGCCACGGTACTCGCCCGATTCTGCGTCATACAGACGGATACCCACCGACACACTGGCAGGATACTGTTGGGAACCCTCGAATGCGCGCGGCTCGCTCACAGCAACCACATATTTGACACCTGCCGCCAACGCATCCTTGTTCATCGTTTCCGGCCTGGCCGTCTTGAGATCGAACTTGCGCAACTTGAATACAGCCTTAACTCCCGCTGCGTCCATGGCACCTGGCAGTTCGGCATTCAATGCGTTGCATACTGATTCGGCAGCGTAGGTCGCAGGATAGGCTGTTCTGGCACCTATGAAACCGACACTCTCGATCTTCTCTTTGAAATCGCAATCGGTGGTGTAGATCAGCACCGGACTGATCATCTCGCGAGGTTCCGGGTTCGTTGCCAAGGCTGCCGGTGGCGAGCCCATGATGAAGGAGCAGCCTGCGGCAGCGAATAGCGAGGCGAGTGTCAATATAAATCTACAGCAAATCATAGTCTTCTAATTCTCTGATTTCTAAGAAATCTACCTAAAAGAGCTTCCGACTGGAGTCAGCCATCATCCCTGGCCATTTACACACTCACTCGTCATCCGTCGACTCACCTCTTTTCTCTTTCAGCCTCTTTTTCCGATCAATCAATCAGTCTTGGGGGTATAGAGGCTCTTCAAAAGGGCGAATTTTCAATACATAGGCTTGCGCATCGTATCCACCGAAAGCGGCGATAACCAACCCAATGATATACACCCACCCTGCATACAATTGATGTAGCTCCATCAACACCACTCCCCCACCCACACCGAAGCAAAGAAACACATTGCTCAGACGCAGGTGACCATCACGAACGGCGTTTTTTAAAAAAAAAATAACCTCAATAGCGAATCTCTAGCTGGCATGTTTCGATAAAAAATCCAAACCATATTTCCAGCTATCTAAATGCAGCCTAACACCCTTTCTCGATCAAACAATAAAATTCATTTATATTTCTAGTTTGACTGCAAGAATCTTAATTTCCAATAATCAGAACCATGTAAAAACCAATACCTTTCTCTATCAGGAATTAAATAGCAAAAATCTTCACAACCTGCAAACCAATCCGCATACACCAAATCTTCATGCGCCCTACCAAAATCCATATGTATATATATTTTTCTATCAAAATTTACGTAAAATTTTGGCAATCTAGACGCAATAATATTTGCACCAGAAAACCCATCCTTACTCAGATCACCTCCAAAAAGATAGTATTTTTCAATACTTTGGTGCAATTCTCCATCCAGATCCAGACCATGTCCCAAGACCTCTTTCAACTCCTGTGAAGATAGTATTTTTTCCTCCCCAGAATACAAATAATCTAGAAAATTATCAGCCGTTAATTTAAGTATTCCACCCCTAAACGACAAACACGCTGCATCGTACTGCTTCCGATTTATGTGCCCCTTATCTAAATAGGCACGATATTCCCTTTCTGCGTCCAAACTGAAATTGAACTTTTCATCAAATACCCAATAGAACATCCCAGAGTGAACAAAAAAAGCAATACCCTTATCTCCCATCCACAATTCTGTGGCAGTCGACTCCCATCGTGTCATTTTCCAAACTCCTTCAAAAATTCGGAATGAGAATATACTCGAGCATTGCTCGAATTTTTTTCAAGCAACGATTCCCACACTTTAGGCAATTCCAGAGCAAGCCCAGGCTGATTGGGATCAACTATCTTCGGCGCCGTCGGGTCCCTTCGAATTCCTGGGATCGGACGTTGCGGTATCGCGCTGTCTATTATCTGCTTGTGAAGCGCAGCATCCACCTCGAACACCACCACTGTTCCATTTGGTCGCTTGTTTGTCAAAAAATAACTCGCATGATCACCACTTCCAACACTCACGCACAATTGCCCTGAACAACCAGGATTGATATTTATACTGCCATCACCATTCACAGTGATGCGATTTTGGCTCGTTGCCGCCCCTGCCCCGCCCCCCTCAACTCTGAAATATGTTTCACCCTTGGATGACGCATCCTTTGGAGCATCATTTTTCAATAATCCGCTAAATTTTTCGTATTCTCCCGTGAGCGGATTCTGCCGCACCAACACCGTGTTGTCACCGGCCAGCACCTCTCCGTTCCTGACGACACGAGGATTGTCAGTTTTTGATCCATCGGGGTACTGCTTAGCCCCTCCGCCCCGAACGCCAGACACCGCCTCAACTTTTGCCCTGGCCACCATCGCTCGGACTTGAGCAAGCGATATCTTTCCTCCTTCCAACGCAGCCTGAAACGCGATCCCTAGAGCCTCTCTCTGCTCCCAAGTCAGATCCTGCAGGTCGAACAAACCGCCATTCTGCATGAGCGAGATGTTCGTCAACTTATCGCTTATGACCCGCGCAAGAGCGTAATCCTCCGCAGCCTCTGCTTTGGCTTTCTCTTCCTGCAGTGCCTGCGCTACCTTGGCGACCTCCTCCGGATAGTGAATGTAATTCGCGATATCCCTGCTTGCGTCCGCGAGCGCCAAATTGGAGCCGGTCAGTTTTGTGGGATGCTTCGCTCCTTCTTGTACCTTCTCCCACGCCAGGTCATACAACTCCGCCAAGTCGGCGTTTAACTTAATACCTCCCGCGAACAAAAGCTGGTCGTAATAAGATCCATCAGCCTTGCCATCAAAATAGACGAACCCGGTCCCTTGAGTTCCAGTCATCTCAGCCAAGAATGCTCGAGCGTTCTGGTTCTCGACATGGCGCAAAGCCACCTCGGCATCGGCTTGCAGTTCCGCTTGCCCTGTCAGTTCAGCTAGCGCCTGAGTTAGAGAGATACCTTGCTGCTCTGCATAGCGCGCAGCGTTCTTTCTAATCCACTCGCCCTCGTCGGGATGCAATTGTCGGTTGTACATGTCGGCAACGGAGGCTCCCCCCGCTCCGCTGAGCCCCCCAACAGCCCCGCCAGCAGCACTACCGATGACGTTGAGAATCACCCTCGTAACTTGTTCTCGCGCTTCGCCTGACAAGCCCGCAACGGCTTGTTCCACCTGCTCCTTAACCAAGTTGGTTGCGAGATCTCCAGCAACCGTGCCCGCTACAGCCCCAGCTACATTCCCTCCCCCCAACGCTGCAGCTATCCCCGCCACCGCCGCGTGCAGCCCGATCGCGCCCGGCTTACCTTCCCCCCAAAGATCCGGATCCTTCTCCTTTAGGGTCTTCAGCGCATCCCCCGCAAGCTGCATCCCCAACTGCCCAAACGCCTGCTGGAACTCCAACTGCTCGCGGACCTTGTCCTTGTCGAAGATCTGCCCGATGCTGCCATTCGCGCCGGCCGTATCCCGGCTAAGCCCAATCGTGCTATCCCGGCCGCTGTCCTTGTCCGAACGCACCTCAATCGTGCCCGGAGCAATCGCAGCGTAGGTGGTGCCGGAATCGCTGCCGCTGGTTTGGCCGAAGCTGAACCCTGACGGACCGGCCTTGTTTGCGCCGCCCTTGTTGGCAACGTCGAATGCGCCTGACATGCCCAGGTTCACGCCCACGGTGGTGGACTTGTAGTCGGCCTTGTTCTTCAGATCGGTAAAGCCCAACGTTTCCGTCGACAGCCTGTTCTTCGCGGCATCGGCGTCGCTGGCGATCACCGCGCCGTTGAGCTGGGTATGTTTGCCCACGTAGACGTCGAAGCCGCCCGACCCCGCATACAGTCCGGACTGCTCAATCACGCTGTCGTAGTTCGACTTGGTCTTGCCCGTGCTGGCGCCGATGTAGGCGCTGCCCGTCATGGAACCGAAGCTGAAGCTGCCACCCGCGTTGGCCTGTTTTTGCTTGGCGTTGTAGCGGTCGGTGTCTTGCTGGCTGGCAATGGTCAGGTTCCGGCCGATATCGGCGCGGATGCTGTCGGCACGGGCCTGTGCGCCCTCCAACAACGTGTCGCGTCCCGATGCCAGCGTCAAGTTGTCGCGCGCGCTGACCTGGGTCTCGCGATAGGTCGTACCGTTACCCTTGGCGTTGCCGCTGCCCATGTAGCCGCTGGCGAAGATATTGATGCCTCCGCCGCTGCCGCTATCGGACACGCCGATGCCCACTCCGACCTTCCAGCCGCTGTTCTTGTTGGTTGAGGTCTCTGTGGAACTCTGTGCCTGGCTCAACAGCGAAAGATCGTTCGTGGCTCCCAGCAGTACGTTCTTGCCAGTGACATCGCTTCCGATGATGGACAGATTGCCCGAGCCTGGAACGCCTCGCTCGCCCAGGGCCACGATGGAGACATTGCCGCCTCCCATGACGGAAGAGCCGAACACCGACTCCTGCGTGCGCTTCGTTTCGCTGACGGATTTGCTGGCGCCTATGCTGATCTGGATCTGGGCGCTGGCGTTCTCCTTGTCGGCTGCCGTGGCGTTGGCTCCTTCCGCAGCCTCCAGCATGCGATTGGCCTGCACCGCCTGATAGGCAGCCTGGCCCACTTTGACCGCAGCCAGGCGGCTGCTCTTGGCGTCGTCTGCCTGTTTGAGCGTGCCGTGTATCTGTTGGGCAGCACCGAGCACGCCGCCCGCCACGCCTATCGTGATTCCGGACTGCTTGAACTCGTGGTATTCGTGCTGGCGGGCTTCACCCACGCCGGCGACGATCGCCACATTGCGGCCGCTGATCGAGATATCACCGTCCTGCGCCAGTACGTTGCTGGCGAAGATCCCCACGTCGCGCCCGGCGTCGATGGTCAGATTGCCGCCCACGCTGCCGACAGTGCTGCTGGAGTAGCCTCCGCTTTCGCCCTTCATCCAGTCGGTTCGTTGCTGCTTGCTATAGCCGACGCTGAAGCCGCCACCACCGCCAAAGCCAGACTTGGTCACCTTCTCGTACTGGTAATCCTTGTACGACTCGGTCGCCGCGGCAATGTTGATGTCCCGATTCGCCATCAGCGTGACCTCGTTGTCGCCGATGACATTCGACCCCACCACATTCAAATCCCGCCCCGCCATCAACACCGCCGTATCGCCGGTAAAGGTCGACCCCTTGGCCTGTTCCCAGTCGCTGGAGGTGATGGTGTGCGTGGTCTTGGACGACAGGAAGCTCTTGGTCTTGTAGCGGACCTCGTCGTAGGCCGAGCCGGTTTCCACCCCTGCGACCAGATTGATGTCACGTCCCGCGCCCACCGCCAGCTGCTTGCCTGCGGTGACTTCGGCCGCGCGCGCATTGACGTCCTGCCCCGCGACCAGCGTGAGGTTTCCGCCCGCCGCGATGCTCGAACCGACTTCGGAGCTGGTGCTCAGGTCGTGGCGGTTGTTCTTCTTCAGAACCAGCGATTCGCCATGGCTCTCGGTAAGCGTCTCCAGCGCGATGTCGCGCCCGGCCTGCAGGCGCGCGTCGTCCTTGACCGAGACTTGCGCAGCGGTCAACGTGATATCGCGGCCGGCCTGCATGTTGAGGTTGCCGGCATCGACGCGGGCCACGCCGCTGACGTGCGTGCCCCAGGTGCTGCCGAAGTTCTCGGATGCCGCGGTGGACGTCAGGGCGATGTCGTTCCCCGCCTTCAGGGCGACGTTGTCGCCCTTGATCAGCGATACCAGGTTGGTCAGGTCCTCGCGCGCGGCGAGGTCGACGGTGGAACCCTGGATCAGCCCGCCGCCCTGGTTGACGATGTTGCCGGCGGTCAAGACGGTGGCTTCGCGTGCGCCGATGGTGCCGCTGTTGACGATGTCGCCTTCGGCCTCCAGCTTGACGTTGCGGCCGGCCATGAGGGTGCCGTCGCCCTTCAGGTCGCCTTCGCGCACCAGCAGGTAGACCTGCGGGACCAGCACGGTCTCGGTGGTGCCGTCGGGCAGCGTGACGGTCTGTTCGACCAGCCAGACCAGGTCGGTGGTGAGCTGGCGCTGTTGCGCCTCGGTCAGCGCGACGCCGAGCTGGATGCCGTTGTCGCGAGCGAATTGCGCGCCGGCTGCGAGCAGGGCCTTGTACTGGCCGTCGTTGTCGCTGTACTTGTCGAGGAAGCGCTGGCCGGTGGTGGCAAGGATCTGGTCGGACACGAGCTTCTGTTCATAGAAGCCGTCGCCCAGGCGCTTGGGCTGGCCCGAGGGCGTCAGGAACTTGGCGCCTGCGGGCACCAGGGAATCCCAGCTGCCCAGGCGCGCGCCGGACAGGTTCTGGCCGTCGGCCGCAGCGGTGGCGCCACTGGCGGAGAGCGAGCCGCCCGCGCCGAACGCGGTGCCGGCGGGTCCGGAGGCGCCTTGCGCGTCCAGGCGCTGGCCGTCCAGGCCGCCGCTGGCGCCAACGGACGTGCCGCCTTGACCCGGGGTCGAGACCGAACCCGCACCGACGCCCGCATTGACCGTGCCGGCCGCGCCGGGCTGGTCGTTGCGTTGGCCTGCCAGGCCGCCGCCCGAGCCGGCGCCGTTGCCGATGGTGGTGCCGGGCAGCGCGCCCGGCTGGCTCAGCAGGTCCAGCAGGTAGTCGCTGGAGACGGTTGGACGCTGGCCGACGAAACGCGGATCGGTGGCGACGACGTAAGGCGCATCCGGCCTGCCGTTGACGGTGTAGAGCTGGCTGTCCGGAATACCGGCAGGATTGGAGACGGTGCGCACCACCGTGCCGCCGGGCAGGCCGACGCTGGCGACCAGCACCGGTCCGGGCGTGGCGCCGCCATTGCTGGCGCCGGGCTTGGAGCCGTTGAGTTGGACGGCGACATTGCCGCCGGACGTGCCGACCGGCAGTTCGATGGGCTGGCCGGCCAGGGTTGCGTTGTAAGCGCTGGAATATTCCTTGCGATCACGCGAACGCGCCTGGGTGACGGTCATGGTCCCTGTGCGCGTGATGGTGCGCTCGCCGCCCGCGCCGATGTTGTTGATGGCGGGACCGTTTACCGAGAGCGTGCCGCCTGCGGCGATCTGGCTCTTGTCGTTGGTGACGGCGCCGGTGAGCGTCATGGCCCCGCCCGACAGGATCTTGCCTGGATCGGAGGACAGGGTGCGGGTTTCGGTGACCGTCTCTTGCACCCGGTAGTAGGTGAAGGTGCCCACCAGGCGGTTGTTGAAGTCGGCGTTGAACTCGCGGATGCGCGCTTCCAACTCCATGTGCGGCGCCTTGTACGCGGCGTAGGCGTCTTCGTAGGCCTTGCGGCGCGCGTTCTCGGCAGCGCAGCCATCGATGATCGCGCAGTTGTCGTAGAGCGGCGGCACCCAGACCGGCATCGGGCCGGACGGTGGCGTGACACCGAAGACAGCCCAGATACGCTCTCCGGAACCGTAGAGGAACTTCTCCGGCGTGTCCCAGCAAAGATCGGCCGCGTCGCCGCCGCTGCAGCCGACGTCACGCGGGGTATAGGTCGGCGTGATAGGCGACGTCTCGCCACCCCTGCCCTTCTTGCTAGGCGCGTAATCAAACGGCGGCCCATACCGCGACGCCGGATACTTGGTGGACGGCAGCAGGAACATGCGTTCCGGATCGTCGTCCAGCCAGGCCGGATCCTTGCTGCACATCGGCGTCACTTCGTCGCACAGCCAATTGGTCTCGGCGTCGTACATGTCGGTGGTGCCGGCCGGGGTGAAGTACACCTTGGACGTGCTGGACACCTGCACCGTTTCGCTGGTGTAGCGGTCGTTCTGATTGCGGATGGACGCGGCCGAGATGTCGGCATTGCCTGCCGCTTCAATGGTGGCGGAGGCGTTCAGCAGCGAACCGGCCTGGCCGATGGCGCGGCCGGCGGCATCCAGCGCGCCGCCGATGCGCAGGTCGGCGCCCGAGTAGATCAACGCGTGGTCGCGGTTGATGAGCGATCCCACGCCCAGGTCCATGTTCGCGCGCGATGCGATGACGGCGCCGCCGCCCGCGCCCGCGCCGTTGACCAGGGCGCCTGCCTGGATCGACACGGCATCGCCGTAGATGCGGCCGGTGTTGTCGACGCGGCCCGCGGTGATGCGGGTGGAACCTCCGTCGATGAGGCCGGCGTTGGTCAGGCCCTGCGTCACCGTGATGCGGTTCTGGCCGCCGGCCAGCAATTGGCCGGAGGCCTGGTTGTTCAGCGAGTCCGCCGAGATGCTCAGGTCGCGGCCGGCGCTGATCTTGGCGCGGTTGTCCATCGCGCCGCCGACCGACAGGTTGAGGTCGCGGCCGCTGGAGATGTCGCCCTCCTGGTTCAGCGGGCCCGCATACGTGAACGACAGGTCGCCCGCGGATTGCAGCACGCCCAGCCCTTGCAGCGCCTGCGCGATGACGGTCAGGCTCTTGCCCGCCTGCAGCGTGCCTTGGGTGTTCTTGAGCATGTCCGCGACAATGCGCGCGTTGCCTTGGGAAGCGACTGTGCCGCCCGTGTTGTCCAGTTCCTTGGTGGTAAGGGTCAGGTCCTCGATCGCCTCGATGGAGCCGCCCTGGTTGTTGACGCGGTCGGCCATGATGGAGACGACCTTGCCCAGCACGCCCTTGGGCGGTGTGCCGGCCGCGGTCAGCGTGCCGCTGTTGTCGAGGCTGGCGGCGTTCAACGTCAGCACGTTGTCGGCCTGGATCAGGCCGCCGCGGTTGTCCACCGCGCCCGTGGCCGTGACGGTCAGGTCGCGAGCTGCCAGCGTGCCGTCGCGGTTGACGATGCTTGCGGCTTCGATGCGCGCATCGCCGGCGGCGGCGACCACCCCGCCGGTGTTGTTCAACGCGCCGCTCAGCTTGATCGCGGCATCGCCCGTGGACGTCAGTTTGCCGCCCTGGTTGTGAAGATTGGCGGCGGCGATATCCAGGGCGCCGCCCTGCACGACCGCGTTGCGGCTGTCGATATCACCCGGCGTGGCCAGCGCGACCTTGCCGATGGCGGACAGCTTGCCGCCCGCCAGGTTCAAACTGCCTGCCGACAGGCTCAGATCGCGGCCGGCGAGACTGGTGCCGCCATGAACGATGGAACCCCCGGTCAATCTGATGCTGCCCGGCTGGCTGAGCGCGCCGTCGGCGCCCACGCCCGCCACGAAGCGGCCGGCATTGGAAAGTTGGCCCAAGGCGGTGGCGATGAGATCGCCGCCAGCCAGCACCGAGCCGGTGTTGTCCAGCGTGGATCCCGCCCACAGCTTGGCGTTCGCGCCCGCGGACGCGACGCCCGCGTTGAACAGCGCGCCGCCCGCGCTCAGGTCCAGTCCCGCGCCGGACTGCATGCGGCCGTCCGCCGTGACGGTGAGTTTGCCGCCGGCGCTGGCGACCAGGTCGCCTGCCTGCGTAGCGGCGATGCCGCCCAGCGTCGCGTCCGTGCCGGCCCGCAAGGTCATGCCTTGTTCCGCGGCGGCCGAGCCGAGCGCGGTAAGCGCGCCCCCCGCCTGCGCGGTCAGCGCGCCCCCTGCCTGCAGGCGCGACGCCGCGCCCAGCGCGATATCGCCGCGCTGGGTGGTAAGCGCCAAGTTGCCTTGCAAGGCGGCCACCGTGCCGTCGACCGTGATCTTGTCGCCCGCCGTCAAGGTTTGCGAGCCGCCGGCCAGCATGCGCCCCGCCGCCTGCAGCGCGCCTTGCGCGGTGGCGGTCAACGTGCGGCCGGCCTGCGCCAGCCCGGCCGCACCGACGGTCACGTCGCGGCCCGTCAGCGTCAGAGCGGCATCGGTGGCGGCAGTGCCGTCCACTCGCGCGTCGCGCGCGGCGGCCAGCAGCATGTCGCCCACCGAACTCAGCGCGCCCGTTGCGTACAGGTCGCGATCCGCGCGGGCAGTCAGCGTGCCTGCGGCTTGCAGTTGGCCGTTCTGTTTGACGATGAGATCGCGTCCCGCCGTGATCGAGGCATTGCCCGCCGCGCGTTCGCCCAGGGCGGCAACAAGGCCGCCCAACAGGACGTCTCCACTTGCGGCGAGCGTCAGGCCGCCGCCCGCGGCAATGACGCCGTCTGACCCCAGGTTGCCGCCTGCGCGTGCGCTCAGCCCGTCGAAGGCCTGCATCCTGCCGCCCGCGCCGACGAGCAGGTTTCCGCCCGCGTCGGCCGTCAGGCCGCCTTCCAGCGCCGTGGCGATGCCGTCGATGCGGATGTCGCGCTGCGCGCCCAGGACGATGGGCGAACCGGCGGTCACCGTGCCCGTGATGAACAGGTCGCGGCCCGCCTGCGCCTGCAAGCTGCCGCCCGCGGCGCCGGCGCCCGTGGCGGTGCCCGCCGTGCCTGCGATGCGCAAGTCCTGGCCCGCGCCCAGCAGCAACTTGCTGCTGCCCTGGGCCAGGCCGGCCTGGCCGATGCTCAGGTCCCCGGCCGCGTCTGCGCGCAGCGTGCCGTTGGCGACGGTCTTGCCGTTCAGTTCGGCGTCCGTGCCCGCCTTCAGCGTAATGTCCTGCTCGCCCGAAATCGTGCCGTTGGCCAGCAGCTTGCCGCCCGTCTGCGCTTGCAGCAGTCCGCCCGCTTGCAGCGCGCTGGCGCCGCCCAGTGTCATGGCGCCGCCGCTCTCCACCGTGAGCGCGCCCGCGTCGGCCAGGACCGTGCCGTCTATCGCCAGATCCTTGTCGATCCGCAGCGTCGCGGCTTGCCCGGCCACCAGCGTGCCCGCCAAGGTAGCGCTGTCGGCCTGCACATCGACCGAGCCATCGGCCTGCAGGCGCGCGTTCGCGCCGGTGGCCAAAGCGCCGCCCGCCTGAAGGGTCAGGTTGCCGGCGGCCAGGTTCTGGCCGTCGAGGCTGATGTTGGCGACCGCGTCCAGGATCAGATCGGCCAGCGAGGAAATCGTGCCAGCCGCCGTCAGCGAACCGCCCGCGCTCGCCTGCAGCGCGCCGCCAGACAGCGCGCGGCTGCCGGCCGCCAAGGCCAGGTCTTCACCCGCTTTCAGGTCCAGGGCGCCGTTGGCGGATGCCGCCGTGCCGGACATATCCAGGCGACCTCCGGCATCCAGGCTTGCGCCCTTGTCGCCGCGCACGACGCCGGCCATCTCCAGGTTGCCCGCAGCCGCAATGCGCGCCTGGTCCGCGGCGTCCAGTTGCGCCGCCGCGCCGATGCGCAGATTGCCCCCGGCGCCAAGATCCAGCGCGCCGTCGGCGCCCAGCTTGCCGTCCACGCGCGCATCGCGCACCGCCTGGAGTTCCGCGCCGGCGGTGGACACCAGAACGCCGCCCAGCGCCAGGTCGCGCCCGGCGTCAGCCTGCACGCCCTTGCCTTGCAGCTGGCTGCCCGCGCCCAGCAGCAGGTCATTGCCGCTCTTGAGCTGCAGCGCTCCGCCATAGGCGAGTGCATTGCCGTCCACGCGCAGGTCGCGCGATGCGTCCAGCGACATGCCGCCTTCGGCCAGCGCCGTGCCGGCGAGGTGCAGATCCTGCCCGGCCGCAAGCGTCATCGAGGCGTCGGATTGCAGGTGCGAGCCGCCTGCCGCCGTCAGCGTCTGGCCTGCCTTCAGGTCCAGGCCGCGCGCCGCGTAGACCTGCCCCGCCACGGCCGCGTTGCGCGCGGCCTGTAGCGTCAGGGCGTCCAGCGAACTGAGCGCGCCCGCCACGCGGAGATCGCCCAGCGTCGTGACGTTGACCGCGCCCTTGGCCGCGACCCGCGCCAGTTCGCCCATCGACAGGTCGCCGCCGGCGTTCAAGCTCAGGCCGCCGGCGCTGGCGGCAAGCGTGCCGTCCACGGACAGCTTGCCCGCGGCGTCGATGTTCATGTCGCCGTTGCCGCGCCAGGCGCCGGCCAGCGTCATGTCCTGGCCGGCCTGGGCGCGCGACGCGCCTTCGACGTCCCATTGCGCCGTCTTGCCCATGACAAGGTCACGCGCGGCAATCAGCGAGGTGTTGCCGGTGGCAGCGGCCTTGCTGTCAATGCGCGCGTCGCGTCCCGCGCTCAGGAGAATGTCGCCACGCGCGGCCATGGCGCCGCCCGCCAGCAGATCGCCCATGGCGCGCGCCTCCACGCCCACGCCCTGCGTGCGGCTGGCGTCGCCCAAGCGCAGGTCCTTGCCCGCGTTCATGGCCAATTGGCCGCCGTAGGCCAGCGCCGCGCCATCCACCTGCAGGTCGCGCCCGGCATCCAGCGTCACGCCCTTGTTGGCTTCCGCCTCGCCGGCCAGGACCAGGTCCTGCCCCGCGCGCAGGGCCACTGCGTCTTCGGATTGCAGACGCGCATCCGCGCCGGCCTGCAACTGTCCTATCGCCTCCAGCAGCAGCGGGCCGCCGGCCAGCAGCTTGCCTGTGACCGTTGCATCGGTTCCCGCTTGCGCCGTCAAGCCGGCTAGCGAGGACACTGTGCCCACCACGTTCAGCGCGCCCTTCGCGACCATGGACAAGGGGCCGCCGGATTGGGCGTTGCCGCCCACCGTCATGTCGCCGACCGAGGCCAGAGTCAATGGGCCCGAAGCCGCGCCGGCCGTGCCGCTGAGGTCCAGCGTGCCTCCTGCCCGCAGTTCCGTGCCTTGGTTGCTGAGCAGGCTGCCCGACAGCGCCACGTCGCCGCCGGCTTGCAGGCTGGCCGCGCCCGTCGCTTGCAGTTCGCCCGTGACCTTCGCCGATTCCTGCGCGCGCAGCGTCAGGTCGCCGTCGGCGCCGAGCTTGGCGCCGAACACCGCGTCGCGGCCCGCCGTGAGGCCGGCTGATCCCGCCGCCACCATTTCACCGGCGGTGATGAGGTCGCGCCCGGCTTGGGCCGTGACGCCCTTGCCCTGCGTCTTGCTGGCCGCGCCCAGCAGCAGATCGCTGCCGGCGTTCATGGACAAGCCGCCGCCGTAGGCCAGCGCGCTGCCGTCCACGCGCAGCTCGCGTGTGGCGTCGATCGCGATGCCGCCATCGCTCAGGGCAGCGCCCGCGAGGCTGACGTCCTGGCCCGCGCTCAACGTCATGTTCTTGGACGATTGCAGCTGCGCCGTCTGTCCCGTGCGCAGGTCCTTGCCTGCCCGCAACGACAAGGCGTCGCCGGACAGCAGCTTGCCGTCCACCATTGCGCCGCCCACCGATACGAAGGTCAACGCGCCCTGGCCGGCCAGTTCGCCATCCACGCGCAACGCGCCGCCGCTTGCGCCGCTGAGCGCCCCGCCCGCGTATGCCTTGCCCTGCGCGCCCACGGACAGGTCGCCGCCTGCGAGCAAATCGATGGCGCCCGCGACAGACGAAGTTTCTCCGTCCAGCCGCAGCTTGCCGGCGGCGTCGATGCGTATGCCCTGATTGGTGCGCACAGCGCCGGCCAGCGTGGCGTCCTGCCCCGCCTGGATCTGCGCGGAACGTTCCGCTTCCAGCTGCGCGCCCTGCGCAATGGCCAGATTGCGTCCGCCCTTCAGCGTCACGTCGTTGGTGGCGACCGTCTTGCCGCCGAGCTGCGCATCGCGCCCCGCGGTCAACGCGATATCGCCGCGCGCGGCCATCGCGCCGTCCGCCTGCAGGTCACCGCCCGCGCGCGCCGACACGCCCTCGCCCTGCGTGCGGCTGGCATTGGTCAAACGCAGATCCTGGCCCGCATCCATCGACAAGACGCCGCCATAAGCCAGCGCCGCGCCGTCCATGCGCAGGTTGCGGCCCGCGCCCAGCGTCAGGCCGGCATTGGTTTCCGCCACGCCGGCCAGAAGCATGTTTTGGCCGGCGCGCAGCTGCATGGCGCCGTCCGATTGCAGACGCGAGTCCGCGCCCGCCGCCACCTGGCCTATCGCTTCCAGCAACAGCGGACCGCCGGCCAGCAGTTTGCCGTCGACCGCGGCATCGCGCGCGGCCTGGGCCGTCAATCCGGCCAGCGAGGAGACCGTACCCGCCACGTTCAGCGCGCCCTGCGTGCTCAACCTGACCGGACCGCCTGCCTGCGCGCTGCCGCTGACCGACAGGTCGCCGCCGGAAGCCAGCGCCAGTTCACCCGCTGCCGCGCCCACCGCGCCGCTGATGGCGAGCGGACCCGCCGCGCGCATGTCCACGCCCTGATTACCGCTCAGGCTACCCGCAAGCGAAATGCCTGCTCCGGACTGCAGCCGCGCGCGGCCCAGCGCTTCCACCTGTCCGGTGACAGCCGTGGCGCCTTGCGCGCTCAGGGCCAGATCGCCGCGCACCAGCACGCGGGCGTCCACCGCGGCCTCGCGTCCGGCCTTCAGTTCAGCGGCCGTCTCCGACACCAGTTCGCCATCGGCCCGCAGATCGCGCGCCACATCGATTCCAACACGCTTGCCCTGCGCCTTGCTGGCCGCGCCCATGCGCAGATCGCCGCCGCTCTTCAGGTCCAGCGCACCGCCATAAGCCAGCGCGCTGCCGTCCAGGCGCAGGTCGCGCGTGGATTCGACCAACATCGCGCCATCGGTCAGGGCCGCGCCGGCCAGCGTAACGCCTGAACCCGCGCGTATCGTCATGCCGCCTGCCGACTGCAACTGTGCGCCGGCCTCCGACACCGCGTCCGCGCCCGCCTGCGCCTGCAACACGCCGGACGCATACACCTGGCGCGACAACAGCATGTCGCGTCCCGCCTGCAACGTGACGCCTTCCTTCGCGGAAACCACGCCGCCCGCCGAGGAAACGCCGCCACTCGGTTCGCCCGGCGCGGCCGGGTCGGGAGTCTTGCCGGGTTCGCCGCCGGCGGCCGATCCAGATCCAGTCCCCGACCCGGAGCCGGAGCCCGAACCATAGCCGGTTCCCGCACCGGCGCCGGTCCCGCCACCCGTGCTCCCGCCTTGCCCCGGCTGCGGTGCGACCGTCCGGCCCGCCACCTTCAGGTTGCGTCCGGCTTGCGCACGCACGTCCTGGTCCGAAGTCAGCAGGGCTCCCGACAAGGAGATATCCTTGCTCGCCGCCACGCGCAGGGCGCCTTGCGTGCGCAGGCTGCCCTGCGCGCCGACAGCCACGTCGCCGCCAGCATCGAGCGTCAAGGCGCCACCGGCGCCGGCCGCGCCCTGCACGGAAACGTCGCGCGCAGCCACAAGCGCCGCACTGCCGCCGGCCTGTGCCGCGCCTTGGACGGCCAGATCGCGGCCGCTGTCCACACGCAGATTGCCCGCTGCCTGCGCGGTGCCGCGCGGCGCAATGCGGACGTCGCCCGCGGCCGTAACCTGCAGGTCGCCGGTCAGCGCCACCAGGTTGCCGCCGATGTTCACGCCCACGCCAGCCTCGGTGCCGATCAGGCGCACGCTGTTGGCATACATGCCGCCCAGCGCCGCGGTATCCAGCGCCACCTCGGGCGCCGCGCCTTCGCCCGCCTGGGCGGACACGGCTCCCGTGGCGTAGTCGACGCGCGCCGCGCCTGCGGTCACGTTGAGCTTGTCGGCCCATACGTCCGCGTTGATCTCCAGCGTGCCCGCCAGCAGGTCCACCTGGCTGAGGTTGGAGCCGTTCAAGCCGGCGCCTTCGACGCGGATCTTGCCCGAGGCAATATCGAAGCCGATGCTGCCGTCCGGTCCGACCTGGGGCTTGCCCGTGGTCAAGGTGGCGCGGTCCGCGTTCAAAAAACCGCAGCCGTTGCAGGTGATGCCCGCCGGGTTGGCGACGATCACGTTGGCGCGGTTGCCGGCCACCTCCATCGTGCCCAGCAGTTGCGACGGGTTGGGCGCGGTGACCTGGTTGAGAATGGTGCTGGCGCGCTGATTGCCCAGCATGGGGTTGCCGCCGACCTGCCCCGCCAGTTGGGTCTGGCTGGCGCCGCCGCTGTTGTTGAGCACCGCGCCGGACGGGCCGACGTTGAATTGCGTGTAGCGGTTGTTGGACACGCCGCCCGCCGACGGCGGCGCGATGTTGATGACCGGCACGCCGTTGCTGACGCCGACGGAGGGCTTCGCTCCCGCCACGCTCTTGTCCACCGAGATCGGCAAGGTCTGCGCCAATACTGGCGACCAGACCTGGGTGAAGACGACGGACCAGACTATGAGGGAGCGAAGCTTGGACATCATGCGTATCCGGTGGGACTAAGGATGGACTGCGGTTTCGCGGCGCAAGGCCGCCGGATCAGAACTCGAACATCAGCACCGCCGCGAACACGGTCGAGGCGGTTTTCAGGGACTCGGGCTTTTTCAGCGGCCAGCCGGCAGACAGGTCATAGCTGGCGTTGACATAGGGCATGGCGAGCCGTCCGCGCAGCCCGGCCACGGCGCCGACCAATGTGCGGCCGGACAGCGACGCCGCCGATGGGCCGCCCACCCGGCCCACGTCCAGGCCCGTGTACAACTGGTGGCCAGGCACGCGCAGCAGCTTGTCCAGGCCCAGCGACAAGTCGTTGCGCAAGGTCCAGCCGTCCTCGGCGGCCAGCGTCATCTGGCCGTCGAAACCCCGCACCGCATAGCGGTTGCCGATGGTGAAGTAGTCGGACGGCACGATGGGGGTCTTGGCGTGCTGGATCTGCCAATTCAGCTGGTAAGCCCAAGGCTGCTCCGCCAATTCGAACGGCAGATACAGGCCCGCATTGGCCGACACTATGGTGCTGCGCCCGTTCCAATCCGGATCGCCATAGACGTAGCCCGGCCGGTCGGACAGCCCGGTCAGCGTGCCGCGCACGCCCCCGCCGACGTCCAGCGCGGCGCGGCCCAGATAGTGGCGATGCCCCAGGTTGAACTCGTAGCCGGTGACGTCGCGCCGCTGCACCTCGATGTCCACGTCGTTGAGCGTGCTGGTGGTGCGCTTGCGCAGCAGGGTCAGCGATGCCGTGCCCTTGTAGGTGGCGCTGCGATACGGCACCACCGAGACGCCTGCCTGCACCTGCTTGGTGGTGCCGCCGTAGATGATGGGTTCATCGAAGCCGGCCACGGTCTGGCGGTAGGTGGATTTGCTGGCGCCGGCGAAGAAGGTCCAGTAGCCGAAAGGAATGCTGTAGTTCAGGGAGGCGGCGCGCGTGTTCGACTCGGCGTCGCGCCAGCGCGCATTGCTGTTCCACGACACCGACAGCTGGTCGTACAGGAACAGGGGCGAGTCCAGGGTCAGGCCGGCGTTGACCTGGTACTTGCCGATGGCGTCCATGCCGGCGTTGTCGCCGCCGATGTACCCATGCCAGCGCTTGCCGGTGCCGGGACGGATGAGGATGTCGGAATCGCCCAGCTCCGGCCCGGGCGCGACGTCGATGGACGCGTCGGCCTGGCTGCCCAGCCTGCGGATGTTTTCCAGCGCCTGGTCCAGGTCGCGCTGGTTCACCTCACCGCCCGGCCCCGTGGGCAGGGCCGTGCGCCACCAGCCGATGGCGCCCTCGCCCTTGACGGCGGATATGCGGCCCGGCAGGTAGCGCAGCGTCAGCGTGCCCGCGGCCAGGGATTGTTCCGGCACGACCACTCGCGCGGTGACGAGTCCGCGATCGATCAGCAGGCCGATCAGATGTTCCTGCAAGGCCCGCAACCCCAGGCCGCCCACGCAATGGCCAACGACGGCGTCGGCTGCCCGCGCCAGCGATTCGGCAGGCTGCGCTCCGTCCCAAACCACTTCCTTCAGGGCAAAGCAAGGCGTTTCGACCGGCAGGACCAGGCCGCCGGCTACCGGCGCGGCGGGCGACAGCACGTCCGGCCGTTCGGCCGCTCGGGCGCGCTGCGCCCCAAGTTCCTGCTCTTGGCGACGTTCGATTTCGGTGGCGCGCACTGCTGCCTCGGGCAGAGATTGCGCGCCGGATCCAGCCGGGAAAAAGCCAGCCGCCAACATGCCCGCGGCCATGCGCAGGCGCCAATAGTGATTCATGCCGGTATGGCGCCTGCGGACGTGCGCGGCGCTCCTTGTTATCGCTTTGTGAAACCAAATGTTTTCCGAGTTTGCCTTAAAGCACAATTAATAACAATAAATATCTGAATGTATAAGCTCATAAATTAACGGAATTGGTTGAACTTAGAGCATAAAGAAGCGCAAATTGATGCGTGAATGCCATAGTTCCGCAGCTCGGAACTATCACGATCGCAGCAGGAGCGGTTTGATGTGAAACAAATCGCAAGCAGCTCGAAGCCCGCGAGCCGGCAGTGTTTTTTACGCGGACACGCGTCGCGGGCAAATAGGAGAAGTCCGAAATCTGGCGGCAAAACCTAGGACCGGCCGCTTGCACACGGGTTATCCCCGATACGGACATATCAACAAATCGTCAATAATTCGCCAACGTTTTATCGCCGATCCGTCCCCTTCCCCCTGCCAGCCCATGCCTGTATCCGTCCGGGACGCCATTGTTTCCTCCTCCCATCTGGCCTCTTCAGCCCCCGAGCTTTCCGAAGTCGAATTCGGCCTGATCATCGCCTCGCACGCGTTCAACCGCTGGATGGTGCGCTGCATGGCCTGCGCCGGACTGCCCGAGCTGACCTCGCTGGACATCCTGGTGCTCAACCACGTGTTCCACCGCGGCCGGGGCAAGAAATTGGCGGACATCTGCTTCACGCTCAACGTCGAAGACACCCACCTGGTGAATTACTCGTTGAAGAAGCTGGAGCGCCTGGGCGTGGTTCAAAGCGCCAAGACGGGCAAGGAAGTGATCTACACGGCGACCGACGCTGGCGCGGCCGCCATCCAGCGCTACGCTGAAGTGCGCGAGCAATGCCTCGTCAAACCCTTCATCGACTCCCCCACGGCGGACGACGCCAGCCATCAGCTGGCCAACACCCTGCGCGCCCTCTCGGGCCTGTACGACCAGGCCGCCCGCGCCGCCACCTCCCTGTGAGAATCCACGTTGTCTAGCACCACCGCATCTTCTTCCGCTCCGCTGCTGTCCGTGCGCGGCGTGTCGGTCGACTTCAATACCGAAAATGGCGTGTTCCGCGCCGTCGACAACCTGGATTTCGAGGTGCGCCCCGGCAGGACGCTGGCCATCGTCGGCGAGTCGGGCTCGGGCAAGTCGGTCACGTCCATGGCCATCATGCGCCTGACCGACTACACCAGCGGCCGCATCGCCACGGGACAGATCCTGTTCCGCGACGACTCCGACCGCGAGATCGACCTGACCGCGGCTTCCGATGAGGACATGCGCGCCATCCGCGGCAACGACATCGCGATGATCTTCCAGGAACCGATGACCTCGCTGAACCCGGTGTTCACCGTCGGCGACCAGATCGTCGAGGCCATCATGCTGCACCAGCAGCTGTCGCGCTCGGCCGCGCGCCTGGCGGCGCGCAAACTGCTGGAGAAGGTGCGCCTGCCGGACGCCGAACAGATGCTGGACCGCTACCCGCACCAGCTGTCGGGCGGCATGCGCCAGCGCGTGATGATCGCGATGGCGCTGTCGTGCCAGCCGCGCCTGCTGATCGCCGACGAGCCGACCACCGCGCTGGACGTCACCATCCAGGCGCAGATCCTGAACACCATCCGCGAACTGCAGCGCGACCTGGGCACCGCGGTGATCTTCATCACGCACGACATGGGCGTGGTGGCGGAAATGGCCGACGACGTGGTCGTGATGCTGCGCGGCAAGAAGGTCGAGCAAGGCACCGTGGACGAGATCTTCAACGCGCCCAAGCATCCCTATACCCGCGCGCTGCTGGCGGCGGTGCCGCGCCTGGGCAGCCTGACCGGCCGCGACCTGCCGCTGCGCACGCCGCAGACCGTGCTGGAAGGCGACACGCTGCGCGAAGTGGGCGAGACGCGCGAGCAGGACACCGCGCGCTACGACGAGCCCGTGCTGCGCGTGGAAAAACTGACCACCCGCTTCGACGTGGGCCACAACTTCTTCGGCCGGGTCACGCACCGCGTGCACGCCGTCGAGGAAGTGAGCTTCGACGTCTATCCCGGCGAAACGCTGGCGCTGGTGGGCGAGTCCGGCAGCGGCAAGTCCACCATCGGCAAAACCTTGCAGCAGCTGGTGGCGCCGACCTCGGGCGCCGTGCGCTACAACGGCCAGGACATTTTCTCGATGGACAGCGCCGGCCGCCAGCGCCTGCGCCAGGAGATCCAGTACATATTCCAGGATCCCTACGCCTCGCTGGATCCGCGCAAGACGGTGGCGTTCAGCATCGCCGAGCCGATCCGCACGCACGGCCTGTTGACCAGCGAAGACGCCATCGCCCGCCGCATCGGCGAACTGCTGGAGCAGGTCGGCCTGAAGCCCGAACACGCCAAGCGCTACCCGCATGAATTCTCGGGCGGGCAGCGCCAGCGCGTTTGCATTGCGCGCGCACTGGCCAGCAATCCCAAACTGATCATCGCGGACGAATCCGTGTCGGCGCTGGACGTGTCGATCCAGGCGCAGATCCTGAACCTGCTGATGGATCTGCAGAAGGACCGCGGCCTGTCCTATCTGTTCATCACGCACGACATGGCGGTGGTGGAGAAAGTCAGCCACCGCGTCGCGGTCCTGTACCTGGGCCAGATCGTCGAACTCGGCACCCGCCGCCAGATTTTCGAATCGCCGCAACACGCGTACACGAAGAAGCTGCTGGCCGCCGTGCCGGTGGCCGAACCCGGCCGCCACATCGACACCTCGCTGATCGAAGGCGAGATCCCCAGCCCGGTGCGGCGCGTCGGCGACGAGCCCGCCATCATTCCCCTGGTTGAATTCGCGCCCGGCCACCAGGTGGCCCGCGCGGCTTGAGCCGCAACCCCTTTTTCACGTCGGCCCGCCCGGCTTCCCGTTCCTGGAGTTGAACATGCTCTCCCTACGCAAAACCTACACCGCCACCGCCCTGGCCCTGGCGCTGGGCGGCGCGCTGCCCGCCGTCTTCGTGACCGCTCACGCCGCCGGCACGCTCAATGTCGCCATCAACCAGGACCCGGGCAGCTGGGACCCGATCGACACCTTCGTGACCTTCTGGGGTTCGGTGGGCAGCAACCTGTATGACGGCCTGACCATGCGCGGCGCCGACCTGAAGCTGCAGCCGGGCCTGGCCACCAGCTGGGAATACCTGGACGACAACAAGCGCCTGCGCTTCAAGCTGCGCGAAGGCGTCAAGTTCCACAACGGCGAACCCTTCAACGCCGAAGCCGTGAAGTTCACCTTCGAGCGCCTCCTGGGCGCGGAAGGCGCCAAGGGCCCGCAGAAGTCCAACTACGACTCGATCGGCGAGATCAAGGTGGTGGACGAATACACCGTGGACTTCATCCTGAAGCAGCCCGATCCCGTCCTGCTGACCAAGCTGGCCGGCTATGGCGCCATGATCGTGCCGCCCAAATACATCAAGGAAAAGGGCGAAGACAACTTCAACACCAACCCGGTCGGCACCGGCCCGTTCAAGTTCGAAAGCTACCAGCCCAAGGTCAACGTGACGCTGGCGCGCAACGACGACTACTGGGGCGGCAAGCCCAAGCTGGACAAGGTGGTCTACCGCTTCATCGGTGAGCCGGGCACGCAAGTCGCCGAACTGCAGGCCGGCCGCATCGACGTCGCCACCCTGATTCCGCTGGGCCTGATCGAAACCGTGAAGAAGTCCGGCAACGCCGACGTCATCTCCACCGGCGGCCCGGTCGCTTTCGCGCTGCGCTACAACACCAAGAGCGGCATCACGCAGAACCGCGACGTGCGCCGCGCGCTGATCATGGCCGTGGACCGCGACGCCATCGTCAAGCAGCTGCTGCTGGGCCAGGCCAAGACCATCGCCAGCTTCCAGGGTCCGCAGTCCTTCGGCTACAACCCCGAGCAGAAGCCCCTGCCCTTCAACCCCGCCGAAGCCAAGAAGCTGCTGGCCGCCGCCGGCGTGAAGCCGGGCGCCACCGTGCAGATCGACGTGCGCGGCAGCGATTCGAACTTCCGCGAAGTGGCCCAGGCCGTCTCGGGCTACCTGCAAGGCGTGGGCGTGCGCGCCACGATCAAGCCGTATGAAACCGGCGTGCTGCTCAACGACATCATCCCCGGCGGCAAGACCGGCGAAATGTGGCAGAACCAGTGGGGCGGCTGGACCTACGACTACGACAACACGGCCTACCTGATGTACCACACGGGCCAGAAGTGGAACCCGTACGACAACGACGCCAAGCTCAACGGCATGCTGGAAGCGCAGCGCACGGTCTACGACGTGAAGAAGCGCGAAGCCATGCTGCAGGAGATCGCCGGCTACGTGGCCGACCAGGCGCTGGAAATGCCGCTGTACAGCCTGAACACGATCGTCGGGGTGAACAAGCGCGTGAAGGATCTGGAAGTGCCGGGCGACATCCGCTTCCGTTTCCTGAACGCTTCTGTGGACTGACGCCCCCCCCCGAAGCGCTGCGCGCTTCCCCCCAGGGGGCATGCCTGCGGACCGGCAGAGCCCGGATCCGCGGCATCCCGCTGGGGGAGGACTGGTTGCTCATGGTGCGATGGCGCTATGAACAACTAAAGAGTTTTTCTGAAATGCTTTGGGCGCTGCCTTGACGCATTAACCCCACCGACCGTTCCGGCGTAAGCCGGGACGGCGACTTATGACCGGATTTCTCATCAAACGCGTGTTGCAGGCCGTCTTCGTGATCGTGGCCGTGACGCTGCTCGTCTCCTATGCCGTGCGCCTGACCGGCGACCCCGCGCTGATGCTCAGCCAGGGTTCGGGCAGCGTCACTGAGCAGGACCTGGCCAATATCCGCCAGGCGCTGGGCCTGAACCGCCCGTTCTACGAGCAGTACCTGTCCTATATGCAGGGGCTGCTGCATGGCGATTTCGGCCGCAGCTTCATGGGCGGCACGTCGGTCGCCAAGCTGATCGGCGATGCGCTGCCCGCCACGCTGATGCTGGCCTTCACCTCGCTGCTGGCGTCGATCCTGATCTCGCTGCCGCTGGGCATCCAGGCCGCGATCAAGCGCGGCAAGACCACGGACCAGGCGATCCGCATCCTGTCGCTGGTGGGACTGTCCTTTCCCAATTTCTGGCTGGCGCTGATGCTGGTGCTGCTGCTGTCGATCACCTTCCCGCTGTTGCCGCCGTCCGGCTGGAGCGGGCCGGCCAGCCTGGTGCTGCCGTCGCTGACGATGGCCATCATCCTCAGCGCCACCAACATCCGCCTGGTGCGCACCACCATGCTGGAAACGCTGTCGGCGCAATACATCATGGTGGCGCGCAGCAAAGGCCTGAAGGAACGCGTGGTGCTGTACAAGCACGCGCTGCGCAACTGCGCGATTCCGCTCATCACCTACCTGGGCCTGCAATTCGGCGGCCTGATCGGCGGCATCGTGGTCATCGAAATGGTCTTCAACTGGCCCGGCCTGGGTACGCTGGCGTTCGACGCCATCTCCGGCCGCGACTACCCGGTGCTGCAGGGCACGGTCACCGTGCTGGCCTCCGTCATCGTCCTGGTCAACCTGATCGTCGACATCGCCTACGGCATCGTCGACCCCCGCATCCGCACGCGCTGAGCCTTATGCAGACTACTACCCCCACCGCCGCCGCCCCCAAGGCGGCCAAGCCCCGCAGCCGCTACCGCTCGCTGGAATTCGTGCTGGGCGCGCTGCTGACCGGCACCATGATCGTGCTGGTGCTGACCTCCGGCTGGCTGTTCCCCGACGGCGGCGAAGCCATGGACCTGGCCGCCCGCCTGATGGCGCCCTTCACCTCGGCGGCCCACCCCTTCGGCACCGACCCGCTGGGCCGCGACGTGCTGGCCCGCGTCATCGTCGGCGGCAAGATCTCGCTGACGGTGGGCTTCGCCTCGGTCGTCGGCGGCGCGCTGCTGGGCATCGTCATGGGCCTGATCGCCGGCTACTACCGCGGCTTCTGGGACATGATCGTCATGCGCTTTGCCGATGTGCAGCTGGCGCTGCCGTTCATCCTGGTGGCCATCACCTTCATCGCCATCCTGGGCGGCGGGCTGTTCAACGTCATCTTCTTCATGATCGTGTCGCAGTGGGTGCAGTATGCGCGCCTGGTGCGCGCCCAGGTCCTGGCCCTGCGCGAGCGCGAGTTCGTGCTGGCCGCCCGCGCCTTCGGCGTGCGCGACCTGGCCATGATCCGCCACCACATCGTGCCCAACCTGCTGGGGCCGCTGGTCATCCTGATGACGCTGAACGTCGCCAACAACATCCTGCTGGAAAGCAGCCTGACCTTCCTCGGCCTGGGCGTGGATCCCATGATCCCGAGCTGGGGCGGTATGCTTGCCGACGGCCGCACGTATATGCAGACGGCCTGGTGGGTCAGCGTCTTTCCGGGCCTGGCCATCATGCTGACGGTGCTGGGCCTGAACCTGCTGGGCGACTGGCTGCGCGACCGCCTGGACCCGACCGGCAAGGTCTGAAGCCGCCCCGGTCCGCCTGAAAGGAATATCGAGTATGTCTTTGCTGGAAAAAACATTCGACCGCACGCTGGACGCCTGGACCCATGCCTACATGGCGCCGGCCTGGCGCGGCGCGGTCGTGGAAGGCTGGCTGTTCGAAGGCGTGGAGGCGCGCCGCGCGGCCCAGGAGCGCCTGGCGCAAGCCGGCGTCACCGCGCGCTTTCGCAGCGCCTACAAGCCGCTGCTGCACTACTTCCTGGAAGAGGTCGAGCGCGAAGGGCTGGCGTCCGTCGTGGTGCGCTATCCGCTGCACGAACACGCCCAGGCCAAGCGCTTCACGCTGGAAGCCTATCCGCTCATCGCGCTGCTGCAAGGCGTGGACGTCGCCATGCAGCCCGGCGCCGACGATCTGCACTACGACGTCAGCCTGCGCTACGCCGATGGCCGCAAGCTCGATACCCGCGTCTATGCGCCCAACCAGGTCGGCTACGCCCAGGATGGCACGCCCGAGCTGTCGCCCACCGGCTGGCTGCGCGTGCGCGACGCCGAAGGCGCGCTGCAGACCGATGCCGCCCAGGCCACCGAATACCAGCAGGCGTTCCGCGCCATCGTGGACACGGTGCGCAGCCATGCCTGGGGCGCGCACGAGCCCTATTTCGAGCGCCTGGAAATCCGCGTGGACCTGCCGGGCATCGACTTCGCCCTGCCGGTGGACGAGGAAATCGTCAGCACCTTCGAAGCGCTGCACGAAGACATCTATTTTTCGCTGCTGGAACACTTCCAGAAGCACTCGGGCCGCCCGTCCGGCGACCGCGGCCTGCAACCCGGCCAGATCATTCCCGACATCCGCCGCCACGACGGCGCAGCGCGCGTGCTGATATCGCTGGAGCATTTCGACGCCTTGGCGCCCGTTGCGCCCGCGCCGCTCGATGCGCCGCTGGCCCAGGTCCGCGAACCGTTGTCGGCCGGCCAGATCGCCAGCTGCATGGCGGCGTTCGGCGGCGATACCTTCCAGGCCGTATCGCGCCAGGGCCGTCCGGTGCTGGGTACGTACCTGCGCGGTCCCGGCCCCGCAGTGTTCATCTCGGGCGCGCAGCACGCCAATGAAACTTCCGGCGTGGTCGGCGCCCTGCGCGCCGCGCAGACGCTGGCCGAGCGCGGCGACGCGCATTTCGCCCTGATCGCCGCCGAAAATCCGGACGGCTACGCGCTGTTCAACCGCCTGCGCGCGCACCATCCGCGCCACATGCTGCATGCCTCGCGCTACAGCGCGCTGGGCGACGACATCGCCTACCGCGAACGCGCCCCGTTCTTCGAACGCGAAGGCCGCCACCAGGCGCACGCCATCAGCGGCGCGCAGTTGCACATCAACCTGCACGGCTATCCCGCCCATGAATGGACCCGGCCGCTATCCGGCTACCTGCCGCGCCATTTCGAGCTGTGGACCATCCCCAAGGGCTTCTTCCTGGTGCTGCGCCATCACCCGGGCTGGGGCGACCGCGCCCGCCGCCTGATCGAGGGCGTTACCGCCAGGCTGGCCCGCAACGTTCCCGGCCTGGTCGAGTTCAACGCGCGGCAACTTGAACTATTCCAGGCGCACGCGCTCGAAACCGGATTCGACGTACTGAACGGCATCCCGGTGCAGATCAGCGAAAGCGACCGCGAAGACTTGCCCATGGCGTTGATTTCCGAGTTTCCGGATGAAACCGTCTACGGCGACCGCTTCGTTTTCGCGCATACTGTACAGATGGAAACCGTCCTGGCGGCGACCGAGCTCTACCGCGCAGGGCTCTAGCGGCAAAAAAGACCGGCGTAGCCAAGGACCGCGCCGGCACCCGACCTGTAAAACCATTAGAAAAATGAATATCCGAGAACGCAACCACGGCGATGACCTGGCCCTGGTGGACATCTGGCTCCGTTCGGTACGCGCCACCCACACGTTCCTGACGGAAAAGGAAATCCAGGCCATGTACCCGCAGGTGCTGAACACCGACCTGCCTTCGGTGCGGGTCTGGGTCTGTGAGGACGATGCCGGCGAAGTTGCCGGCTTCATGGGCCTGAACGGCAACAAGGTCCAGATGCTGTTCGTGGATGCCAACAAGCGCGGCAAGGGAGCAGGCCGGCGCCTGCTGAACTTCGCGCGTTCGCTGCACGGCACCCTGCTGGTGGACGTGAACGAACAGAATCCCCAGGCCCACGGCTTCTACAAGCACTACGGTTTCGAGGACGTGGGCCGCTCGGAACAGGACGACGCGGGTCGCCCTCGTCCCATCATCCACATGAAGCTGGCGGGCTGACGGGCGCCTAGCCCTTGGACTGTTCCGGATGCCTGGCCCGCCAGGCTTTGAGCGCTTCCCGGTAATCGTCCATGGCTTCGTTATAGGTGTCATAGACACAGGGGATGCAGCCGCTGTTGCAACACTCTTCGGGTTCGGGCGCGACGGGCGGAACGGGCTGCGGGTCGTCGTCGGGGATCTGCTTGGTGCTCATATCCCAATCTTAGCGCCGATGGCCGGCGCCGGCCGCCGCGCCCGCGTCCGGCAGCGGCCATTCGGCGCGGCGGATTTCGTAGAGACGCTTGCCCGCGCCGCCTGCTCCCGCACCGCCAATCTGGCGCATGCCGCATTTTTCCAGCACCCGGCAGGACGCGGCATTCTCTTCCAGCGCCACGGCCGACAGCGCCTCGACCGGCAAGCGGCCGAATCCCAGCGCCAGGAGCGCATGGGCGATTTCGGTGGCGTATCCCATGCCCCAGCTCGCGGGCAGGAAGGCATACGCGACCTCGACCTCGTCGCGGCCCCGAGATTGGGTGCGCTTCAAGCCCGCCCGGCCCGCCAGCGCGCCGCTGGCGCGGTCGGCCAGCACATACATGCCGTAGCCCAGCTCGGTCCAATGCTCGACGTTCTGCAGCAGATAACGGCGGCTGGCCGCGTCTGTCCGGGTGCCGCCCATGGTGGCCATGAGGCGCTCGTCCGCATGCATCGCGGCAATGAAGGAATAATCGGTTTCGTCCATGCGCCGGGCTTGCAGCCGGGCGGTCTGGAAAGTGTCGGGGAGCAGTGCGGCGGACATGGAAGGCTGAAGAAATGGCGTGGCGGACATGATACCGGCGGACGGCCCGCCGGCCCATCGTCCAACGGACGAATCCCCCAGGCCGAGTCCGGCCCCGGGGCATGGCTTTCAGGTGCGGCGCAGGCCCAGGAAACTCCAGCGCACGTCGGCGCGGTCCAGCATGTCTTCGCGCGAACTGAGATGGTGCGAGGACAGGCCGTGGCCGGCCGCCAGCGTGATCGTTTCCTGCGCGGACACGTCGAACATGCGGCGGCCAGGAGGCACCGGGCCGTGCCGCAGCGACATCAGGATCTGGCCCTGCGGCGCCAAGAGCGCGGCCAGCGCCTGCATGCCCTGGCGGCGTTCGTCGGCGTCCAGGTGCATCCACACGGCCGTCAGCATGATCACGTCGAACGCCCGGTCTTGACCGCGCAGCACGGCCAGTTCCGGCAAGGCGTCGTCGATCCATTCCAGGTTGGGCAGCGCATGGCGGCGCTGACCCTCCTGGCGCAGCCCGGGCGTGGGCTCGGCCGCCACCACCGAATGCCCCATCCGCGCCAGCGCGGCAGCGTCGCGCCCCGATCCCGCGCCGATGTCGGCGATGCGCGACGGCGCCGCGGGGATCAGGTGCGCCACGTCGCGGTGCACGTCCGCGAACGTGATGCTCTCGTACTGGTCTGCCAGGGCCGCGGCGTTTTCACCGTAGCCCTGCGTGCCGGAAGCCCCTGTCATTGCTGGGTTGTCGGCCGAACCTGGATCGCCGCGGGCGGCCAGGTGGCCTTGATGGCGTCGTAGATGCGCTTGCCCACGCGGCCGTCTTCCGGCAGCTTGCGCTTGACCTGCTCTTCGCGTACGGCGTCGCGGGTCTTGCTGCCCGGAATGCCATCGGCCACGCCCACGTCGTAGCCCAGGCCGTAGAGCATCTCCTGCAGCTCCTTGATCTGCGCGCGCGACAAGCCGGGGTCGTCCGTGGGCCAGGCCGCGACGAGATCCGGCCCGCCCTGCAGGCGATTGAGCAGCATCGATACCGCCAGGCCATAACGGCGCGACTGGTTGTAATGCAGGATGGCGTCGAAATTCACGGTCGCCAGGAACACCGGGCCGGCGGAACCCGTGGGCGCGAACAGATAGGCCTGCTCGTCGTTGCCCGACGCCAGCTTCAAGGCCGAACCGTTGCCCTGCTTCACGCCGGCCTGGGCCCACTGGGCGATCGTGCGGCGATCCTGCGAACCCACGTATTCGGCTTCGGGCGAGGCCGGAATGGCGGCGGCCAGCTCGGCCGGCACGCGCACTTCGATCACGGCGGGCAGGCTGTGCGTCCACTTGGCACGGCGCTTGCGCAGGTGATTGGCAGTCGACGCCAACGCGTCGGGCAGCGAGTTGTAGAGATCGATCTTGCCGTTGCCGTCGCCATCGGCGGCCAGCTCATAGAACGAGGTCGGGATGAACTGCGTCATGCCGAAAGCGCCGCTCCAGGAGCCGACGAAGCTGTCCGCCGGCACCACGCCGTCGCGCAGCAGGCGCACCGAGGCGTAGGCGTTCTTTTCCCACAGCGGCTTGTTCTCGGTGCAGGCGCGCGTCAGCCAGGCGTCCAGCACATTGGTCTTGCCGACCTGCCGGCCGTAGTTGGTCTCGATGCCGAAGATCGCGACCAGCGTGGCCGGATCCACCTGGTATTGCTGGCTGATGGCCGACAGCTGCGGACCATATTTGGCGAGCACGCCCAGGCCGTCGCGCACGCGCTCCTCGTCCACGGTCTTGGCGATGTAATCCCACCAGGCCTCGCGCCCCTCGGGCTGGCCCTTGGCGGATGCGACCGTGGTGGGCAGCAGCTTGGCGTTGGCGGTGTACTTGTCCCAATCGGCCACGGTCAGGCCGTTGGCCGTGGCGCCCTTGCGCAGCTTGGCGATGCAGGCCTTGGTGTCGAGTTCGGTCGGGATGATGACCGTGGGAGCGGGGGTGGCGGTGGCGGCGGGCGCAGCGGTGGCGGCGGGCGCAGCAGGCGCTGCGGTCGCTGCCGGGGCTGCCGTGGCCGCAGCGGGTGCGGGCAAGGCGGCGGGCGCAGGCAGGGTTGCCGGCGCGGGCGCCGCCGACCTGGGAGGCAGCGCCTGCCCGGCGCGGTCATCGACCGGAGCCGCCGGCGTGTTGGCGGCAGGCGCGGGAGTGTCGTCGAAGCTGCGCTTGGGCGTCAGGGCCGGCAGGGTCTGCACCGGCACCGCGGGCTGGGCGCGCGATCCGGTGGCGGAAGCTGGTCCCTGCGCCTGCGCGGCGCCGGCAGCGGCGGCGGTGACGGCCGCGGCCAGCAGCACGCGGGAGAAGGTGTCGATTCGAAGGCGTACGGAACGCTGACGCATGGCAATCCTGAAAAATCGAAGTCAGCCGGGATCGTACCGCGACCGGGCGTCAAAATCGAACGGCCCGCAGGGCGGGTCCGCCAGCACTGCCACTCAAACGCCCTGCAGGCTGGAAGCGGCTTCGCAGCGCCCTAGGCTGCCTGCCGCGCTTGCACCGCCACGCTCGCGGGCGGCGCACGCAGCACGCGTCGGCACAGCAACATGGCGATCAGGCTGAACAGGGCAAAGCCCGCGGTCTGCCCCGCCAGCACGCCTTCCGGGCCGCCGTAATGCGCGCCCAGCCAGACAAAGGGCAAGGTGCCCACGGTGGCGCGCAGCCAGCCGATCGCGGTGGAGTACGCGGCATAGCCCAGATTGTTGAACACCGCGATGGCGACGAAATACAGGCTGTTGAGCGCCCACGCGAAACTGCCGTAGCGGCAGAAGAAAACGATCAGGTCGCGCCCCGGCCCGCTCACCTGGAACAGATCCGGCATCCAGGGCGCCAGCACGGCCAGCACGACCGCCACGCCGAAGCCGTACATCAAGGACCAGCGCGCGGTCAGGCGCGCCGTCTCCTGCACGCGGTCCCACTGCCCCGCGCCCAGGTTCTGCCCAAGAATGGGCCCGATGGCGCCCGGCAGCACGAAGAACAGCGCATAGGCTAGTTGCAGCACCCGGTCCACCACGGTGGCGCCCGCCATCACGCTGGAGCCAAAGCCGGCGTAGGTGGACAGGGTGAAAATGACCGCCGCGGGCGTAGCCAGCGTGGTCAGCGCGGCAGGCAAGGCGATCCGCCCGATTGCAGCCAGGTGCGCGCGCAGCGCCGCGCCGGCCGGCCAGGCCACCAGGCGATGCTTGCCGAACACCAGCCAGGCGCCCAGCGCCACCGTGACCAGACGGCCCACGCCGCCGGCCCAGGCCACGCCCTCCATGCCGCCGTCCAGCACGAAAATGACCAGCGGGTCCAGCGCCGCGACCGTCGCCGTCCCCGCCAGCAGCACCCACATGGACTGGCGGCCACGGCCCGCGGCGCGCAGCAGGTTGGACAACATCATGCCCACGCCCATCACGACCGCGAACGGGGTCGTAATGAGCACGTAGGACAGCAGATGCGCGCGCACGTCCTCTGCCAGGTCGATGGCCGCCGTGTAGGGGCCGATCACGGCCAGGAACAAGGCGCCGGACACGAGCGCGGCGGCGGCCATCAGGACCAGCGAGGCGCCCGCCAGCGCGCGGGCGCGCGGCGCATCGCCCGCCCCCAGCGCGCGCGACACCAGGGCCGTGCCGCCCACGGTCACGCCTATGCAGACCGAGATGATGGTGAACTGCGTCATCGATCCGAAGCCCACCGCGCCCAGCACCGCCTCGTCCTTGAGCGTGCCCAGGTACAGCAGCGACAGGAACTCCACCGCGAACACGGCCAGCATGCTGGCCCAGCCGGTCAGGACCATTTCCAGCACATGCGGACCCATCGGCCCCGAGACGAAGCGGGCGCGCGGATCGGAAGCGGCGGAGGACGAGTTTTCAGACGTCATGAGGCTGTTGGATGGAACGCGGCCAAGGCCGCGCGAAAGTTGCCGGGTCCGCGCTCAGCGGCCCGCGGGCGCGAACCAATACTGGTACACGCTGCCGTCATTCGAATACCAAGGCAGCAGGCCGATGGTGTCGGATTCACGCTGCACGGTCACCAGCAGGCCTCCTGCCTGGGGCCGCAGCAGCGCCACGTGGCGCCGCACTCCCATGGACTCGTACTGGCGCCAGTCGTGCCGCACGCTGATCCACAGCCGGCCCTGCGTGCAACCGCCTAGGCGCCGGATGCCGTCCGGCCTGGAGGGCCGGGCCGCGCCAGGCAGGGCGGCAGGATCCGGCATACCGTTCAACTGCGGCAGGCGGCCGGAAGCGCGCGCGCCCTGTCCGTCCAGCGCCAATATCTCCCATCCGTCCGCGGCGGCCGTGAAAGCCACGGTGGCCTCGGGTCCGGAGCGCCATTCCGGCAACGGGTTGTCGCCCATGCCCGGTAGGTCCAGGGGATATTGCAGGAAATTGCGCAGGTCCATCGATGCGCCGGCCTCGCGGTCGCCAGACACGAACTCGCCTTGCGCCCGATAGACGCCGGCCAGATCCGGGCATTGGGCCGGATCCCTTGGCAACGCCGCAAGCGTCCCGTCTCGAAAGGGAGGCCAGGCAACGGACACGCCGTCGACCCGGGATGCGCCGCAGCCACTCAAGGCCAGCGCAGCCAGCGCCGCCGCCGCAAGCCTGCCCACTCTCCACGCGCCACGCACCGCTGTCTTCATGCCTGCCCTCTGCTCTTGCCGGCCGTCGCGCTGGCCCAGGCGGCGCCTCCGACTATCGGTCTGGCGCGAACTATATCCGAAACCCGGCCGGCCGAAACCTGCGCGGCCCTAACCCGCCCCGCGTTGCCAAGCACGCGCCGGGAGAGAATAATCGGCATCTCCCTTCCGACCCGCGCCATGACACCGTTCCGAGGCAAGCTCCGCATCCGGCATCTGGAAATCGTGCTGACCGTCGCCGAATTGGGCAACCTGTCCAAGGCCGCCGCGCAATTGCACAGCACGCAGTCGGGTCTGTCGCGCGCCATCGCCGAGATCGAAGAACTGGTGGGCGCGCGGCTGTTCGAGCGCACTGCCAAGGGCACCACCTGCACGCCGCTGGGCGAGACCATGTGCCGCCATGCCCGCCTGCTGCTCACCGACTTCCGCAAGGCCGAGATCGATCTCGCCGCGGTCTCGCGCGGCGACGAAGGCAGCCTGACCGTAGGCTGTTTTTCGATGTTCGCGGGCTGGCCGGTGGCCGAGGCCGCGCGCGCCTACCGCCAAGCCTATCCGCGCATCACGCTCACCATCGAGATCGGCACGCATGAACGGCTGATCGAGGACCTGGACGCCGGCGCGCTGGACGTGCTGATCAGCCGCTTCTCGTCCACCGTCAATCCGCAGATCTATCGCTCCACCACGCTGCTGGAGGATCCCGTGGTGCTGGCCTGCGCCACGCATCATCCGCTGGCCGGCCAGCCTGGCGCCACGCTGGCCGACTACGTGGCCTATCCCTGGATCACCGCCCTGCCCGGCAGCCGCATCCGCGGCGAACTGGAAATGTCGCTGCGCCAGGCCGGCCTGGCGATTCCGGATATGATCGGCGCCCTGTCGCTGGAATTCGGCCGCGAAATGCTGCTGGACGGCCTGTACCTGTGGATGCTGCCCGGCAGCGTGGCCGCTATCCGGCAGGCGCGCGGCGAGCTCGTAGTCCTGGCCGACAGGCCGGTCCTGCGCAAATCGCCGCTGGCCGCCATCTGGCGCCGCGACCGTCCCAGCACACGGCAGGCGCGCGCCTTCGCCGCCCAGCTCCAGCTCGCCATCCAGGCCGACGCGGTCGCATTGACGGCCTGAGCCTGGCGGCGCGTTGCGCGTTATTCTGGACAGGCAACACTTTTTGATCGGAGCACCCATGTACGACTGGCTCAACGCACTGCCCAAGGCGGAATTGCACCTGCACCTGGAAGGTTCGCTCGAACCCGAGCTGCTGTTCCGGCTGGCGCAGCGCAACGGCGTGGCGCTGCCGTGGCCGGACATCGAGTCCCTGCGCGCCGCCTACGACTACGGCAATCTCCAGGAATTCCTGGACCTCTACTACCGCGGCGCGGACGTGCTGCGCACCGAGCAGGATTTCTACGACCTGACCTGGGCCTATCTGCTCAAGTGCCGCGAGCAGAACGTGGTGCATACCGAGCCGTTCTTCGACCCGCAGACCCATACCGACCGCGGCGTGCCCTTCGAGGCAGTGCTGGCCGGCATCAGCCAGGCGCTCGAAGATGGCCGCAAGCAACTGGGCGTGAACAGCGGACTGATCCTGAGCTTTCTGCGCCATCTGCCCGAAGAGCAGGCCATGCGCACGCTGGAAGCCGCCCTGCCCCACCGCGACGCCTTCATCGCCGTGGGCCTGGACAGCAGCGAAATGGGTTTTCCGCCGCGCCTGTTCCAGCGCGTGTTCGACCGCGCCCGCGCCGAAGGATTGCCAGGCGTCGCGCACGCCGGCGAGGAAGGCCCGCCGGAATACATCTGGGAAGCGCTGGACCTGTTGAAGGTGCTGCGCATCGACCACGGCGTGCGCGCCGCCGAAGACCCCAAGCTGATCGGGCGCCTGATCGACGAGCAGATCCCGCTGACGGTCTGTCCGCTGTCCAACACCCGGCTGCGCGTGTTCCAGCACATGCGCGACCACAACATCCTGTCGCTGCTGGACGCGGGCGTGAAGGTCACCGTGAACTCCGACGATCCCGCGTATTTCGGCGGCTACGTCAACGAGAACTTCCACGCGCTGTACGAGCATCTGGGCATGTCGCGGGCGCAGGCCCAGGCCCTGGCGGACAACAGCCTGGACGCGCGCATCCTCAAGTAGCCGGCGCGCCCCGCCGCCAGCCATGCGGATTGCGCATGGCAATGTTCAAAACCTGCATGCCTGGCGCGGCCCATTCCTCCCTACCATAGTCCGACCGCCGCGGCGCCTGCCGCGGCCGGGCCACAGACCAGAAACAGGGGGCAGGATATGAGTCAGTTCGTGGAAGCGTCGCTGCAGGCAGGCACGCTGACCGGCGTGCTGGAAGGCGGCGTGTGCCGCTACAGCGCCATTCCCTATGCGCAGGCGCCGATCGGCGCGCTGCGTTTCGCACCGCCGCAGCCGGCCGCTTGGCGCGGCAGGCTGGACGCCACCCGGCCGGGACCGGTCGCGCCGCAACTGCCCTCGCGCCTGCGCGGCGCCATGGGCGACTTCGGCGCCGAACAATCCGAGGACTGCCTGCACCTGACCGTGTGGACGCCCGCCGCCGACGGCAAGCGGCGGCCGGTGGTCGTGTGGCTGCACGGCGGCGCCTGGCAAAGCGGCGGCGGCGCGCTGGACTGGTATGACGGCGCCAACCTCGCGCAGCGCGGCGACGTGGTGGTGGTCGCGGTCAACTACCGGCTGGCTGCGCTGGGCTGGCTGTACGTACCCGGCCAGACGGCCAATTCGGGCCTGCTGGACCAGGAGGCCGCCATCGATTGGGTGCTGGCCAACATCCAGGACCTGGGCGGCGATCCCGGACAAGTCACCGTCATGGGCCAGTCGGCGGGCGCGTCCTCGATCTGCGCCATGCTGGCGCGCCAGCCGCGCTTCTCCCGTGCCATCCTGCAAAGCGCGGCGCTGGGCCGGGGGTTTCGCAGCGCAAAGCAGGCCGATGCGCTGGGACAGGCCTTCCTGCGCGCCGCGGGAGCCGATTCCCTGGAAGCCGCGCGCGAGCTGCCCGTGGCGGCCTTGCTGGCGGCGCAGCAGGCGCCCGCCGTCGCCGAAACGCTGCGCGCCGAGGGCAGCAGCCGCAGCCAGTTCGCGCCGGTGCTCGACGGCCAGGTGCTGCCACATGACATCGCGCCCGCGCTCAGGCGGGCGTCGTCCCGCGCCGACGTGCTGGTCTGCTACACGCGCGACGAAATGGCCGCCTTTCCCGGCAATGGCCGCAGCGCCGCCGACCAGGACCTGGGCGACGAGGTATTCGGCGCGCCCTCGCGCCAGTGGGCCGCCGACGCCGCGGCCCAAGGCCGCCAAGCCTGGCTGGCGCGGTTCGACGTGGCGCCCACGGCGAACTTCGGCGCCTGCCATTGCATCGAACTGCCCTTCGTCTTCGACACGTTGCCGGCGTACGCCAGCGCGCCCATGCTCGCCGGCCTGCCCGCGGAACAGGCGCGCCAGCTTGCACGCGCCACGCAGCAGGCATGGATCGCGTTCATCCGCGGCGACGCGCCAGGCTGGCCGGCGGCGCCGCACATGCAGATCCTGGCCTAGGCCGGGACGGCATCTGCGGGGCCGCGGGCGGATGCCGCCCGCGCATCAAACACACCAAAACAAGGGGAATTCCATGTTCAAGCAAACCGCGCTCGCGCTGGCGCTGCTGGCGCCGCTGGCGGCCACCGCCGCCTATCCCGACAAGCCCGTCAAGATCATCGTGTCCAACCCGCCCGGCGGCCCCGTGGACGTCATGCTGCGCGTGCTGGCCAGCAAACTGGGCGCCGCCTGGGGCCAGCCCGTGGTGGTGGAGAACAAGCCCGGCGCGTCCGGCATCATCAGCACCGGCGCGCTGGTCAAGTCCGCGCCCGACGGCTACACGCTGGGCATGGTGGTGGCCTCGTCCGTCACCATCGTGCCCTTCGCCGTGGACAGCCTGCCGTTCGACACGCAAAAGGACCTCAAGCCGATCTCGCTGGTGGCGCGCACGCCATTCATCTTCATCGTACCCAAGGACAGCCCGCTCAAGACCTGGGAAGACTTCGTGCGCGAAAGCAAGGCGCGCAATCTCAGCGTAGGTTCGTTCTCCATCGGCACGGCGTTCCATCTGGTCTGGGAACAGACGGCGCGCCGCGCCGGCATCAAGGCCTTGTACGTGCCCTCGTCCTCGTCGGGCAAGACGCAGAACGACTTGATCGGCGGCCAGCTCGACGTGGGCCTGGACGCGCCTTCGAGTTCCAAGGGCCTGATCGACAGCGGCCGGCTGCGCGCGCTCGCGATCACCAGTCCGGAACGCTTCGGCGGCCTGCCCGATACGCCCACGCTGAAGGAGTCCGGCTTGAAGGACTACGCGCCGCAGCCCTGGATCGGGCTGATGGCGCCGGCGGGCATTCCGGACGACCGCGTGGCGCTGATCCAGAAATCGGTGGCGGACATCCTGAAGGAACCCGCGATGCGCGCGCAAATGGAAACCCTGGGCATGATTCCCATCGGCAGCACGCCAGAGGAACTGGCCGCGACCATCGAGGCCGACCGCGCCGACATGGGGCCGCTGATCAAGGAGCTGGGCATCAAGCTGCAATAGCGGCGCTTGCAGCGGCGCGGGTTTACCGCCGCGCCCTTCAGGCCACGTGCCTCAGCCCGCGCCCAGCGTGCGCAGGAACATCGCCGACAAGGGGCCGGACAGCGCTTGCACGTCCCGCCGGCCCTGCGCGATGGCAGCGTCCACCGCGCCATGCATGCCGTGGTACAGGACGATGGCGGCCAGCGCCGCGTCGTCCAGCTTCCAGCAGCCTGCGCGCGCGCCGGCCTCGAGTATCGCTTCCAGCTGTTCCAGCACGGCGCTCTTTTCGGCCACGCCGCGGTCGGGATGCTGGGCATCGTGGAACACCACGTCATGCAGTTCGTAGCCGTCGAAGTAGGCCTCGACGCCGGCGCGGGTCCAGGCGCGCAGCCGCGCCACGCCGTCGTCCGGCGCACAGGCCCGCACCTCGCGGTCGATATGGTCCAGGAACCCCTGCGAGAACTTGGCCCGCAGCGCCGCCAGCATGTCGTTCTTGGACGTGAAGTAGTGATAGAAGGTGCCCTTGGCCACGCCGGCGCGCTCGACGATCTCGCTGATGGTGGTGGCCTCGACGCCCTTCTGGATGAAGAGCGCTTGCGCGGCCTCCATCAACTCATCCAGCCGCACGGCGGCCGGCTTGGTGCGGGGCTTGGAAGCGGCGTCCGGGCCAGGCGGGGAAAGCGGGTCGGCGGGAACAGCGGGCATATCGTCCAGGGTCAGTTCAGCAGCAAGGCGCCAGTGTAGAGGAGGCGCAGGGCTGGGGCCAAAAGCTGAGAATCGTTCTTCTTTTCATTGACCGACGGTCGGTCGATGCATAGAATACCCCTTCCCCCACTCTGCGTCCCGCCATGCATCCCGCACGCCGCCGCGCCCTGGTCCTTGCCGTCAACCTGGGCAGCTTCATCACCATCCTGGACATCAGCATCGTCAACGTGGCGCTGCCCACCATGCAGGCGGCCCTGCGCATCGACATGGCCGGACTGCAATGGGTGGTGGACGCCTACGCCCTGTTCCTGTCGGCCTTCATGCTGTCCGCCGGGCCTTTGGGCGACCGCTATGGACGCAAGCGCTCCTGGCTGGCGGGCGTGCTGCTGTTCACCGCGGGCTCCGCGCTGTGCGGCCTGGCGGACAACCTGACGGCGCTGCTGATCGGCCGCGCCGTGCAGGGCGTGGCCGGCGCCCTGCTGGTACCGGGCGCGCTGTCGCTCCTGACCCAGGCCTTTCCCGATCCCAAGGAACGCGCCCAGGCCATCGGCATATGGGCCTCGTGCAACGCGATTTCGCTCATCGTGGGACCCATGCTGGGCGGCGTACTGGTCGCTCACTTCAACTGGCAGAGCATCTTCCTCATCAACCTGCCGGTGGGCGCGCTGGCCATCGCGCTGGGCGCCTGGAGCATCACGGAAAGCGCCCATCCCGAACACGCGGCCTTCGACCCCGCCGGCCAGGCGCTCAGCGTGCTGTGGCTGGGCGCGCTGACCTATGGTCTGATCGCCGCCGGCGAACATGGTTGGGCTGCGCCAGAAGCCACGGTCGCGCTCGCCATCGCCGCCGCCGGGCTGCTCGCCTTTCTATGGGTCGAGCACCGCGCCGCGCGGCCCATCCTGCCGCTGGGGCTGTTCCGCGACGCGGGCTTCGCCATCACCAACTTCGCGTCCTTCGTGCTGGGCTTTTCCGCCTACAGCAGCCTGTTCTTCTTTTCGCTCTACCTGCAACACGTGCAGGGACTGTCGCCGCTGGCCACCGGCTGGCAACTGGCGCCGCAGTTCGCGGCGGCCGGGCTGGTGTCGCTGGTCTTCGGCCGGCTCAACCTGCGCTTCGGCCTGCCGCGCCTGATGATCGCGGGCTTCGCCTTCATCGGCCTGGCCATGCTGGGCATGACGCGCTTCGAAGCGCACACGCCTTATCTCGTGTCAGGTTCGCTGTTGGTGCTGCTGGGCCTGGGCACCGGCCTGGCCGTGCCTTCGACCAGCATGGCCGTGATGGCCACGGTGCCGCGCGAGCGTTCCGGCATGGCCTCGGCCACCATGAACGCGCTGCGCCAGACCGGCATGACGATAGGCATCGCGCTCTTGGGCGCGCTGATGAGCGGACGCGCCATCGAGGCGCTGACGGGCTCGCTGTCTCGGCTGGGCGCGCCCGATGCGCAAGCCCTGGCGCGCGCCGCCATCACCCTGCATGAACTGCCCGCGCAGCCCGCCAATGCGGCCGAGCTGGCCGCCGCGGCGCTGGCCGGCGGCTTCCATGCCGCCATGCTTTTCGCAGGCGTCGCCTCGCTGCTGGCGGCACTGTTGCTGCTGTTCCTGGCACGCGGCGCAAAGAACGTCCTGCACGCCGCATGACCTCCGGATTCCGGCGCGCGGAATTCCATCGGCCGGAATCAAAACAGCCTGTTTTTAAGCGTTGGTAACAAACGCTCGCGCCGTCTTGCGCTTCGGTAAGATCCTCGTCCAATAACAGGTTAACAACCACGAGGAGAGCAAAGCATGCCTTACCGCAAACCCCTGTTCCGCCTGGCCCCGCTGGCGCTCGCCGCCCACCTGCTGATGGCGGGTCCGGCCGCCGCGCAAAGCGCGCCCGGCACGCAAGGCCCGCTGGTCCCCGCGCCCAATCCGGCATTGGCCGCGCAGATCGATCAACGCGCCAAGGCCATCGAAGACAAGCTCATCGCCTGGCGCCGCGATATCCACGAACACCCCGAACTGGGCAACCAGGAAAACCGCACCGCCAAGCTGGTCGCCGACCATCTGCGCGCGCTGGGCATGGAAGTGAAAACCGGCGTCGCCGGCACCGGCGTGGTCGCCGTGCTCAAGGGCGGCAAGCCCGGTCCGGTGGTGGCGCTGCGCGCCGACATGGACGCGCTGCCCGTCAAGGAACAGGTAGACCTGCCCTTTGCGTCCAAGGCAAAGGGCACCTACCTGGGCAAGGAAGTGGACGTGATGCATGCCTGCGGCCACGACACCCACACCGCCATCCTGATGGCCACGGCCGAAGTGCTGGCCGGCATGAAAGACGAGCTTCCCGGCAGCGTGAAATTCATCTTCCAGCCCGCGGAGGAAAGCCCCGCCGACTTCGAGCCCGACGGCAAGAAGATCTGGGGCGCCAAGATGATGGTGCAGGAAGGCGTGCTGGAGAATCCCAAGGTGGACGCCATCTTCGGCCTGCACGTGTCCAGCGCCTATCCCGCCGGCAAGCTCAGCTGGCGCAGCGGCCCCGCCATGGCCGCCGCCGACCAGTTCTGGATCGACGTCACCGGCAAGCAGACGCACGGCGCGCGGCCCTGGTCCGGCATCGATCCCATCGTGGTCAGTTCGCAGATCATCCTGGGCCTGCAGACCATCCCCAGCCGCCAGATCAACAGCATGCTGGAGCCGGCCGTCATCACCGTGGGCGCCATCCACGGCGGCAACCGCATGAACATCGTGCCGGACAACGTGGCCATGACCGGCACCATCCGCACCTATGACGAAGGCATGAAGAAGGACATACATCAACGCATCGCGCGTACCGCCGACATGATCGCGCAGAGCGCGGGCGCCAAGGCGGACGTGCGCGTGGTGGAGCTGTACAACGCCACCGTCAACAATCCCGCGCTGACCGAGCAGATGGGCCCGACGCTGCGGCGCGTGGCGGGCGAAGGCAACTACGGGCTGCAGCCCAAGTCGACCGCGTCGGAGGACTTCTCGTTCTATCAGGAGAAGGTGCCGGGCATGTTCTTCTATTTGGGCGTGACGCCCAAGGGTACCGACGTCGAGAAGGCTGCGCCGAACCATTCGCCGCGCTTCTACGTCGATGAGTCCGGCCTCATCAACGGCGTGCGTGCGTTGTCGAACCTGACCGTGGACTACATGGCGCAGGCGCAGAAAGGCAGCTGATCCGCGCGCCGCGCGCGCGTTTGAAAAATGCCCGCCGCGCGATGCGGCGGGCATAAGCAAACGGCTACAAATTCTTTGTCAGGCCCGGCCTGGCTTTCTACAGTACGCCCCTTTGCCGCCCCGCGGCAGCCATGTAGAAGCCACGCCATGCCGATCTCCCGTCGAACCTTCATGCTTGCCGGCGCACTGGCGCTGCCATTGGCGCGGCCGCGCATCGCGCGCGCAGCCGCCTGGCCCGAGCGTCCGATCCGGCTCGTCGTCACCTTCCCGCCCGGCGGCGCCAGCGACATCGCCGCGCGCCTCATCGCGCCCGCGCTGGCCGAACGGCTGGGCCAGCCCATCGTCATCGAAAACAGGCCCGGCGCGGGCTCGACCATAGGCGCGAGCCTGGTCGCGCAAGCGCCCAACGACGGCTACACGCTGCTGATGTCGAACTCGGCGCCGCTGTCCATTTCGCCTGCCCTGATGCCGCAAGGCGGATACGACGCGCTCGCCAGCTTCGACCACATCGCCTACCTGGGCGCGGTGCCCGCCGTGTTCGTGGTCCACCCTTCCGTGCCTGTGTCCAGCTTCGCGGAGCTGACCGCCTGGATCCGCGCGCAGGACCAGCCGGTGCAGTACGGCAGTGGCGGACTGGCATCGGTGGGCCAGATCGTGGGTGAGCTGTATTCGCGGCAAACCGGCGCGCGCCTGCAGCACATTCCGTACAAGGGTTCGGGCGCGATGCGCAACGATCTGCTGGGCGGCCAGATCCGCTTCGCGGTGGATGCGCTGCCGCAGAACCTGCCGTTCCTGCGGTCCGGCCAACTGCGCCTGCTGGCGGTCACCACCGGCAAGCCGGTGCCGCAGGCGCCCGACATCCCGGCGGTGGGCGAGCTGGGCTATCCGGGCCTGATCGCCGAGAACTTCGTCGGACTGTCCGGACCCGCCGGCCTGCCCGCGGCGGTCTCGCAGCGCTTGAACGACGCCATCGCGCAGACGCTGGCCAGCGCCGACATCCGCGCCAGGCTGGAAGGACAGGGCTTCGTCCTGTCGCAAAAATCCCCCGCCGAGTTCACCGATTTCGTCCGTCGCCAGGCCGAAGCCTGGGGACCGGTGGTGCGTTCCACGGGAGCCAGCCTATGAGCGCCCGCCGCATGCTTGTGCTGTTCGGCCATCCTGGCCGCGGCGGCTTCAACGAAGCGGCCGTCCGTGGCGCGGAGCGCGCCGCGCAAGCGGGCCAGCCCCTGCAGCTGGAATGGATCTCCGACCACGACTCCGCCGCGCGCGCCGGGCGCATCGCGCAACTGTGCGACGCCGGCCCGGAGCTGGTCATCGTGCATGGCGGCCAGGGCGATGCCCCCGTGGCCGAGGTGGCGCCGCGCTACCCGCGCACGCAATTCGCCATCACCCAGGGGCACTACACCGCGGCCAACGTCGCGTCATACGAGATCCAGCAGGAGCACTCGGCTTTTCTGGCCGGCGTGTTGGCGGGCCTGCGCGCGGCCAACGGGCGGGCCGCCCATCTGTCCGGCGAAAAAGTGCGGCCCGGCCTGAAAGGCCGCGCCGCCTATGCCGATGGCGTGCGGCGCGTCACGGGCCGGGATCCGCTGACCGCCTTCTGCGGCAACCAGCACGATCCGGCGCTGGGCGCGGCCTGGGCCCGCGCGCTGTCCGCCCGCGACGCGCGCGTGCTGTTCGCCATGATGGACGGCGGCCGCGACGGCGTGACGCGCGTGTGCCGCGAAACGGGCGTCTGGCAGATCGGCAATGTGCTGGACTGGGTGGCGCGCGACCCGCAGGTCTATCTGGCATCGGCGCTGGCCGATTCGGGACTGTGCGTGCAGCGCGCCGCCGCGGACCATGCCGCGGGCGCGCTGGCGGTGGGTCGCGTGACCCGTTACGGCCTGGAGGAAGCCGCGTCGCTGCGGCTGGTGCTGGGCGCGAAGGTCGGCGCGGAAGAACGCCGCGTCCTGGATGAATGGGCGGGGCGGCTCGCAGCGGGAGCGCTGGACATCGCCTCTGACTACAGCGGGCCGGAATTCACGCTGCCCGCGCCGCCCCCTGCCCGCTACGCGGTCGCTTCGAACGCCTTGTGATAGGCCACGTCTCCTTGCGCCGGGCTCGTGTAGGCCTGCGCCATGAAGTACTCGGGCGGCACCCCGGGATAGGTCAGCGCGGGCGTCTGCGCAAAACCGAATCGCGTGTAGTACGCCGGATCGCCCATCACCACGCAGCCCGCCGCGCCCAGCGCCTCAAGGCGCGCCAGGCCGTCCCGGATCAAGGCCGCGCCTATGCCCCGGCCTTGCAGTTCCGGCAGCACCGCGACCGGCCCCAGACCGTACCAGTCCGCCGAGCCGTCGCTGATCGCCACCGGAGAAAACGCGATGTGGCCCGCGACGCGCCCGTCCACCCGCGCCACCAGCGACAGCGTCAGCGCGCCGGCCTCGCGCAGCGCGTTCGTGATGTAGCCTTCGGTCTGCTGGCTGTGGGGATTGTCCTTGAACGCAGCCTGCGTCAGCGCGAAGATCGCCTCGCGGTCGTTTGGTGTTTCGGGAAGGATATGCATGCCTCGACTCCTGTAGGCTCAGGCGCAAAGTGTAGCCGGGCATGGTCGCCATTCCGCATTGACGCCTGCCGGCACGGTGGCTACAGTGGCCGGCAGTCCGGCGCCGCGTCATCGCGGCGGCGTGCAGCCCCTTTCCGAACCGCCCGCGGCGCGCCGCGGCCCTACTCTGGACCCTTATGAACAGCTACCGTGTCGGCATCGCCGGCTTCGGCGCCATCGGCCAGGCCGTGGCGCAATCCCTGGACGCCGGCCTGCCCGGCCTGACGCTCGCGGCCATCGCGGTGCGCGATCCCAAGGCCCCGCCGGCCTTCGCCTGGACCCAGGCCACGCCCGCCTACACCACCATCGATGCGCTGCACGAACACTGCGACGTGGTCGTGGAATGCGCCCCCGCCGCAGTGTTCCGCGACATCGCCGAGCCCGTGCTGCGCGCCGGCAAGAAGATGGTGGTGCTGAGCTCGGGCGCGCTGCTGCGCCATGACGACCTGATCGAACTCGCCCGCCAACACCATGGCCAGATCCTGGTGCCTTCGGGCGCCATCCTGGGCCTGGATGCCATCACGGCGGCTGCCGAGGGCGTCATCCATTCCGTCACCATGATCACCCGCAAGCCGGTGCGCGGCCTGCTGGGCGCGCCCTACCTGACCGACAACAACATCGATATCGCGGACATCACCGAACCGCGCCTGATCTTCCGCGGCTCGCCGCGGGAAGCGGCGGTGGGCTTTCCGGCCAATCTGAACGTGGCGGTCAGCGTGTCGCTGGCCGGCATCGGCCCGGACAAGACCACGCTGGAAATCTGGGCCGATCCCTCGCTCGAGCGCAATCTGCACCGCGTCGAGGTCGTGTCCGACTCGGCCTCGTTCTCGATGGAAATCCAGAACATCCCCTCGGCCAATCCCAAGACCGGCCGCATCACCGCGCAAAGCGTGATCGCCGCGCTGCGCAAGCTGACCGGTCCGCTGCGGGTGGGTACCTGAATCGCGGCGGGCGCGGCGCTAGGCCGCCGCCCGCTGCGGCCCGTCCGCCGGGCGCAGGCGCTCACCTGCAGCGCCCGCCCGCGCCATCGGTCCCACCCGCCAGTTCCCCGCGCCATCCAGGTCCAGCCTGTGCGTATGGAACACGTCCAGCGTGCTGCGATGCCCCACGCTGACCAGCATGCATGACGGCAGCGCCTCGCGCAGCAGGCTGTACAGCGCATGCTCCAGCCCTTCGTCGGTAGCGGACGTGGCCTCGTCCAGGAACACGATGGCGGGCCGGTTGTAAAGCACGCGCGCGAACGCCACGCGCTGCTGTTCGCCGATGGAAAGCATGCGCGACCAATCCGCGACTTCATCCAGGCGCCCGGTCAGATGCCCCAGATTGACCCGCCGCAAGGCGTCGGCCAGGCGCGCATCGTCCTCGGGCTGTGCCAGCCCCGGATACGCGACCGCGCCGCGCAAATCACCCAGGGGTAGATAGGGCCGCTGCGACAGGAACAGGGCAGAGGCGCCCTGCGGCCGGCGCACCGAGCCCTGCGCATAGGGCCACAAGCCCGCCAGCGCGCGCAGCAAGGTGGTCTTGCCGCTGCCCGAAGGCCCTTTGATCAGTAGCGCCTGGCCCGGCCGCAAGCTCAGGTTCAGGTCGCGCAGCAGCACCGTGCCGTCCGGGCGCGCCACCTGCACCGATTCGATATCCAGGCCGTCCGGCAGGCTCTCCGTCTGCACCGCAGGCAGCGCGCGCGCGGCCTCGTTGGCGTCCAGAAAGCCATTCAGCCGGTCCAGCGTGGCGCGGTACTGCGCGAAGGTGTCGTAGGAGGTGCGGAAGAACGACAAGGAATCCTGCACCTGCCCGAAGGCCTGCGACGTCTGGATCACGTCGCCCAGCTTGATCGCGCCGCTAAAAAAACGCGGCGCCTGCAGGATGAACGGGAACACCACGGCCACCTGGCTCACCGACAGGTTGAAGCCGTCGAATTTCAGCCCCCGGTACACGCGCGCCCACAGGTTGGCGATGTAGGCCGAGAAACGCGTCCACAAGGTGGCGCGCTCGACGTTCTCGCCCTGATAGAACGCCACGTTCTCGGCGTTCTCGCGCAGGCGGACCAGCGCGTAACGGAAGTTCGCCGTCAGGCGCTCGGACAGGAAATTCAGCTTGATCAGCGGGCGCCCGATCTTGAACGCGAACAGCGTTGCCACGATGACGTACAGGTACACCATGAACACCATGGCGCGCGGAATCGCCACCCCCGCCACCGTCAAGGCGCCGGACAGTCCCCAGAGGATGGACGTGAACGCCACCAGCGAGACGACCGCGCTCAGCGCGCCGATCGCCAGCGTGCGCGAACCCGTCACGAACATGGCGATGTCCTGTTCGATGCGCTGGTCGGGGTTGTCGACCGGGGCATCGACGAAATGGCCGCGGTAGTAGGCGCCCGCGCCCAGCCAGTCGCGGGTCAGCCTGTCGTTGAGCCACACGCGCCAGCGGATGTCGAAGGCCTGCCCGGCATAACTGTCGGCCAGGGTACGCACCACGTGCACACAGGCCAGCACCGAAAAGATGCCCAAAAAGCGCCAGAACGCGCTCTGGTCCAGCGCCTGCAACGCGCTGTAGAAGCCGTTGTACCAGAACGAAAACAGCACCGTCATGCGCACGGCGAACATCGCCAGGAACAACAGCAGCGCCAGCGTCAACAGGGGCTGCCAGCTGCGCCTGGGATCGAGATACGGCCGCGCCAGCCGCCAGAACTTGCGTCCCCAATCCGTGTAGCGCGCAAGCAGGCCCCCGACCAGCATCAGCGCGATGGCCGAAATGCCGAACGCACGCGCCAGCCAGAGCCCGCTTTCCGTCAGTTGCTGCTGCCAGTTCAGGTCCATGAGTCGATTGCCCTCCGATACGCGTTTCTGGTTAGACGGGACGCGCGCATCGAGTTCCGGCGCGGGGACCGTTTTAAGCCAGGCTTAAGCGTTGCAGCTGGGTGATCGAAAGCCATCTGACAGCCAGCGCGCCGCGGCAAGGCGGCGTACGGCGGCTATCATGGACGCCTGAGCAGCAATACCGGCAGGTAAGGAACCATGGACAAGATCCGGCTAGACAAGTGGCTATGGGCCGCGCGCTTCTACAAGACGCGCAGCCTGGCCGTGCAGGAAATCGGCAAGGGCCGGGTATTGGTGAACGACCAGCCCGCCAAGCCCGCGCGCGAAGTCGCGCCAGGCGATCTGGTCACGGTGCGCAAGGAAGACCCGGCGCTGCATGTGCGGGTGATGGCGATCAGCGGCGTGCGCGGCCCCGCCCCCGTCGCGCGCCAGCTATACGAGGAAACGCCCGAGAGCGTGGCAGCGCGCGAGCGCGCAGCGGAAATGCGCCGCCTGGCGCCCGAGCCCGCGCTGGGCATAGAAGCCGGACGCCCCACCAAGCGCGACCGGCGGTTGATAGACCAGATGCGGGGCAAGTAGAGCCTCCGGGGCCGCCGGGGCGCTTACGCATGTCCCGGCCGCATTCCATAACGCTCAAGCGCCATCGTCCGCCAACACCGCCACCGTCTGCACGCTGGTGTATTCCAGCAGCCCTTCCAACCCGTTCTCCACGCCCAGGCCCGACTGCTTGCGGCCGCCGAACGGCACGTCCGGCGACATGGCGTGGATATGGTTGATCCATACCGTGCCGGTTTCCAGGCGCCGCGCGATGGACCGCGCCAGCGTCAGGTCCTTGGACCACACCGACCCGCCCAGCCCGTAGTCGGAGTCATTGGCGCGTTGGACAACGTCGTCGATGTCCCGGTATTTCAGCAAGGGCAGCACCGGTCCGAACGCCTCTTCCACCACGCTGCGCGCGTCGTCCGGCGGATTGTCCAGGATGGCGACCGGCACGAAATAGCCCTTGCCCTGCGGCACATCGCCGCCCGCCAGAAAGCGCACGCCGTTGCGATGCGCGTCGGCGATGAGATCCTTGACCCGCTCGTACTGCGGACGGTTCTGGATCGGCCCCAGACCGGTCCCCGGCTGCGCGCCATCGCCCATGACGACGCCCCTGGCGTGTTCCACCAACGCCGCGGCGAACTCGTCATAGATGGATTCGTGCACATACAGCCGCTTGGTGGCCAGGCAGAACTGCGAGGAATTGCGGAATGCTCCCCAGAACAGCTTGGCGGCCGTGTCGCGCACGTCCACATCCGGCAGCACGATGGCCGCATCGTTGCCGCCCAGCTCCAGCGTGATGCGTTTGAGCCTGCCGGATGCGCTCTGCATGACGCGCCTGCCCGTCGCGGTCGAGCCGGTAAAGGCGATCTTGTCGATGCCCGGATGCTCGGTCAGCCAAGGTCCCAGCCGGTCCCCGCCGCACACCACGTTCAGCGCGCCTGGCGGCAGCAGGTCGCGAAACAGCTCGCCCATCTTCAATGAAGTCAGCGGCGTGAACGGCGACGGCTTCAACACGACGGTGTTGCCCGCCAGCAAGGCCGGGGCGATCTTCCAGATGGCCAGCGTCATCGGAAAATTCCAAGGTGCGATCGCCGCCACCACGCCGATAGGCACATGGCGCGTCTCGAACACGCGGCCCGCGCCGTCGTCCAGCCGCGCCGCAGGCAGATCGCGCGCCGCGGTCGCACGCAGCCAGGCGACGCAACGGCCGACCTCGGCGCGCGCGTCGGCGTGGGGCTTGCCCTGCTCGCGCGTCAGCAGGCGCATGAAGCCTTCGGTGTACTCCTCCAGCCTGTCTGCCATGGCAAGAAGCGCGGCCTGGCGCCGTGCCAGGGACGTCTCGCTCCATGGCGCAAAGGCGCGCCTCGCGGCCGCGACTGCTTCGTTCAACTGCGCCAGCGACGCGTCCGGCACGGTGGCGATGCGTTCCTCCGTGGCGGGGTTGAGCACATCGAAGGTTTGCACCGACGTTTCCGCGCGGCCATCCACCGTCATGGAATAGCCGGAATCCAGATTCAGCTGCATGGTTCTATGCCTGTTTCGCGTTGGGTTGATCGGGACAGAGGACCTGGCGCCCCACCACGCGGCCGGCCGCCAGATCGAGAAGCGCTGCCTGAGCCTCCTGCAGGCAGCGGCAGGAAATCGGAATGGCGCGCGGCCCACGCTCCCGCACCAAGGCCATGAGTTGCTGCAGTTCGGCCAGCGTGCCGATGTAGGATCCTTCGATGCTGATGGCGCGCATGGGCACCAAGGCCGTCGACAGCGGCAACTCTCCGCCGAACAGCCCGATCAGGATCAATTGCCCGCCTTTGGCCAGCAGATCCATGCCCTGCTTCACCGTGCTGGCCGCGCCCACGCAATCGATCACCGCCCAGACCTCGCCCGCGGCGCGCCGAACCTCGTCCAGCGCGCTGGCGGCGTGCGCGTCCACGGCCAGGCTGGCGCCGGCGGCCAGGGCGGCGCCCCGGCGCGCGCCATCGGGTTCCAGCACGATCACCCGCGGGCATCCCAAAGCGCGCAGCAAGCTCACGCACATGAGGCCCAGGCCGCCTGCGCCGACCACCACGACCGCCTCCGCCTGCAGCACCTCCGGCGCAATCTTGCGGATGGCGCTATAGGACGTCAGGCCCGAACATGCGTAAGGCGCGGCCTGCTCAGGCCGCAGGTCGCCGATTTCAATCAGGTAGCGGGCGTCCGGCACCAGGATGTGGTCGCTATAGCCGCCCGGCCGGAAGATCCCCAGGAAGCGCGGCGCGGCGCACAGGTTTTCGCGCCCGCGCCGGCAGACCTTGCAGTCGCCGCAACCGATCCACGGATACACCAGATAGCGCTGTCCCGTGGTCACCCCATTCGCGTCTGGCCCGGCGGCGACCACCACGCCTGCCGTCTCATGGCCCAGGGTCAACGGCAGCGTGACGCCGCGCTGCTCCACGCGCAGGCGCTTGTCGCCGCCCAGGTCGTAGTAGCCCTCCCACGTATGCACGTCGGTGTGGCACACGCCCGCGGCAAGCACCCTCAGCAATACCTGCGCTCCCTGCGGTTCGGGCGCCGGGCGCTCGATCGGGACCAGCGGCTGGCCAAAGGCGGTTACGTCGTAGCTGATCATCGCATCACCTGCTTGATCAAGGGGCAGCCGCCGCGGTCCTCTGGCCGGAATGCGACGTCGCCCGGGATGACCGCAACCTGCTTATACAGATCCCACTCGCTGCGGGATTCCTCCGGTTTCTTCACTTCGAACAGGTACATGTCGCGCACCACCCGCCCGTCCGCGCGCAACCGTCCGTTGCGCGTCATGAAGTCGTTGATGGGCGTCTCCCGCATCTTGGCCATGACGGCGTCGGCGTCCTTGGTGCCGGCCGCCTTGACCGCGTTCAAGTAATGCAGCACCGCGCCGTAGGTACCGGCCTGGGTCATGGTCGGCTTGCGTCCGACCTTGTCCTGGAAGCGTTGCGACCAGGCCCGCGTGGCGTCGTTCTGGTCCCAGTAGAACGCCTCGGTCAACAGCAGCCCCTGGCCCAAGGGCAGCCCGATGGACTTCACGTCCGACAGGAACGCCAGCAGCGCCACCAGCTTCTGCTGACCGCCCGGTCGGCCTATGCCGAAGTCCGCCGCCTGCTTGATCGCGCTGATGACGTCGTTGCCGCCCAGCGCCAGGCCGATGATGCCCGCTTTGGAAGCCTGCGCCTGCAACAGATAGGAACTGAAGTCCGGCGTATTCAGGGGCGACCGCACCGCCCCCAGCACCTTGCCGCCGTTCTTCTCGATGACCGCGGAGGCATCGGCCTGCAGCGCGTAGCCGAACGAGTAATCCGCTGTCATGAAATACCATTTCTTGCCGCCCTGCGCGGACACCGCCGCGCCCGTGCCGTTGGCCAGCGCGTAGGTATCGTAGGTCCAGTGGACGGTATAGGGCGAGCACGCCTTGGCGGTCAGCTCCGACGTCGACGCGCTCGTCACCATGACGATCCTTTTCTTCTCGCGGCCGAGTTCGCTGATGGCCAGCGCCAGCGCCGACGTGGGCAGATCGGTGACCATGTCCACGCCATCCTGGTCGAACCAGCGCCGCGCCGCCGCGCTGGCGACGTCGACCTTGTTCTGGCCATCGGTGTACACCAGTTCGACCGGCTGGCCCAACACGCTGCCGCCGAAATCCTGCACGGCCATGCGCGCGGCCTCCACCAGCCCCTTGCCGCCGATGTCGGAGTACGCCGAGCTCATGTCCGCCATGACGCCGATCTTCACTGGGCCGCCGGCAGGCTGCGCTTGCACGCCTGCCGCAACGAGTGCGGCGCCCGCCAACGCGTACACCGTTTTCACGATTGCCATCGATATGTCTCCGTTATGAGTAAACGCCATTTGCGCAGCAACTGGCCTATTGCCCCGGCACGAGTCCTTTTGTATCGTAGGCACGCATTTTTCAGCTTCGTCCAAAGCGACGATTTTCGTGTTGCTTGCGGGTTTCCCCGAGCCGGCGGCGCGCAATCGTTCCTCACCCAACAGGCAGATCATGCGCCCTATGTTTTCGCCCGGACATGCGCTGGCCAGCGGCAAGCTCGGCGTCCCCGCTGCCCACCCCGACCATATCCCGCGTGTATCGCTGTGCGCGCAAATCTGCGCGCCCGGCAGCCCCAGGGTCGTCCTCGCGCGCGGCCCCGCCGGCTACGGCAAGACCACGCTGCTGGCTCAGTGCCAGACCCGGTTGAGCGCGCAATCCGTGCACGGCGCCTGGCTGACGCTGGACCGCGGCGATAACGATCTGCCGCGCTTTCTGCGATGCCTGACCGCCGCGCTGGAGCCCCTGGCCGCGCCGCCCGGGGCGCTGGCCGACCTGGAGGCCGACGACGCGCTGGCGCTCGCCCTCATCGAAGCCATCGCCACGCAGACCGCTCCCTTTGCGCTGGTGCTGGACGAGTTCGAGGCCATCGTCGCGCCAGGCGTGCTGGACTTCGTGCAGAACCTGATCAACCGCCTGCCGCCGCAGGGCCGGCTGCTGATCGGCTCGCGCCATGCCACCGGCCTGGAACTGGGACGCTTGCGGGCCGACGGCCGGCTGCTCGAAATCGACGCTGCCCAGCTCTGCTTTTCGCTGGAGGAAACCACCCTGTTCTTCGCCCGGCGCAACCCTGTGGTCACACGCGCCGAAATCGGCCAGCTTCACCACAAGACCGAAGGCTGGATCGCCGCGCTCTGGCTGGCCTGCGCCTCGCTGGCGCGGCAGGACTCCGCCGCGGCGTTCATCGAACGCTTTTCGGGCAGCGACCAGTCCGTCTCCGACTATCTGGCCCAGGATGTTCTTGCCGGACAGACGCCCGAGTTGCGGCGCTTTCTGCTGCGCACCAGCATCCTGAAGCAACTGAACGCGGCGCTATGCCAAGCGTTGCTGCCGGACCTGGACTGCGGTCGCATCCTGCGCGAACTCGAGGACGGGCAGGTCCTGCTGTCGCGCTCCTCCGCGGACGCGGCTCAATACCGCTACCACGGCCTGTTCGCGAGCCATCTGCAATCCACACTGCGGCAGCAGGATCCAGCGGACATCCCCGCGCTGCATCTGGCGGCGTCCCGCTGGTACGCCGAGCAAGGCCGTCCCGTTCCTGCCATCGATCACGCCATCGAAGGCGGCGACTTCGAGCACGCCCTTGCCTTGCTGGGTACAACCGCGGAAGCGTTGCTGGCCGAGGGGCGCATGCGGCTGCTCTCCCGCTGGTTCGCGCAGTTGCCAGCGGCCGTCCTGGCCCGCCGCCCGGCCCTGCAGGCGGTGCAGGTATGGGCAACCTGTTTTACGCGGGGCGCCAGCGAGGCGTCGCTGCAGATGGACGAGTTGAGACTGGCCCGCAGCCCCGATCCCGACGTCCGCGCGCACGTGCAGGCGCTGCGGCCCTTGCTGCTCTCCATGACCGACCGTCACGAAGAGGCCTACGCGCTAGGCATGCCTGGCATCGCCGCGGCGGCGAACGCGTCCACCTTCGCGGCAACCGCCCTGGCCAACGCCATGGCCAACGTCGCCGCCGTGCTTGGCCGCTACCAGGAAGCGCAACGGCTGCTGGACGCCGCCCGCCGCGCGCAGAGCCTGGCCGCCAGCGCTTTCAATCAGATGTACTCCGAAGCGGTGGAAGGCATCATCGATCTGCAGGAGGGGCGCATGCGCCAGGCTGGCGCGCATTTCCGCATGGCCGTCCACGCCACCCGCAAGGGCGCGTACGGCCAGGCCAACGGCAACGCCTGGGCCGGCGTGCTGTACGCGGCCGGGGTTTACGAAGCCGGCGATCTGGAGCAGGCCGCCCGGCTGTTGCGCGTCTACGTGCCTCTTGGGCGGGACACGGGACACCCGGACCACTTGATACTCGGCTATGTGATGCTGGCGCGCATCGCATTTCTGTCGGGCGACATCGTGCAGACCTTCTATCTGCTGGGCGAACTGGAATACCTCGGCCATCAGCGCCGCCTGCCCCGGATCGCCGGCAGCGCGCGCGTGGAGCGCGCGCGCGTGCTGCTGCTGCAAGGACATCCGCAGGCCGCGCAGGACGAGCTCAAACGCGCGGAAGACAACGATCTGTGGGCTCGCATCGAAACGCTGCGCCTGCCCTCCAACGACTTGCTGTACCCGCGGCTGGGGATGCTGCGCGTGCAGTCCTACACGGGCAAGCCCGAGGATGCGTTGCGCCAGCTGGATGCCGACATTGCGTGCGCCGTATCGTCCCGCCGCATCCGGCGCGCCTACAAATTGCAAATGTTCCGCGCCGTCGCCCTGGCGCGCGCAGGTGAAGAGGCGCAGGCCCACCAGCAGTTGGCAACCTTGCTGGACACCGCGCAGGCCGAGGGGCTATGCCGTGTGCTGGCTGACGAAGGCAGCGCCTTTCTCTCGCTGCTGCCGCGCTTCTTTTCGTCGACAGACGGCTGCGCATGGTTGAATGGCTGCGCGTCGGCCCAAGCCTGGCTCAACCGCTTCCAACGCCATGCCGGGATGCCCGCGGACTCCAGCCCGGCCAAGCCAGCCGCCGAGCGCGCGCCGGCCGAGGCTTTGACAGCCAAGGAACTGAACGTGCTGCGCCTGGTTGCGGACGGCCATTCCAACAACGCCATCGCCCAGCGCCTGTTCGTATCCGAAAGCACCGTGCGCACCCATCTGCGCAACCTGAACGTAAAACTGTGCGCCGACAGCCGCACCCGCGCCGTAGCCCTGGCGCGCGAAGCCGGTCTGCTGTAAGGCCGGGACTGGCTGGCCTGCCGGCGATTAAGATAGGGACTTTTGCGCGTGTCCATCATGAAAAGCAGTTCTACAGGCGGCCTGGTCTACTCCACCGACGGCGGCCGCATGTGCCCCGAATGCCGCAAGCCGCTGGCGCAGTGCCTGTGCAAGCAGACCGCCCGTGCGGCCCCCGCCGGCGACGGCGTGGCCCGCGTGTCGCGCGAAACCAAGGGCCGTGGCGGCAAGAGCGTCACCGTGGTCAAGGGCGTGGCGCTGGACGGCGCGGCGCTGAACGCGCTGGGCAAGCAGCTGCGCAACGCCTGCGGCTCCGGCGGAACGGTAAAGGACGGCGTGATCGAGATCCAGGGCGACCACTGCGAACGCGTCATGGAAACCCTGCAAAAACAAGGCATCCGCGCCAAGCGCGCGGGCGGCTGACACCGACGGAGCAACAGCAATGACCGAATCCCAAACCAGCGCCGTCGCCAGTTGGCACGCCCATGTGTATTTCGACGCCGCCAGCCGCGACGCCGCGCACGCCCTGCGCGAACGGATCGCCGCGCGCTTTGCCGGCCAGATGGAGCTGGGGCGCTTCCATGAGCGCCCCGTCGGCCCGCATCCCCAGTGGAGCTACCAGATTGCCTTCACGCCCGAGCGCTTCGCGGAGATCGCCACCTGGCTGACGCTGCACCACGGAGCGCTGGATGTCTTCATGCATCCCAACACCGGCGACTCCCTGCGCGACCACCGCGACTGCGCCGTGTGGATCGGCCGCAGCCACACCCTGAACCTGCAGGCGCTGGGCGCCTGAACCGCTACAGCGCGCGGCCCACGATCAGCGAATCCAGCGCCATCATGGGATCGCTGCTCTTGCCTTCGTATGGCAGGCGGCTGAGCACGTAGCGCATCGCATTGATCCGCGCGCGCTTCTTGCAGTCGGACTTGACCACCACCCAGGGCGCGTCGGCCGTGTCGGTGTGCGCGAACATGGCTTCCTTGGCGCGGGTGTAGTCGTCCCACTTGTCCAGCGAGGCCAGGTCCACCGGGCTGAGCTTCCACTGCTTGAGCGGATGCACCTTGCGCTGCAGGAAGCGGCGGCGCTGTTCTTCCTGGCTGACCGAGAACCAGAACTTGATCAGGTGGATACCGCTGCTGACCAGATGGCGCTCGAAATCCGGCACCTGGCGCAGGAAGTCCAGGTATTCGTTCTGGGTGCAAAAGCCCATCACGCGCTCGACGCCGGCGCGGTTGTACCAGGAGCGGTCGAACATGACGATCTCGCCCGCGGTCGGCAGGTGCTGCACGTAGCGCTGGAAGTACCACTGGCCCTTTTCCGTGTCGGAAGGCTTTTCCAGCGCGACCACGCGCGCGCCGCGCGGGTTCAGGTGTTCCATCATGCGCTTGATGGTGCCGCCCTTGCCGGCGGCGTCGCGGCCTTCGAACAGGATCACGACGCGCTGGCCGGTGGCCTTGACCCAGGCCTGCAGCTTCAGCAGTTCGACCTGCAGGCTGTACTTCTGCTTTTCGTAGTTACGGCGCAGCATGCGGTGGCGATAGGGATAGATGCCTTCGCGCCAGTCCGCGGCCAGCTCATCGTCGGGATTGCGGCGTGTGCGCGGTGCTGCCGAATTGGCTTCCAGCAACGCGCGGTGCACGGCCTGCGCATCGTCCGGCGACAGTTCCTCGATGACCGAGCGCAGCGCCTCGCGCGCCTGGGCCGGCGCGCTGACGTTGTAGCGGCGCGCGATGTCGGCCAGCACGGCGACGGTTTCCTGACGCGCGGCGTCCTGACGGGCGACGACGCGTTTGCGCACATCGAGAGCCGGCTCGGCGGCGGCCGCGGCCGATACGGGGTCAACCGGCGCGGGAGCGCCCGCCGCGAGATCGCCCGCCGCGGGATCGCCCGCCGCGGGATCCACCGCGGCAGGCGCCTTGGCCGCGCGCGGCCTGCGGCTGGTGGTTACCGGCGTGACGACCGTCTTGACCGCCGGCCTCTTGGAGGCGCTGGCGGTCCGCTTGGCCGCGCGCCTGCGCGGCGTGTCGGCTACGGCTTGTTCGGTGGCTGGGGGGGTCTTGTCTGTCATCGATCCTGTCCTCGCTGCGCTGATCGTCCTGTCCGCGCCGGCCAGGCTTGCGCCTGCGGCCTCAGTCGGGAAAAGCGCAAACGCTACTCCGAGCCCTGCCCCGCGGATTTGACTTTGATCAAACGTTGTAACATTTTTGCAGCAACGAAGGCCGCTACACTGGCCTCCCTACACCCGCCCCTGCGCCATGTGGTCATTCATCAAACGGCTGCTAGCCGGCCCGACGCCGCCCGAAGATCCCCTGCGCGAAACCGTGAGCTTCGATGAAGCCGGTTTCACGCGCAGCAGCGAACTGGCGCGCGCCCTGGGCCAGCAGGAATTCTGGCCCTGGAGCGACATCCATGAATTCGGCTTCCGCTACACGCAGGCCGTCTTTCCCGATCCCTGGTCGGGCGACTACATGGAAGGCCTGTGGTTCCTGCGCGTACCCAGCGACGGCGGCGGGCTGATGGCCATGGAATTCGACGAGGCCACGCTCGACGCCGAACGACTGCCTGCCGCCCTGCTGCGGAACATGCCGGGCCTGGACATGGGCGCGCTGCGCGCGGGGCTGGCCGCGGCCGCGCGCGGGCCGCGCAACTTCGAGGACCATGGGGAATGGGTGGCGTGGCGGCGCGTGGCCACTACGCCCGATCCAGGCCCTGCTTGAGGTCGGCCAGGATGTCCTCGGGCGTCTCCAGGCCCACCGACAGCCGCAGCAAGCCCTCGGACAGTCCATAGCGCTCGCGGTCCTCGGCAGAGTAGCTGGCATGCGTCATGGACGCGGGATGCTGGATCAGGGTTTCCGGATCGCCCAGGCTGACCGCGATGCGCGCCAGCTTCAGGCTGTTGAGCAGGCGGCGTCCCGCCGCCAGTCCACCCTTGAGTTCGAACGCGACCAGGCCGCCGCCGGCCGATTGCTGGCGGCGCGCGATCTCCGCGCCCGCCGTATCCGCCAGGCCCGGATAGAACACGTCTGCCACCGCGGGATGCTCGCGCAGCAGCTTGGCCACCTTCAGCGCGGATTCACTGTGGCGCGCCACGCGCAGCTCCAGCGTCTTGATGCCGCGCAGCACCAGGAAGGCGGTGAAGGGCGACAAGGTTGCGCCGGTAAAGTAGCGCAGCCCTTGCAGCCGGATCGCATCGATGTGTTCCTTGCGCCCCAGCACCGCCCCCGCCAGCAGGTCGCCGTGGCCGCCCAGGTACTTGGTGGCCGAATGCAGCACGACGTCGGCGCCATGCTCCAGCGGACGCTGCAGCACCGGCGTGGCGAAAGTGTTGTCGACGATGGTCAGCAGACCCTTGCCGCGGGCAATGGCGGACACCGCCGCGATATCCACCAGGCGCAGGTTGGGATTGGCCGGCGTCTCGAAGTAGACCGCGCGCGTGTTGGGGCCGATGGCCGCCGCCACGGTCTCGGGGCGGGTGAAATCGGCAAACACCGCGCGCACGCCAAAGCGCGCCAGGCCTTGCGTGAACAGGGTGAAGGCGGTGCCATACACGATCTGGTCCACGACGATTTCATCGCCGCTCTGCAATAGCGAGAACAGGGTCGCCGAAATCGCCGCCATGCCGGAGGCGGTCACCACGCCGGCCTCCGCGCCTTCCAGCGAGGCCAGGCGCTCTTCCAGCAGCGCCTGCGTCGGATTGCGCGTGCGGCCGTAGACGTAACCCTGCTTTTCGCCCAGGCGGATCTGGTCGAAGGATTCGATGCTGTCCTGGGTGTAGGTGGAGGTCAGATAGAGCGGCGGAGCCAGGGCGCCCTGCTCGTCCAGCGGGTCATAGCCCAGGTGGATGGCGCGCGTGGCAAAACCGTGTTGCGAGGAGTCGGACATTTCAGCGTTCCTGTGTTTTCGGGTAAGGCCGGGGCGCGCAGCCCCGGCGTGGAGTCAGCGTTTGTGGTCGGCGCGGCGCGACAGCCATTCGCCGGTGAATTGCACAATGGAGACCAGCGCGATCAGGATCACGATCACCTCGAACATCACGCGGGTCTCGTAGCGTTCGTAGCCGTAGCGAATGGCCAGATCGCCCAGGCCGCCCGCGCCTACGGCGCCCGCCATGGCAGAAGCGTTGATCATCGCGATGACGCTGACGGTCATGCCGCCGATGATGCCCGGCAAGGCTTCCGGCAACAGCACGTGGCGCACGATGTGCCAACGGCGGCAACCCATGGCCCTGGCCGCCTCCACCAGCCCGTGATCCACGTCGTTCAGGCTGACCTGGGCGATGCGCGCGAAGAACGGCACCAGATTGGCCGATAGCGGCACGATGGCGGCCCAGGTGCCCAGTGTGGTGCCCACCAGAAAGCGCGTGAACGGCAGCATCGCCACCAGCAGGATGATGAAGGGGATGGCGCGGAAGGTATTGACCGTCACCGACAGGACCTTGTTGAAGCGCGGCCGGGAATACAGATTCCCCGGCGCGGTGACGGTCAGCACCACGGCCAGCGCCAGGCCGAGAACGATGGCGATGACGGCGGACACGCTCACCATCGCCAGGGTCTGCAGGAAAGCCTGCAGGTATTTATCAAGCATTGGCAGCGACATAACCCAGCACCTTGATTTGATCGGCCACCAGCGCGGCGCGCGCGGCCTCTTCCTGTAATGCGCCCGCGGGCACGGACACCAGCAGGCTGCCCTGCGCATGGCCGCGCAGGCGGTCCAGTCCGCCGTGCAGTAGCGTCGCGCCGGGGCCGAGCGCGGCCAGCGCCTGCAAGGACACGCCGTCCGGACGCCCCTGCCCCGTAAAGCGCAACCGCAGCACGGCTACGCCCGCGCGGCCCTGCAGGTCAGGAACCAGCCTGCTGGCGAGATCGGGCGGCAAGTCGTGCTGCAAGGGCCGCAGCAAGGCGCGCGTGGCGTCGGCCTGGGGATTGCCGAACACGCGCCAGACCTCGCCTTCCTCGACCTTGCGGCCGCCGTCCAGCACCAGCACCCTGTGGCAGACCTCGCGGATCACCGCCATGTCGTGCGTGATCAACACCACCGTCAGGCCCAGCTTGCGGTTGATGTCCAGCAACAAGGCCAGGATGGCCTGCGTGGTTTCCGGGTCCAGCGCCGACGTGGCTTCGTCGCACAGCAGGATCTCCGGTTCATGCACCAGCGCGCGGGCGATCCCCACCCGCTGCTTCTGGCCGCCGGACAGTTTTGCCGGATAAACGTCGGCCTTGTCGCGCAGCCCCACCAGCTCCAGCAGTTCCTCTACCCGCGCCCGCGCCGCGGCGGGCTTGACGCCCGCCACGCGCAAGGGCAAGGCCACGTTCTCGGCCACCGTCTTGGCCGACAGCAGATTGAAGTGCTGGAAGATCATGCCGATGCGGCGGCGCAGGCCCACCAGCGCGTTTTCGTCCAGGCCGCCCGCGTCCACGCCGTCCACCAGCACGCGGCCGGCGCTGGGCCGCTCCAGCATGTTGATGGAACGCAGCAGCGTGGACTTGCCCGCGCCGCTGCGGCCGATGATGCCGTAGACCTCGCCGCGGGCGATGGCGAACGACACGTCGGACAGCGCGGCCACCGGCCCCTGCGCGCCCTCGTAGCGCTTCTGCAGCCCTTCGAACACGATGTGCGCATCTGCGGCCTGGGTTCGCGGCGCGGCATCGGCCAGCGTGGCCATGGAGAATTCGTGTTGCATCATTGCCCGGCTCCGATCTCAGAAAACCGGAATCACCGAGCCTTCGTACTTGCTCAGGATGAACTGGCGCACTTCCTCGGAGTGATAGGCCTTGACCAGTTCGGGCACCCAGGGCGCGTTCTTGTCCTGTTCGCGCACCGCGATGATGTTTACGTAAGGATTGTTTTCCTTCTTCTCCACCGCGATGCCGTCGCGCGTGGCGATCAGCCCGGCCTGATAGGCAAAGCTGTTGACGATGGCCGCGGTGTCCACGTCCGGCAGCGAACGCGCCAGCACCACGGAAGCGCTTTCCACGAAGTTGAGCTTCTTGGGGTTGGAGGTCACGTCCGCCAAGGTCGCCGTGCCGGTGGCCGGATCGAACCCGTCCTTCAGCGTGATCAGGCCCTGGTCGCGCAGGATGACCAGCGCGCGCGTCTGGTTGCTGGGGTCGTTGGGAATGCCGACGCGGGCGCCTTCGGGCAGCTCATTGAGCGACTTGTACTTCCTGGAGTAGAACGCGATGGGCGAGATCAGCGTGTTGGCCACGGACACGAGCTTGTAGCCGCGCTGCTTGATCTGGTCGTTCAGGAAGGGAATGTGCTGGAAGGCATTGGCGTTCAGGTCGCCGTTGTTGAGCGCCTCGTTCGGGCTGGCGGTGCCGGTGATCACCACGGGCTCGACCGCCAGGCCGTTCTTCTTGGCGACCTGGGCCACCACTTCCCAGATCTGCTCGTCGACGCCGCCGCGCACGCCCACCTTCAACGGCTTGGGATCGGCCGAAAAAGCCGGGCCATGGAACATTGCCGCCGAAGCCAGCACCGCGCCCAGCAGGCGCTTGAAGAAACGGGAAGTCATGTTGGAATCGCCTCTCAGGCTATGCGGTTATGAGAGAAACGATTCTAGGGAGGGGGACGGACCCGGCGAACGAATAGTTCGTTGAGTCCTTATTACAGGGGCGTTTGGTTATGGCGGCTGTGCATATGGTCCCGGCACATGCCCCGCCGCGCGGATCAGAAGGGCTTGACGACCACCAGCGTCACGATGGCCGCGGACGCGATGACGGTGAAGGGCGCGTACAGATCCACCAGCGGCGGACGCTGGGCGCTGCCATTGGCCATGCGCCGCAATGCCGCGCTCTGGATGCCGAGCAGCGCCGACAGCGCCAGCGCGAAGCCCACCTTGACCCAGATCCAGGTCATGGCGAACCAGCCGAAGGTCATGGCCAGGTGCAGGCCGACCAGCCACGTGAGCACCATGGCCGGCGTGGTCACGTAGAGCGTCCAGCGGCGCAAGGCGCCCAGCATCTTGCGTTCCTTGGGCGCTTCTTCACTGTCCTGCGGCTGCGAGGACAGCAGGAACAGGGACACGAACAGCGATCCGCCCAGCCAGGCGACCACGGCCGCCACGTGTAGCATTTTCAGGAGTTGATAGGTCATGATGACCGCGATTATCGCCGGATGCGGACCGCGCCGTGTATCGGCACGGCGTATCCGTTTGCGCTACGGCAAGCGGCGCCCGGCAACGCAGCCTTACTTGGCCGCCTCGGGGCTGGCCGGGGCGGCGGGCGCGGGAGTCGATGCGGGCGCGCTGGATGCGGGGGCAGCAGATGCAGGGGCAGCAGATGCGGGCGCGGGAACTGCGGGCGCGGGAGCCGCAGCGGCGGGCGCGGCCGGCGAACCGGAACCTCCCGCGGCAGGTGTTTTCGGCGTTTCGCTGCCGCCGTTGGCCGCGGCCGGATTCAAGGTGTCCGCGGGCTTGTCGGGAGATTCCGCCGGCTCGGCCGGCGCGGCCTTGGGTTGCGCCTTGGCCCGGCCGCCTGCGGGCGCATGCGGCGCGGCGGCGGCCTGCGCGTCCGGCAGGAAACGCTGTAGCAGCTGGAAGAAGCCTTCATAGAACTTGGGCCGCGCAACCGTCTGGCTGCCCGTCTTCACCAGCGAATCGTCGCTGGACCCGAACGGCATGGACACCTGGCCCAGCACGCTCACGCCCACGCTGGCCGAGCTATTGGTGCGCTTGATCGAATAGCGGTCCTGCACGGCGTTGGCAAACACCGTGGCGCGCTCATTCGCGCTGCCATCGGAGGCGCATTCGATGTTGAAGGCAATCTGCGTATGCTGGCCGTTTTCGTCCTGAAAATTCTTGTGCCCCGTGACCCGCGAACCCTCGAACTTGTCGATGTTGTAGCCCTGGCTCAGCAAGGCGCGGCGGCCCGCGTCGCAGGCGGCGACGTTACTCGCATCGACGGTGCGCGAGTAAGTGTTGTTCTGGGTGAAGTCTTCTTTTTCGAACTCTGGCTTGGGGGATGAGCATCCCGCCAGAACGCCCACCAGGGCAACGGACAGGGCCAGCGACGGACTGCGGGGAAAACGGGGCATGAATTGGGGGAACAGTAATGCGTCAAGCGTCCGTTATAGCGCATCCCCGGCACCATTTCTTTTACGAGGAATGTGCAGTTCAACGGAGAGGTAACAGAGTTCAAAAAAAGGGCCGCATCGCGGCCCGGGCAGCCCTGGCTGCCTCGTTCAGGGCGACACGCGCGCAGGCGCGAGCGGCGGCGCCTCCTGCGCCTCCAGGTTCAGGCTGCGCCGGTAATGCTTGCAGCCCGCGGCCAGCAGGCCGATGCACAACACCGTGGCCACGCCAACCAGGACCGACATGGACTGCCCTACCGCTGCCGGGTTCTTGAACAGCCGGTCCGTCAGCATGGCCACGGCGGTGGTGCCCAGGCCCAATCCGATCAGGTTCGAGATCAGCAGGAACAGCGCCGATACCTGGGCGCGCAGCTGATTGGGCGGCAGTATCTGCATCGCGGCGGTCGAGGTCGGCATCGGAAACGAGGCGAAGAACATGGCCGGCAGCAGCAAGCCCACCGACCACCACAGCGAATCGACCTGGGTGAAGACCACCGCAGGCAGGGCCATGCCGGCCGCGCCAATCACGCCAGCGCGCAACGGCGCATCGCTGTAGCCCCGCTTGGCCAGCCAATCCATCAGCCAGCCGCCACAGAACACCCCGGCGGTATTGGCGACCAGCACCACCACGCCCAGCATGTAGCCGGCTTCCGAGGGCGACATGCCGAACTTGCGCATGTAGAACGCCGGCGTCCAGCCCAGCAGTGCGAACAGCACCATCGCATAGAACGAGAAGCCCAGGTAGTGGCAGAAGAAGGTGCTGCGATGGCGCCCCAGGAAGCGGAAGGTATCTTCCATGGCGGGCTTCTGCACCTGCCCCGAGGCATTGCGCCGCAAGCCCAGCCGCTGCGGATCGCGCACCGTCAGCAGGATCAGCAGCGCAATCAGCAGGCCAGGCAATCCCACAATGAAGAAGGTCACCTGCCAGGGCCGCATTGCGCCTATCCACGGCAAGGCAACCGTATCCACGCTCTTGAGCAGGTTGATGACGTAGCCGCCGATCAGGAACGCCATGCCGCCGCCGATGAACGAGCCGATCGAATAGATGCCGACGGCGCGCCCCAGCTTCTCGCGCGGGAACATGTCGCTGAGCATGGAGTACGTGGCGGGCGAGAGCGCCGCCTCGCCCACGCCCACGCCGATCCGCGCGAGAAACATCTGCGCGAAATTGCGCGAAAGCCCACAGGCCGCCGTGGCCAGGCTCCAGAACGCCACGCCGATCGCGATGATCCTGGGCCGCGAATAGCGATCCGCCAGCAAGGCTATCGGTATGCCCATGAAGGCGTAGAACAAGGAAAACGCCAGCCCGTGCAGCAAGCTGAATTGCGTGTCGGACAGCTGCAGGTCGTGCTTGATGGGTTCGATCATCAGCGCCAGGATCTGCCTGTCGACGAAGGAAAATATGTACGCTAGCATGCATATCACCACGACGTACCACTCGTAGGCGTAGCTAGGTTTTGATCCGTGCCGCGGGCTGCCGTCAGTCATGGTTTGTTTCCCTTGTATGGTGGTGAGATCTGCCCATGCCCAAGGGCCGGGTTGTGTCTCACTTGCTTGCAGGCCCATCTTTTGTAGGTCTTTGCGCAGCCAGCCTCTATACGCCTGACGCAAGGACTGTTCCCGCTGCGCAGGAAAGCATGTTCAACGACACCAATCCGCTGGACCGCCATTGCTTGCTGGACTCGGGCAACATCGCCGAGATCAAGGACCAGGTCAGCCAGCACCTATGGTCGCACCGCATGTGCGTTCCCCCGGGAAAACCCCTGCAATCGCGCCTGTACGGCGTCTTCTTCGGCAACGCAGCCTTGTTCGACCTGCACTATGGCGCGGAAGTCGAGATCGACGCCGGCGACATCGCCAGCTACTACCTGATCCGCATCACGCTGCAAGGCTCCGGGCTGATCACGCTGGGCAAGCGCAGCGCGTCGATGAACGCGGGCAGCCTGACCATTTCCTCGCCGTCCGAGCGCAGCGTGATCCGCATCGGCCGCGACTGCCGCAACCTGATCCTGCGCATCGAGCGCGAGGCGCTGGAACGCCAGCTGCAGCGGCTGCTCGAGCGCCCCGCCAAACAGGCGCTGGTGTTCGACCTGCAAATGGATGCCGACGCGCCCGGACCGGTGGCAGTGCGCGAAACGCTGGACTATCTATGCCGGCTGTACCGCCATCCCGCCATCGAAGGCGTCACGCAAACGCTGGCCGCCGGCTTTTCAGACTACCTGCTGACGCTGCTGCTGACCCAGCTGCCGCACAACTACTCCGAGGCCTTGCAGGCAGACCGCCGCCAACCGCTGCCCCTGCATGTGCGGCGCGCGCGCGATTACATAGAAAGCCATCTGGACCAGCCGCTATCGCTGACGGACCTGGCGGCCCACTGCGGCGTCTCCGTGCGCACGCTGCAAAACGGCTTCTCGCAGTTCCTGAAGCAAAGTCCCAGCGACTACGTGCGCAACCAGCGGCTGGCCCAGGTGCACGCGGCGCTTGCGCAAGCCGGCGAAGGCGACAGCGTCACCGACATCCTGCTGCGGCACGGCATTTCCAGCTTCGGGCATTTCGCCACCCACTATCGCAAGCGCTACGGCTGCCTGCCGTCGGACACCCTGCGCCAAAGCAGGCATTAGGCGTTGCACGGCAGCGCCAGGATTCGCTTGCCGGATCGGAACGCCGCTTGCGCGTTCGGCGCAGCCCCGCCAGCGCGCCGCCGCTAGGATCAAGGCTCCATCAGACGGAGCTTGACCATGAGAATCAGCGTCATAGGCGGCGGCCACGGCTGCTACGCGGCAGCGGCCGAGCTGTTCGAGAAAGGCCATCACGTGCGCTGGTGGCGCCGGGACTGGACGGCCTTCCAGGGCTTGCGCGACGCGGGCGCGCTGACGGTCACCGACTATCGCGGCAGCCGCCAGATTCCGCTGGGCGACGGCCCCCGCCAGTTGCAGCTGGTGCGCGACCTGGCCACTGCCGTGGAGAATGCGGAGCTGCTGGTCATTCCCCTGCCTTCCACCACCCACGAAGCGCTGGCCCGGGAATTGGCGCCGCTGCTGCGCGACGGCCAGGTCGTGTTCCTGCCGCCGGGCACCTTCGGCTGCTACGTCTTCGCCCGCGCCATGAAAGAAGCAGGAAATGCCGCGAACACGGCCTTCGCCGAGACCGGCACCCTGCCCTACCTGGCCCGCAAGCATGGCGAAAAGGTCGTGATCAGCGGCTACGCCACCCGCCTGCCCACCGGCGTCTTTCCGCGGCGGCTGTCGGAGCAGGCGCTGGCCGTGGTCCATCGCGCCTACCCCAGCGTCGAACCGATAGAGGACGGGCTTTCGGGCGCGCTGATGAACGCCGGTCCCATCATCCATCCGCCGCTCATCATGATGAATGCAGGGCCGCTGGAACACTTCGACAAATGGGACATCCACAACGAAGGCACCCAGGCCTCCATACGGCGCGTGACCGACGCGCTGGACGCGGAGCGCATCGCCATCCGCGTGGCCCTGGGCTATGCCGCGCCGCACTTCCCGTTGGCCGACCACTATGCCGCCGAAGGCGATGAATGGATGTACGGCCGCGGCGCCCATGGCAGGCTCACCGACAGCGGCGACTGGCGCGAGGACATAGACCTGCACACGCACCGCTACATGCTGGAGGACACGCGGCTTGGCCTGTCATTCCTGGTGTCCGCCGGCCGCTGGGCGGGCGTGCCGACGCCGGTCGCGCAAGGCCTGCTGAGCCTGGCCAGCGCGGTCACGGGACGCGACCTCTACGCCGAAGGACGCACGTTCGAACGCCTGGGCCTGGACCGCCTGTCGCGCGCGGACATGCGCCAGCTTCTGGCCGAAGGCTGCTGACACGGAGATGCAAGCCATGAACGAAAGACTCTGCGTAATCGGCGCCGGCCGCATGGGCGTGGGCATCACGCTGTCATACATCCATGCCGGACTGGACGTCACGCTGATAGACATCAAGCCGCGCCCGCCCGCCGAGCAGGCCGATTACTTCGCACGCGTGCGGGACGATCTGCGCCGCGAACTCGGCATCCTGTGCAGGCTGGGCTTGCTCGATGCCGCGCAGGCAGAGGTGGCGCTGGCGCGCATCCGCCTATGCACGCGCGAGGATGCCGAAGCAGATCTGCGGCAGGCGCGCGTAGTGTTCGAAGCCGTGCCTGAACGCCTGGACGCCAAGCGCGATGCCTTTCTGTGGTTGGGAGCGGCCTGCGCGCCGGACAGCATCATCGCGTCCACCACGTCCACCTTTCTGGTCACCGAGCTGGCGGAGCTGGTGCAAGGTCCGCAGCGCTTCCTGAACGCTCACTGGCTCAACCCCGCCTACCTGATACCGCTGGTGGAAGTGAGCCGCGGCCCCCAGACCAGCGAGGCCGCGACGCAAGGGCTGCTGGCAGCGCTGCGCCTGGCGGGCAAGAAGCCCGTGCAGTGCGCCCCCGCCGCCGGCTACATCGTGCCCCGCATCCAGGCCCTGGCCATGAACGAAGCGGCCCGCATGGTGGATGAAGGCGTGGCCAGCGCCGAAGACATCGACACGGCCGTGCGCCTGGGCTTCGGCCTGCGGTTTTCGGTTCTGGGGCTGCTGGAGTTCATCGACTGGGGCGGCGGCGACATCCTCTACTACGCCTCGCGCTACCTCGCCGATGCCATCGATCCGCGCTTCGCCTCGCCTGCCGTCATCGCCAGCAACATGGAACAAGGGCGCAACGGGCTGCGCGACGGCCAGGGCTTCTATGACTACGCCGGCATGGACGTAAATGCCTACAAGATGGAGCGGCTGGCGCAATTGTGCAAGCGTCTGGAAGTGATGGACCTGTTGCCCCGCCACAACGCGGCAAGGCAGCCGCCCGCGCGATAGCGCGCCGGCCTGCGCGCCTACTTCTCCAATTCGCCCAGGATCCGGTACGCCAGCCGGACCCTGGCCTCGTTCGGATAGTTGCGGTTGGCCAGTATCACGATGCCCAGCTTCTTCGACGGCACGAATGCCACATAGCCGCCGAAGCCGTTGGTCGAACCCGTCTTGTTGATCCACACGGCCTCCTGCGGCGGCAGCGGCGGGTTCAATGCGGTCACGGGCTGGCTCTGGCTGTTGTAATTGCCGGCATTGGCCGTCAGCAACGCGTCCAGCGTCGCCGGATAGCGCAATTGCTCCCAGGCCAGGTCCTGGGTCATGTCGCCCAGCTGGTAATAGCCGACGTGCGTCTGCGCAATCGCGCCGCGCAGTTCGGCATCGGCGAGGTTCAAGCCCATGTTCGCGTCGACGAAGCGGATCAGGTCGCGCGCGCTGGTCTTCACGCCATAGGCTTCGTCGGCCAGCACGCCCGGATTCACGCGCACGGGCGCATCCTGCTTGTTGTAGCCCTGCGCGTAGTCCGCCACCCTGGCGGCCGGCACGTCGATGTAGGTGCTGGTCAGGCCCAGCTTGGGAAACAGGTCCCGCTCCATGGCCGCCTTGAACGGCCGGTTCAGGCTCTTGGCCGCAACCACGCCCAGCATGCCGATGCTGGGGTTGGCGTAGGTGCGATACGTGCCGGCGGCATGCTCGGGCTTCCAGGCCTTGAGGTAAGCCATCATCTGCGCCTGGTTCGTGACCGCGTCGGGCACCTGCAAGGGAAAGCCGCCGGTCGTGTGCGTCCCCAGGTTGATCAGGCTCAGTTTGGCGAAGTCGCTGCCGGCGAGCTCGGGCAGATACTTGGCCGGGCTGTCGCTCAGCGCCAGGCGGCCGCGCGCCTGTGCGTAGGTTGCCAGGGTTGCCGTGTAGGTCTTGCTGATGGAGCCGATCTCGTACAGCGTGTCGCTGTCGGCCCGCCTGCCGGTTTGCCTGGATGCCACGCCATAGTTGTAGAAATGTTGCGTCCCGTTGCGGGTCACGGCGATCGACATTCCCGCAATGCCATGTTCGCGCATGACGGCCTGGACCGCCTCGTCGACCTTGCTGTCGGTCTCCGCCTGTCCGGCCTGCGCCAGCCCGCAGCCTGCGGCCATCAGCGTAAACAATCCCGTGCGCAGCATGCTGTTCAAGCGCATTCTCGTCATTCCCTGTCGTGTCGGATCGGTGGCGCCGCGACGGCGGCGCGCAAGCATCGTAACGCGGCGCGGCGCCTTATTGGTACTAACCCTTGGTCTCATTTTGGGGGATTTTGGCTATCCTCGCCTCGTCGATCCAAAACCCCGCAGAAGAGACCTGCCCCCGCGGCAGGCGCCGACGGAGCAACCGCCCCGGAAACTCTCAGGCAAACAGGACTGCGCGGTCTAGACAATCTGGAGAGAGGCGCGGATTGCGCCCACCGAAGGGGAACCCGCCGCCGCCTGCGCCGCGGGTGAAGCTCTCAGGTACAGAGACAGATGGGGTGCTGCGGCCGGGTGGCCGCGGCCACTCAATCTGGAGCCATCATGCCCCGCATCGCCATCATTGGCGCCGGTATCACCGGCGTCACGTCCGCCTATGCCCTGAGCAAACTGGGATACCACGTCACCGTCTACGACCGCCAGCGCTATCCGGCCATGGAGACTTCCTACGCCAACGGCGGCCAGTTGTCGGCCAGCAACGCCGAGGTCTGGAACAGCACCGCCACCATCATGAAAGGCCTGCGCTGGCTCGGCCGCCACAACGCGCCGCTGCTGCTCAATCCCCGCTTCAGCTGGCACAAGTACTCCTGGCTGGCGCAGTTCATCGGACAGATCCGCAACTACCGCCGCAACACCATCGAGACCACGCGGCTTGCCATTGCCGCGCGCCAGCACCTGTACGCCATGGCGGAAGAAGAAGGCATAGATTTCGACCTGGAGCGCCGCGGCATCCTGCATATCTACCACGACGCCACCAGCTTCGAGACCGCGCGCCGCGCCAATGCGCTGCTGCAGGAAGGCGGGCTGGAGCGCTACGCGGTGTCGCCCGAGGAAGCGCGCAGCATCGAACCCACGCTGCAAACCCCTTGCCATGGCGGCTTCTACACGCCCTCGGACGCCACCGGCGACATCCACAAGTTCACCAGCGGCCTGGCCCGCGCCTGCGAGCGCCGCGGCGTGCGCTTCGCGCAGGACGCCGACATCCGCAACATCAGCGTGGACGGCGCGCCCTACGTGCTCGACGTCGCGCGCGAGGGCGGCGCGCGCCGCGAGCAGCACGAGGCCGACGCCATCGTCGTCTGCGCCGGCGCCGTCAGCCGGCAGTTCGCCAGGCAGCTGGGCGACACGCTCAACATCTACCCGGTCAAGGGCTATTCCATCAGCGTGCACCTGGACGACGCCGCCAGCCAGGCGGCCGCACCGCACGTCAGCCTGCTGGACGAAGCCGCCAAGATCGTCACCAGCCGCCTCGGCGACCGCTTCCGCGTGGCCGGCACGGCCGAGTTCAACGGCTTCAACATGGACATCCGCGCCGAACGCGTGCAGCCGCTGGTGGACTGGACCCGCAAGCACTTCCCCGGCATCCGAACTTCGCGCGTGGTGCCGTGGTGCGGGCTGCGCCCCATGACCCCGAGCATGATGCCCCGCGTGGGTCCGGGCAGGCGGCCCGGCGTGTTCTACAACACGGGGCATGGGCATCTGGGCTGGACCTTGTCGGCGGCGACGGCGCAGATGCTGGCGGCTAGCGTGAGGGAGGGGGTGGGAGAGGCTTGAGTTGAGGCGAGCAAACCCAGCATTGATGCAACCAGGTTTGCTCGTACCGCTTCGCCTACTTTCTGTCCGAATAATGGGAGAAAAGCCGGCGGATAAGTGAACTCCAGTCTACAGTTGCACCTGTCGGTACTTGCACTGGAGGCCCATGCCGTGAAACGCTCGCATCAAGACCAGGCGATTCCATACTGCAATCGCAGCGGGGATAAGGCGGAAGCCTATGCCCTGCTCAAGCTAATCGATCGAGGCCGGCGCGAAATATCGCAGGGAAACGTCATTCCTGCGGGCCACGTCTTTGCCCAATTTGAAGCAATGGACAAAGATGCCGAGGAATGACACTCCCGATTGCATTTCTTCCGCCCGTGGTGAATCTGTTCGCGGAAATTGATCTGCAAGCTCAATAATGCAAGCTCGCTACGAATGCTCAGGTCCCGACGCTGCGCGCTCCAACTCCTTGTGTGTGTAACGCCGCGTCGGTCAATGTACTAAGGCCGCATCCCTGTCTTCGGCAGTCAGCAGTTCCGCGTCCGCATCGTGCCGGAGACTGTCCTTGCACACCTCCCCATCCTTCACAACCAGCAAGATCCTCTCCGGATCCACCAGCAGCGACAGATCCTTCAGCGGATCCCCGTCGACCATGACCACGTCCGCCAGATAGCCGGGACGCAGCATGCCCAATTCCTGCGGTCGTTGCATGATCTCGCCGCCCAGCCGAGTGGCGGACACCAGCGCTTCGGTCGGGGTCATGCCGATGTAGTCCACGAAGTATTGCAGGTCGCGGGCGTTGGTGCCGTGCGGCATCCAGGCAAAGCCGTAGTCGCCGCCGGGCAGGATGCGGATGCCCCGCTTGTGCATCTTGCGCAGCGACTCCGAGGCGATTTCCAGTTCGCGCTTGTAGCCCATCTGCTCGGCGATGGCGGGCGTGATGCCGTACTCGGACGCGTTGAAGGCCGTCCTGATCAGCCAGCCTATGCCCGGCGCGACGAAGTGGCTGTCTTTCCTGGCTTCCAGCATGTCGAGCGCCTCTTCATCGGCAAAGCTGGCGTGGTAGATCATCTCGATGCCGTGGCGCACGCATTGCTTGACCGACTCGCTGGAGCGCGCGTGCGCCGCGACGCGCTTGCCATAGCGCTTGGCCTCGTTCGCCAGCATGGCGATCTCGTCTTCTGCGAACGGCGACATCTCGGCCGGCAGCCCGGCGATGTACTCGCCGGACAGATTTATCTTCAGGTGATCGACACCGTATTTGATGAAGGTGCGCGCCGAGCGCCGGATCTCTTCAGGGCCACAGCACACGCTGCCGAAGCTAAGCTCGTCGAACGGCATGTGCGGCAGCGAGTTGTCGCCCAGCGCGCCTATGGTGGTGATCTCCTGGCTGCCCGCCAGGTAGCGCGGCCCCGGGCATTCGCCGGCGTTGATGGCGTTACGCAGCACCACGTCCAGGCGCGGCTTGGCCGCGGCCGCGCCGATGGCCGAGGTCCAGCCCATTTCCAGATAGCGTTTGGCCACGCGCACGCACCAGAGAATGTGCTCTTCCGGCGGCATGAACTGGATCGCCGCCAGCGTGGGCTGGTCGTTCCAGGAGAAATGCGTGTGCGCTTCCGTCATGCCGGGCATCAGGAAGCGGCCGCGTCCGTCGATGAGGCGCGCGCCCTCCCGACTCACCTGCTCGGGCGCGCGCGCGACCTGCGCGATGCGCGCGCCATCGATCAACACTTCGCCTTGAAAAGGTTCCATGCCGCTGCCATCGAAGATGGCGACATTGGTAATGGCAATTCTGGACATGACAGGTCTCCTCCGGCCCGCGTCGAGGGGCCGATTTCTTATGTTGAAACGCCAGGAAAACGTGGCCTAGCGCAGCGCCGCGTGGAACTCCCGCAGGGCCTGCATGCAGGCTTGGGGCTTTTCGTAGGTGGTCCAGTGGCCGCATCCGTCCAGCACGATGCGGCGGCTGCCCGCGATGCGCGCGGCCAGGGCGTCAACGTTGGCGGGCGGCGCCACGCCGTCCTGGTCGCCGGTAATCAGGACAGCCGGTACGCCTATCGCTTCCGCGGCGGCCGGCTGCGCATCCGCCAGCGCCTCGCAGCTTTGCGCGTAGCCTTCGGGCGGCTGGCGCATCACGCTTTCGCGCACCAGCGCCAGCACGGCGGGCTGATCCTGCCTGGTCTGGGCGCTGGTCGCGCCCTTGACGATGGCGTCGGCGATCTCCTGCATGGCCGCATCGCCGCCGCGGGCCAGCGCCGCCCGCGCGCGGATGCCGGGCCGGCCCGCGTCGGGCGGCGCGGCCAGCGGGCCGAACAGGGCCAGCGACTTGACCCGGCCCGGATGCGCCACGGCAAGATGCTGGGCCACGATGGTTCCGAGCGAATGGGCGGCGACATGCGCCGCATCGACGTCCAATGCGTCCAGCAGTCCGGCCAGCGCGTCCACATAGACAGCGATGGACAGGCGCTTTTCGCCCAACGCCGAGCGCGCGCTGCCCGGCAGGTCGGGACGGATCACGCGAAAGCCGTCGAAGGCGCCCATGACGGGCGTCCAGGTATTCGAGGAACCGCCCAGGCCGTGTATGCACAACAGTGCCGGCCCCTCGCCGTCGATCTCCACGGCCATGCCGTTGACGTGTTGCGTGCTCATGCCGCCGTCTCCCTTTATCTGAACAGTCGCTGTCTGCATCGGCATTGCGCCGACGATTTTTCAGGACTGTATCGGCGCAGGCGGCGGCGCGCTTATCGCCGGGTGCGCGGACTTATCGCAGAGTCAGATTTTGTGCCTAGTGAATACACCTAGCGTGGAGAAGCGCGCAAACGCCCATAAAATTCCCGGAGCGCCGCACCCGCCCGCACGCAAGCCCAGGCTTGCGCGGCGAGGCGATAAGAAAAACGGGAGACAGAGATGCAGGAGACCTACGCCTTGCACGAAGGCGCGTTCGGCCGCGCCGTCGTGCTGGAACTGCGCGACGACCTGATCGCGCACGCGCATGCGGAAGTGCAGCTGGCCCTGTGGCTGGGCGGCGCGCGCGTGCAGGGCCATGTCGGCCAGACTCCGGTCCCCTACAGCGAACATCTGGCGCTAGGCACCAATACGTACGAATCGCACGACGCCAGGCTGCTTGAACGGTCGGGCCCGGCCATTTTCCTGGTGCTCTACATCGCCAAGCCCTGGCTGGACGAACGGCGCGCCGCCACGGGCCGCCCCTTCCACTTCGCGGCGCCGGGCGTGCCCATCGACGCGGCGGTGCGCCAGGGCTGTTGGCGCTTGCTGCACAAGATCGTGGCGCCGCAGGACCACCCCGGCGCGGACCTGGATGCCGAGGTCGAGGCCCTGCTGCAAGCGGCGATCGAATCGTCCATCGAGCCGGATCGCCCGCGCAACCAGATGCCCGCGGCGCCGGCGCTGGACCGCCGGCTGCGCGCGGCGATCGCCTACATGCGCGAGCACGCCCATGAACCGATCACGGCGGAAGAGGTCGCCAGCCGCGTGGGACTGTCGCGCGGCCATTTCTTCGCGCTGTTCCGAGATCAGCTCAATACCACGCCGCAAGTCTTCTGGAGCGCCGTGCGCGTCGAAGAAGCCGTGCGCCTGCTGGTGCACCAGGAGCAGCCCCTGACCTCCGTGGCGCTGGACCTGGGCTTCTCCACGCCCGGCAATTTCTCCCGCTTCTTCCGCGAGCACATGGGCGTGTCGCCGTCGCGTTTCAGGCGCGCGGCGACGGGCGCCGCGCAGCATCTGCTGACCGGGGTTTCCTGAGCCGCCGGCCGGCCGGAAACTGCCCTGCCCGCGCCTACGCGGTTGCGGCAGGCGCGCGCGGCCGCAAATCCACGGCGTCCGAGCCAGGCCGGTCCCGGTTGAAATGCGCCCCCCTGCTCTCACCGCGCGCACTCGCCGCCCGCACGATGAGATCAGCCGCCAGGGCGAGGTTGCGCAGCTCCAGCAATTCCAGGCTCAAGCCCTCGCGCAGCAACCGCGCGTCCGTCTCTGCTCGCAACGGACCGATGAATGCGGCCGCGCGCGCCAGCGAGGCATCGCTGCGCAGCACGCCCACGTCCCGGCTCATCAACTGGCGCAGGTCGCGCCGCAGCCGCGCCAGATCGGGCGACGCCGGCACGGCGGTTGCGTCGGCAGCCGGAGTTCGATGGGGAACATCGGCCGGCACCTGGCCCAAGATGTCTTGCGCGGCAGCCCGTCCCGTCACCACGCACTCCAGCAGCGAATTGCTGGCCAGGCGGTTGGCGCCGTGCAGTCCGGTGCAGGCGGCTTCGCCCACCGCGTACAAACCGGACAGATTGCTGCGTCCGGCCTGGTCGGCAACGATGCCGCCGCAGGTGTAATGCGCGGAGGGCGCAACCGGGATGGGAGTCGTCGTGATGTCGATGCCCAGCGCCAGGCAGCGCGCCTGGATGGTAGGAAAATGTTCCTGCAGGAATCCCGGCGATTGGTGACTGATATCCAGGTACACGCACTCCAGTCCATGGCGTTCCATTTCGCCCTGGATCGCGCGGGCGACGATATCGCGCGGCGCCAACTCGGCGCGGGCATCGTAGGCCGGCATGAAGCGCGCGCCATCGGGCAGGCGCAGTATGCCGCCCTCGCCGCGCACCGCCTCGGAAATGAGGAATCCTCCCGCTTGCGCATGGTGCAGGCCGGTAGGATGGAATTGCGTGAACTCCATGTTGGCGATCCGGCAGCCCGCGCGCCAGGCCATGGCGATGCCGTCGCCGGTCGCGGCCGGCGGCGCGGTAGTCGTCTGGTATGCCTGCCCCGCGCCGCCCGTGGCCAGCACGACATGGCTGGCGGACGCATCGAAAATCCGTCCGCTGCGCAGGTCCAGCAGGCGCACGCCGCGGCAACGCGCCGCAGCCGTACCTGCGGCGCCGTCCAGGATCAGGTCCACGGCGCAATGCGCCTGCAGCAACGTGATGCCGGCTTGCCGCCGCACGCGGTCCTCCAGGGCCGCGACGATGGCGCTGCCGGTCGCGTCCGCCGCGTGCGCGATACGGCGCAGGCCGTGCCCGCCTTCACGCGTCAGATGCAATCCGCCGAGCTCCGGCGTGAACGCGACGCCCTGCTCCTGCAGCCAGGCTATCGCGCCGCAGGCCCGGGAAATGATGTTCCGCGTGGCCGGCAGATCGCACAGGCCGGCGCCCGCGACCAGGGTATCGTTGACGTGCGCCTCGATGCTGTCGTCGGCGCCCAGCGGCGCGGCAATGCCCCCCTGGGCGCGGTTGCTGGCGCTGTCGCGCAGTTCGCCCTTGGACACGAGGGCGACCCGTTTGCGCGGGGCCAGTTCCAGCGCCGCGGCCATGCCGGCCAGGCCGCTGCCGATGATGATGACGTCGAATTCCATGAGCGGACCTCCGCTAGTCCCTAGGCCGGCCCGACGCTGGCATACAGCGCCGTGTCGCGCGCGAAGTCGCCGCTGGCCTGCACGCGGCGCTTGCGCCGTTCCGCGAAGTCCAGCATGCGGTCGATCGGCGCCTTGGCACGCAGGCCCAGCGCGGGGTCCAGTGTGATTTCGTTGCGACCATGCTCCAGCGTCCCGGCCAGGTTGCCCAGGGCATTCATGGCCATCCAGGGGCAATGCGCGCAGCTCTTGCAACTGGCGCTGTTGCCCGCGGTGGGCGCGGCCAGGAAGGTCTTGCCGGGCGCTGCGGCGCGCATCTTGTGCAGGATGCCCTGGTCGGTCGCGACGATCAGCAGCTCCGCGTCGAACTTGCGCGCGGCATCGATCAGCTGCGTGGTCGAGCCCACCACGTCGGCCTGCGCCAGCACGGCGGCGGGCGATTCCGGATGCGCCAGCACCTTGGCTTGCGGGTGCTCGGCGCGAAGCAGTTCCAGTTCGGTGCCCTTGAACTCGTCATGTACCAGGCAGGACCCCTGCCACAGCAGCATGTCGGCGCCGGTCTGGCGTTGCACGTAGTCGCCCAGATGGCGGTCCGGCGCCCACAGGATTTTCTCGCCGCGCGCATGCAGGTCGGCGATTACGTCCAGCGCGATCGACGAGGTCACGACCCAGTCCGCGCGCGCCTTCACTTCAGCGCTGGTATTGGCGTAGACCACCACCGTCCGGTCCGGATGGGCATCGCACCAGGCGGCGAAATCGGCGGCCGGACAGCCCAGGTCCAGCGAGCAGGTGGCGTCGAGGTCCGGCATCAGGATGCGCTTGTCCGGGCTCAGGATCTTGGCGGTCTCGCCCATGAAGCGCACGCCGGCCACCACCAGCGTGCGGGCCTCATGGTCGCGGCCGAAGCGCGCCATCTCCAGCGAGTCGCCGACGCAGCCGCCGGTCTGTTCGGCCAGTTCCTGCAACTCCGCATCGACGTAATAGTGCGCGACCAGCACGGCGCGCTCCCGCGCCAGCAGTTCGCGTATGCGCGCCACGCAGGCGGCGCGTTCGCTGGCTGGCAAGGGTTCGGGCACGCGGGCCCAGGCCTGGCCGACGGCGCTGGGGCAGCTCGGTGTGGCAGGCAGATCGAATTCGACGTACCGGCGATTGGGGGTGTCGATGGAGGCGTCTCCTCGCGAGATTTTATGCTCATATTGAGCATTTATTGGGCAAAAAAAGAGCACGGTTTATGCTAGTGTTGAGCATAAACCGTGTCAACGTCTCTTTTGTTACGCCGCCGCGAGCCGGGGCTGCGCCCCGCCCGGCCTCAGATGAAGATCGTGCCGCGCAGGTACAACGCCGCCTGGCCGCTGATGATCACCCGGCCGTTATCCAGCACCTCGCATTGCAACTGCCCCTTGCGCGCCCCGCCCTGCTGCGCGCTCAGGCTGCGCTTGCCCAGGCGTTGGGCCCAGTACGGCGCCAACGAGGTGTGCGCCGAGCCGGTCACCGGATCCTCGTTCACGCCCACCCGCGGCCCGAACCAGCGTGTCACGAAATCGAATTGCGCCGACGGCGCCGTCACCGCCACCCCGCGCGTGTCGAAGCCCGCGAGCGCGGCGAAGTCCGGCTTCAGGGCATCGATGCGCGATTCATCGTCGATCACCACCAGATAGTCGTCCGTCTTGTAGAACGCCTGCGCGCCCGGCAGGCCCAGCGCCTGCAGCAGGCCCGGCGGGATCGGCTGCGCTTCGGGCCGCTTGGCCGGAAAATCCATCGCCAGCCTGTCGCCCGCGCGACGCACCTGCAGTTCGCCGCTGCGCGTGGCAAAGCGCAGCACGTCTTCCGTTGCGCCCAGCTGTTCGAACAGCACCCAGGCCGACGCCAGCGTGGCATGGCCGCACAGGTCCACCTCCACCGCGGGCGTGAACCAGCGCAGCTCGTGGACATCGCCCTTGCGCACGAAGTAAGCGGTTTCGGACAGGTTGTTTTCTTCTGCGATGCGTTGCAGCGTTTCGTCCGGCAGCCAGGCCTGCAGCGGCACGACCGCCGCGGGGTTGCCGCCGAAGGGCGCGGCAGTGAAGGCGTCTACCTGATAGATGTCGAGTTGCGGCATGGCGGGTCCTGGTTGATGGCTGAGGTTGCGCGTCGGAACGCGAGCCGGCATTTTCCTACGAAAACGCCGGCTTCGATCGTGGCGGCCTGCCCGCTAGACCGTGCGCACGAACAGCGCTCTCAGCTTGTTCCAGAAATCCCCGCCCAGCACGAAGAAGCTGGCAATCAGCATAAGGTCTCCGGCCAGCTGGGCCTGCCACAGATTGGGCCGCAGGCCCGGCCACATTTCGTCTATGTAGGGTTCCAGCGCCGAGGTCAGGATGGGCAGCAGGAACATGACCAGGCCGATGGCATGGCGCACGGGGCCAACCTTCTGCACGGGAGCGAGTTTCTTGGCCTGGCCGAACACGATGGACTTCAGCCGCTGGAAGCCCTCCTTGCCCATGACTGCGATGCAGCTCAGCAGCAAGACCTTGTTGGCGATGAAGATGGTGCCGGTCAACGCGGCGATGCGCGGACCCGGCACGTCCATATAGCCCGCCACCGGAAGGAGGAACCACAGGGCGAAGGCGATGATGAACAATCCGATCCCGCATTTGAAGCGCCACCCCGCCGAGTGCGAGGGTGGGGCCGGTTCGTCTGGCAATGACATGGCTGCCTCCTGATTCAAGCGTCTGAGGGGACCGCGGTTGAAGGATTCCGACGGGGTTCCCGGCTGTCCGGCGCCCGGGGTTCGAGCAGGCGCAGCATCAGGCAGGCATAGAGCGTGACGCCGATGAACAAGCCCATGCGCACCGCGAACGCGGTGTAGACGTCCTTGCCGGCGGCGCTGTCCTGCACTGACTGGCCCAGCAGGATGACGAGCGTCACCAGCGTGTTCAACCAGAAGCTGGGCGGATGGCGGGTCGGAACCAGCCGGTAGAGCTTGCGCGCGGCCATGAGGCCGAACAGCAGCATCCAGAGAAAGAACATCCACAGGTTCACGAACAGGCTCAAGGCGCACCAGAAGGCGACCGCTAGCGCGCCGCCCAGCAGGGTCGAGCCCAGCAGTTCGCGGGCCGCGCCCTGCGCGGCGGTGACGCAGCTCTGGCGCCCCAGGCTGACCGATTTCAGGATGATGGGCATGTAGCCCAGCGGGTCGGTCAGCGCCAGCAGGAACGCCGGCATCACCACGAGCGCGGCCCGCAGGGCCAGCCGGCTGGCCGCGTCCGGCGGCAGGACCGGCGCCGCGGGCGGCGCGGGCGCGGCCGCTGGCTCGGGGAACAGCAGATGGCAGCCGCCCAGCGCCAGGACCGCGACCAGCAGCCCTTTGCCCAGCGCTTCGATCACCAGGGCGGCCAGCGCGAAGTCGACGGTGCCGGCGGCGGAAATCATGGTCAACCCGATGATGAGAAAGGTCGACAGCAGGCCATTGCCGCCGCGCAGGCCGTGACGGAAGGCGAAGTAAAGGCACAGTGCGATGAGCAGCACCCCGCTCAGAGGGTAGTAGCGCAGCAAGGGACTCAGCAGCAGGCCGATCGCGGTGGCAAGCAGCGCCATCAGCAGCAGGCCCAGCCCGCTCTTGAACGACAGGGGCCGGTTCATCGATGCCAACAGCATGACGCCCAGCACCGGCGCGACCATGGGGATGGGCAGGGCCAGGCCGTAGCTGATGGCCGTGCAGTAGGCGGTGCCCGCGCCCACGCGCAGGGCGCGTCGCCCGCGGGGATCGGGATCAGTATGCATAGGAAAGCCAGCTCATCAGCCGCATGTATGCGCGGCCCAGCAGGTTGAGCGGATTGCCGGAACTGGGAAACGCCATGACCTCGGCCTGGCCGCCCACGCGCACGCCGCTCAACGCCGGCAAGTCGCCGGGATCGAATTCCACAATGACTGGAAAGCGCTGCGCGGGCCGCAGCCAGTCGCGGCTGTTCTGCACCGTGGGCAGGCTGCCGGGCGGCGTGCCGGGCCCCACGTTGACGCCATACCCGACGCTGCGCACGCGGCCCTTGAAGATCTGCCCGGGCAGCGCGTCCAGGATGATGGCCACCGGCGTGCCGGGCTCCATGTGGCCCAGGTTGTTCTCGGTCATTTCAGCGCTGATCCAGACGTCGTGGATCGCGATCAGCGTCATGACGGGATTGCCGGCGGCTGCGAATTGCCCGGCGTCGGTGCGCAGGTCGGTGATCAAGCCTGCGGAACGCGCCCGCACCTGCGTATTGGCCAGGTCCAGCTCGGCTTTCTCCACGGCGGCGGCGGCGCTGCGCAGCTTGGCGTTGTCTTCCTCGCTGCCGCCTTCCTGTTCGCGCGCGCGCTGCACCTCGGCGCGCGCGGCCGCGACCTGGCTGATGGCCTGCGTCAGATTCGCCCGCGCGATTTCCAGCCGCCGCAGCGATACGGTACCCTGATCCTGGCGGTACAACCCTTCGAGCCGGGTGCTGTCCTGGCGGGCTTTCAGCTCGTTGGCCTGCGCCGCGCGCAAAGAAGCCTGCGCCGAATCGATACCCGCGGTGCCGGCGCCGATCTGCCTGCGCGTGGATTCCAGGTCCGCGCGGGCGCGGTCGACGGCAATGCGGTAATGCTCCGGGTCGACGTCGAACAGCGCCGCGCCAACTTCGACGTCCTGGTTGTTGCGCACATACACCCGGGTCACGCGCCCCGAAACCTCGGAGGCCACCGGCACGACAAAGGCCTGCACCCGCGCCTGCTGCGTGTACGGCGTATAGCGGTCGGCCAGCAGATACCAGGCCAGGCTCAGCACGATGAACAGGACCGTCCAAAGGACGCCCTTTTTTGCGGGATCCGGCGCGGGGGGCGCGGCGGGCGGGGACGGCGAGTCACTCATCGGATCGCACCTTTTGAGCGGACACGGCGGCGGCGGAGGCAGGCGCCGGTTCGGATAGCAGATCGCCCCAATCGGTGCGCTGCCGCATCTGTTCGCGGGTCTCCGGGTCGAGCACCGGCTCCGCGCTATACCAGCCGCCGCCCAGGGCCTTGTAGAGGGCGATGAGGTCGCTCACGGCGCCGCCCCGGTTCACGACGTACGCATCCTGCTGGACGGCCAGCGCCTGCTGCGCGTCCAGTACCCGCTGGAAATCGGTATAGCCTTCGCGGTAGAGCGCGTTGGCCAGCGTGAGCGAACGCCCCGCGGCCTGCGCCGACTGCTGCAGGATGCCGTCGCGTTCCAGCGCCTTGATCAGGCCGCTGGCCGCGTCGTCGGCTTCGCGCGCCGCCTGTCGGACGTCGTCCTGGTAGGCCACGATCAGCTGCTGCAGCCGGGCGTCCTGCACCCGCACATTGTTTTGCAGGCGGCCGTGGTCGAACACGTTCCAGCTGAGGACGGGGCCGGCCAGCAGCGCGGCGCCGCCCGCCGTGCCCGCCAACGAGGTGGCGGACCAGGCGATGCTGCCCAGCAAGGTCAGCGAGGGATAGAGGTCCGCCGCGGCCACGCCCACCTGCGCCGACTGCGCGGCGATGCGCAATTCGGCTGCGCGGACGTCGGGACGGCGCAGCAGCAGATTGGCGGGCACGTCCTGCAGCACGGCGCGGTCGACCAGCGGCACCTCCGCCGTCTTGTCGTCCAGTTCCGGCATGGGACCGGGCGGCCGGCCCGCCAGGACCGCCAGGGCGTTGCGGGTCCGCATGATCTGGCTTTCGAATTCGGGAATGGTGCCCAGCGTGCTCAGGTACTGCGTGCGGGCCTGCTGCAGGTCCAGTTCGTCGGTCTCGCCGCTGCGGAACAGCTTTTGCGTGATTTCGTAGCTGCGCTTCTGGATGGCGGCATTGTCGCGGGCGATCCGCAGCCGCGCCTCGGCGGTGCGCAGCGCGTAGTAGCTCTCGGCCACCTGCGCGTGCAGCAGCACCAGCACGTCGTCGCGATTGGCCTGGGCCTCGAAGTACAGGGCGTCGGCCGACTCGATGGCGCGGCTGAACCGGCCCCAGAAGTCCAGCTCCCAGCCTATGTCGAAGCCGGCGCTGTATTGCCAGAAGCTGCTGGGGCGCGGGTTGCCTTCGGCCGAACGCGAGGACCGGTGCTGGTAAAGGGCGTTGGCCCCGACCACCTGGGATTGCGGGTAGCGCCCGCTCTGGGCGATGCCCAGCTGCGCGCGCGCTTCCATGATGCGCAGACCCGCGATGCGCAGGCCCGCGTTATTGGCGTCGGCCTGGGCGATCAGGGCCTCCAGGATGGGATCGCCGAAGATCTTCCACCACTGCCGGGCGTCCGGCTGCAATTGCTGGCGGCTGGCCTGCTGCAGCGCGGGTGTGCTCCAGTCCGCGGCCCAGCTGGTGCGCTGGGGCTCGAAGTCCGGCCCCACACGCATGCAGCCGCCCAGGCAGAGCATGCCGATCAGCAACAGCCGATTCGAACAGGTCAGCGGCGACATCGGGTATCGGGTCCGTGTAGAGCCTAACCGCCAAGGTCCACGACGCAGCTCCAGCCTTGCCGAAGCGCGGCGTGCGAATTGATTCTATTGACCTTTTCCGCTTACCGCCAGCGGATCGTTTTGACGCAGGCACTAGATAAAAAGTACTGCTGCGGCGAGCTTGTGTACAAGCGCCAACGGTCGGCGCTACAGTGAAAAATTCGAACCCTCCCACCCTTACCGCGCAGCATATTCTGGAGTCCGTCATGAACGCTCAGAAGAAAGCAGCAACAGAGGACAAACCGCTGGCGCAAGCCAAGCTCTCGGGCAAGAAATACGCCGAGGAACTGGCCCGGCTGCACGTGGAACTGGTCAGGCTCCAGGAATGGGTCAGCCAGACGGGCGCCAAGGTCTGCATCCTTTTCGAAGGACGCGACGGCGCCGGCAAGGGCGGGACGATCAAGGCAATCACCGAGCGCGTCAGCCCGCGCGTGTTCCGGGTGATCGCCCTGCCCGCCCCCTCGGACCGCGAGAAAAGCCAGATGTACGTGCAGCGCTACCTGCCCCACCTGCCGGCGGCGGGCGAGATCGTGATCTTCGATCGCAGCTGGTACAACCGGGCCGGCGTCGAGCGGGTGATGGGATTCTGCTCCAAGGACGACGTCAAGATCTTCCTGAAAGGCGTGCCGCTGGTTGAACGGGCCATCATCGGCTCGGGCATCATCCTGCTGAAGTACTGGCTGGAAGTCAGCGAGGAAGAACAGACCCGCAGGCTGCAAGCCCGCATCACGGACGAGCGCAAGGTCTGGAAGCTGACCAAGATGGACCTGGATTCCTACAGCCGCTGGTACGACTACTCGCGCGCCCGCGACGACATGTTCGCGGCCACGGACACCAGCGTATCGCCCTGGTTCGTGGCGCAGTCGGACGACAAGAAAAAGGCGCGCCTGAACATCATCAGCCACCTGCTCTCCCAGATTCCGTACAAGCGCATGCCGCGGGCCAAGGTCAAGCTGCCCAAGCGGCAGAAGGCGGGCGGCTACCGCGATCCGGGGCATCCGTTGCGCATGGTCCCCGCCAAATTCTGAGCGGCGCTCGCCTCCGACGCCCGCGGAGTCCCCAAGGAGAACGATCATGGCTGCCCTGCTGATCAACCAAGTGGAAGAAAGCACCTCGGACGAGGACATCCGGAGTTTTCTCATGAAGTACGGCTTTCCGTCCTTCGACCGCATCCAGCGCGTGCCGAGCGAGGGGGAGCGCCCAGCCGTCCTGGTGACGTTTGACGGCACGGGTCCCGAGGAACTGCGTGCGCTCGCGCCCCGCATCCATCAGGTGTTCTGGAAAAACCACACCATCGCGGTGCTGGTGATGCGCGAGCCCATCGAATAAGGGGCCGCATTGCACCCGTCCAAATCGTGACCAGATGCGCTTTTTAAGGGTTTGTCCCAGGATTCCGGCTGTCGATTTCCGGTCAACTCGTACGTCGTGTCAGTACGCACAACTTTCCTGAAAGGCGGACTCACCATGACTACCGGAACCGTAACCCTCCACCGCGTAATGCGCGCGCCGGCCGAACGCATCTATCGGGCCTTCCTGGAGCCCGACGCGATCGCGCGCTGGCTTCCCCCTTACGGCTACACCTGCCAGGTCCATCAACTGGACGCCAGGGTCGGCGGCATGCACAAAATGTCGTTCCGCAATTTCGGCACGGGCCATAGCCACGACTTCGGCGGCGAATACCTGGAATTGGCGCCGGGCCAGAAGATCCGTTATTCAGACCAGTTCGACGATCCGAACCTGCCCGGCCGCATGCAGACCACCGTTACGCTGCGGCAGGTCGCCTGCGGCACGGAGGTGAGCATCGTGCAGGAAGGCATACCGGCGGCGATACCGCCGGAGATGTGCTATCTGGGCTGGCAGGAGTCGCTGGCGCAACTGATGCGGCTGGTGGAACCGGAGATTCCCGAGTGAGGGGCGGGCCTGCCGCCCGCCTTCACTTCTTTCTGGCGATGAACTGCACCACGCATGCCGGTCCCGTGTGGAATATGCCCTCGATGACGTCGCGTTCGATTTCCCGCGCAAGCAGCACCTGGCAATCCGGAAACTCCTGCTCCAGATCCGCGCGCGCCATCAGCATGTCCGCATCCGGGGGGCCACCAGTGCCACGGCCGAACTGCGCCTTCCGGTATGCCTCCAGCAAGATGATGCCGCCTGGCCGCAAGGACCGTTCTGCCAGGCGGTGCAGTCTCTTGCGCACATGGCTGGGCGTGTGGGCGAAGATCGACACGACGGCGCCAAAAGAGTCCGGCGGCGGCTCGTACTCGGCCAAGTCTGCCTTTTCGGTGCGGATCGATACGCCCTGCGCCCCCGCCAGCCTGCGCGCCTTGGCCAGTCCGACCGCGGAGCCGTCCACGCCAAGCACGTCCAGACCCAACGAGGCCAAGAAGACGGCATTGCGTCCCTCTCCTTCGGCCAGGCTTAGCACCGGCCCGCAAAGCAGGCCGGCGTTTTCCGCCAGGAAGGCGTTCGGCTCGGTTCCATACACGTATTCTTCAACGGCGTAGCGTTCATCCCACATCTGCTTGAACTCCCAGGTTGCTGGTCAGTGGCCGCGGCAAGAAAACACTTCCAGTCCGCCGCGTGCCGGAATGCAGATAGTCTTTCACTTCAAGTCGACTTGAGGTCAAGCAAAAGGAGCCCGTGCATGGCAGAAAAGTCCCCCGCAAAATCGGTGAAAACCAGCAGGCAGGCAGATTCAGATTCGCAACCCGTCCTGCTGTCCGGCGGCAATCCCCAGATCGCCAAAGGCGCGGGCGACGCGCCGGTGCAGGCCTACATCGCGGCCATGCCAGGCTGGAAAAGCGATCTCGGACGCCGCCTGGACGCGTTGATTGAGCGCGCCGCGCCCGGCGTGCAGAAGGCGGTCAAGTGGAACTCGCCGCTGTATGGCCTGGACGGCCAGGCCTGGTTCCTGAGCATCCATTGCTTTACCAAGTACGTGAAGGTAGCGTTCTTTCGCGGCGCGCAGCTGCGGCCCGTGCCGCCGGGGCCATCCAAGAGCCAGGACACGCGTTATCTCGACATCCGCGAGGACGACGAGCTGGACGAAGCGCAGTTCATGGACTGGGTGCAGCAGGCCAGCGCGCTGCCCGGCGAACGGATGTAGGCGCGGATCCAGGCATTCAGCCGCCCTCGGGCCGGGATGCTAGCGCCGTGCCCGGCGCTTCTTCCCGGCGGCGGCCTGCGGCCCGGCCGCGCCGGACAGCAGGTCCTGCACCAGCTCGATGACCCGCTCGGCGGTCGGGGACAGCGTGCGGCGCGCGCGGTGGATGACGCTGTAGGTCAGCGGGCCGGCGGCGGGATAGGAGAGCGGCAAGGGCTCCAGCACGCCCTGCGCCAGCTCGGCCGCGATGGCCTCGCGCGTGCAGAACAGCACTACGTCGCTACCCAGCGCCACCTCGCGCAGCGTGGCGACGCTGTCGCATTCGAAGGCGATGGGCAGGTCTTCCGGGCGCGCCACCTGGTACAGCCGGGCCAGGTACTCGCGCGCCCGCAGCGGCAGGTCGGTGGCGGCCAGCCGGTACTGCGCCAGCGCGGCGCGCAGTCGCGGCTTGCCCAGGCCCTGCAGCGGATGGCCGGCGCGCGTGAACAGGCCGCCGTGCTGCGGCGGCAAGGGCCGCACCGAAAAGTCATCGGGCGGCGGCAGGCTGTGCGTCACGGCCACCGCGAAATCCAGCTTGTCCTGCTGCAGCTTGTCCAGCAGGCGCTGCCAGCTTTCGATCTCGACGTGCACGCTCAAGCCCGGATGTTCGCGCGCGATGCGCACCAGCAGCGGCGACAGGAATCCGGCCGCCGGAAACGCCCCCACGCCCAGATTCACGCGGCCCGTGTCGTGGCCGCGGATCAATTCGGCTTCGCGCCGCAGGTCGCGGGTTTCTGCCAGGATGCGCTGCGCGCGCTCCAGCACCATGCGCCCGGCCTGCGTGGGCGTGACGCCCGTGGACGCCCGGTCCACCAGCACCAGGCCCAGCGAGTCCTCCAGCGACTGGATGCTGCGGGTCAACGCGGACTGCGTCAGATGCAGCCGCTGCGCCGCGCGAGAGTAGTGCTTTTCCTCGACGAGCACGGCGTAGTGCTGGAGCGACCGTATTGTGAGGCTCATGTATTTTTCTCATCAATATTGCGCCAAATATGCATTTGATTGAGCGCAAAGGCAAGACTACAAAAGACTTGCCGCGACGGAAAATTGCAGCGCCGGCGCCCTGTGGTGAACCTCATTCCAGAGCAATGCCTGACATTGCCTACCCCCAGGAGGAGACAATATGAACCGCAAGTCGTTCTTGAAGCTGTTGGGTAGCGGCGGGGCTGCCATGCTGGGCGCCCTGGCCTGTCTTTCGGCGGCGGCCGCGCCGGTGACGCAGGCCCCGCCCTGGCCGGGCGGCGGCAAGCCCATCCGCCTGGTGGTGCCGTTTCCGGCCGGGTCCGGGTCGGACGCGCTGGCGCGCATGCTGGCGATGAAGGTCACGCAACGCACCGGGGCGCCAGTCATCGTCGACAACAAGCCCGGCGCCGGCACCATGATAGGCGCGCAGGAAGTGGCCCGCGCCAGCCCCGACGGCTACACCCTGCTCTACACCATCGTCGTCACGCACACGCAGAATCCGCATCTGTACAAGAAGCTGCCCTACGACCCGGTGAAGGATTTCACCCCGGTCATCCAGGTGGTGCGCTCGGCCACCGTGCTGGTCGCCAACAAGGACGCGCCCTTTTCGACCACGGCGCAGATGATCGACTACGCCCGGGCCAATCCTGGCAAGCTGAACTTCGCTTCCTACAGCCCCGGGTCCACCTCGCATCTGAACGGCGAGATACTCAAGCAGCAGACCGGCATCGACATCGTGCACGTGCCCTACAAGGGCACCGCCGACGCCAGCCGCGCGCTGTTGGCGGGCGACGTCCAGGTCTATTTCGACGGCACGGCCACCGCCGTGGAGAACGCGCGCGCCGGCAAGGTCAAGCTGCTGGGCCCGGCCACCGACCGCCGCCTGAGCGTGCTGCCGGACCTGCCTACCCTGAAGGAGCAAGGCATACCCGGGCTGGACATCGTCGGCTGGCAGGGCATTTTCGGCCCCGGCGACATGCCGCCGGCGCTGGCGGAGCGCGTGGCCCAGGTATTCCGCGAGGCGCTGGAAACACCCGAAGTGACGCAGAGCATCGTGTCGCAGGGCAATGAGGTCAGCGGCGCGGGACCGAAGGAATTCTCGCAGATCGTCCAGCGGGACAGCGAACGCTGGGGCGCGGTGATCAAGCGCATCGGCCTGGTCCTCCAATAAACCCGGCGCGTATCGAAAGGAGAGCGCAATGCATGATCTGGTCATCCGCGGCGGCACGATCGTCGATGGGTCGGGCCGGCCCCGCTACCAGGCGGACCTGGCGATCGAAGATGGACGCGTGGTCCAGGCCGAAGGCCGGGCCGGCGCCGCCCGCCGCGAGATCCGCGCAGACGGCTGCCTGGTCGCCCCGGGCTGGGTGGACATCCACACCCACTACGACGGCCAGGCCACCTGGGACCCGTACCTCAGCCCTTCCACCTGGCACGGCGTCACCACGGCCATCATGGGCAACTGCGGCGTGGGCTTCGCTCCCGTCAAGCCCGAACGGCGCGAATGGCTGATCAAGGTCATGGAGGGCGTCGAGGACATCCCCGGCTCGGTGCTGTCCGAAGGCATCCAGTGGGACTGGGAGACCTTTCCCGAATACCTGGATGCGCTGGACCGCCGCCCCAAGGCCCTGGACGTGGGCGCGCAGATCCCGCACAGCGCGGTGCGCGCCTATGTGATGGGCGAACGCGCCATCCACCACGACGAGGCCTCGCCCGCCGACCTGATCGCCATGCGCGAAGTGGTGCGCGCAGCGCTGGAGGCCGGCGCGGTGGGCTTTTCCACCTCGCGCACCTTCCTGCACAAGTACGACGAGCGCAAGTATCCGCCCGGCACCTTCGCCACCGGCGAGGAGATCACCGCCCTGGGCTCGGTCATGGGCGAGGTCGGACATGGCGTGTTCCAGATGACCGCCAACCATCCCGCCATGGAAGGCGAAATGCCCTGGCTGGAGCAGCTGGCGCGCCACAACCGCCTGCCCGTGCTGTTCAACCTGCAGCAGACCGACGCCGCGCCGGATGTGTGGAAGCAGATCGCCAGCAGCCTGGACCGGGCGCACCGCGAAGGCGTGCCGCTGCTGGCAGGCATCAGCGGACGTCCGCTGGGCATCCTGTTTTCGTGGCAAAGCACGCTGCATCCGTTCATCGCGCATCCCAGCTACCAGGCGCTGCATGCCCTGCCGCTGGCGGAAAAGCTGGCCCGCCTGCGCGACCCCGCCACGCGCAGCCGCATCATGAATGAACAGCGCGGCCTGCTGGACCGACGCGCCGAAACGCTATTCAGCAGCTTCCACAAGATCTACCGGCTGGGCAGCGATCCCGACTACGAGCCGCTACCCGAGGAAAGCGTGGCCGCCATGGCGCAGCGCAGCGGCCGCGCGCCGTTGGAGATCGTCTACGACCTGATGCTGGAGAACGAAGGCCAGGCCATCCTGTACTACCCGTCGTTCAACTATTCGTACGAGAACCTGGACCATCTGCACCAGCTGATGCAGCAGCCCTACACGGTCAACAGCCTGTCCGACGGCGGCGCGCATTGCGGCTACATCTGCGACGTGAGCATGCCCACCTTCATGCTCAGCCACTGGGCCCGCGACCGCCGCCGCGGCCCGCTGCTGGACCTGGAGCACGTGGTCAAGCGCCAGACGCGCGACACCGCCAGCGTGTACGGGCTGCTGGACCGGGGCCTGCTCCAGCCTGGCTACAAGGCCGACGTCAACATCATCGATCCCGATGCGGTACGCGTGCATTGCCCGGAGATGGTGTTCGACCTGCCCGGCGGGGGCCGCCGCCTGATCCAGCGCGCCGACGGCTACGTGGCCACGCTGGTCAATGGCCTGCCGATCTTCGAAGGCGGCGCGGCCACCGGCGAACTGCCGGGCAAGCTGCTGCGCGGCGCACGCAGCCAGCAGGTTTGAACAAGGCAAGGCCGGTCCGTGTCGCGCGCGAGGCTCAGGCGCGCGGCGGCTCGGGCGTGTACTGCCCCAACAGCCCGGCGACCCAATCGATGAACACGCGCAGCTTGGCGCTCACGTGCCGGTTGGGCGGAAACGCCACGTACATCGGCATGGAATCCAGGCGCCAGTCCTGGAACAGCGGCACCAGCTCGCCGCTGTCGACGTGGGCGCGTGACATGTAGTCGGGCAGCCAGAGCACGCCCAGCCCGGCCAGACCGGCCGCCAGATAGGCGTTGCCGTCGTCGACCGCCAGCACATGGCGGCCATGCACCTTGATGCTCTCGCCGTCGCGGCGCATGGCGTAGGGCAGCGCCCTGCCGTTGCGCGCCCATAGAAAGCCCACGATGCGGTGGTGCGTGTCCTCCAGCTCGCGCGGATGCGCGGGCGTGCCGGCGCGCTCCAGGTACTCCGGCGCCGCGTACACGCCCAGCCGCAGATCGCCCACGCGGCGCGCCATCAGCGACTGGTCGGCGAGTTCGCCGCCGCGCACCACGCAGTCGACGTTCTCGCCGATCAGATCGACGATCCGGTCGCTCACGCCCATGTCCAGCTGGATGTCCGGGTACTGCGCGTGGAACGCCGGCAATGCCGGCACCAGCACCAGGCGCGCCAGCGGGCTGGGCACGTCAACGCGCAAACGCCCCCGCGGCGCCGCCGAGGCCCCGGACAGGCTGGTCTCGGCATCGTCCATATCGGCCAGCAGCCGCAGCACGCGTTCATAGTAGGCCGCGCCGTCGGCCGTCACGTTGACCTTGCGCGTGGTTCGGTTCAACAGCTTGACGCGCAAGCGCGCCTCCAATTGCTGCACCAGGTGCGTCACGCTGGTCTTGCTCATGTGCAGGGTCTCGGCCGCCTTGGTGAAGCTGCCGGTTTCCACCACGCGGGCAAAGGCCTGCATCGCGTCGAAACGGTCCATCTCTGCTCCCGCTCTTCCAGATTATTTGGATTCTACAAACAGTGATGGCTGGACTTGCCCGTTTATCGCGGCGGCGCGGCCGCCTACAGTCCCTGCATCGTTAACGCCGGGCCGCAAGCGGCCCACAGATGGAGATAAGCATGACCCAACGCGACGTCGTTTTTCCGCCCGGCCGCCAGGCCCTGTATGAACGCAACCGCTATTCCCCCGCGATCCGCTCCAACGGCTTTCTGTTCGTTTCGGGACAGGTCGGCAGCCGCGACGACGGCACGCCGGAGCCGGACCTGCAGGCGCAAGTCCGGCTTGCGTTCCGCAACTTGCAGGCCGTGCTGGCGGCGGCCGGCTGCAGCTTCGACGACGTGGTCGACGTGACGGTGTTCATGGTCGATCCGGCGGCCAAGTTCGAGAAAATCTGGCAGGTGGTGCCGGAGTACTGGGGCGAGGCGCCGCATCCGACGCTGACCGCGGTGGGCGTGACCTGGCTATACGGCTTCGACTTCGAGATCAAGGTGATCGCGAAACTGCCGCAGGCTGCCGAAAACTGAACCCCCGCCCCGCCACGCTCACACCACGCCGACCCGGATCACGCCGGCGATGGTCTGCGCCGCCTGCTGCAAGGCGGGCACCATGTCGGCTTCCAGCCGGTTCCCTTCCACTTCCGAGGCGGCCACCGAAATCCCCACCGACAACAGGCGCGAGCCGGCCTGCGGCACGGGCACGGCCACCGACACCTGGTTGCTGTCCGGATAGTCGAACCGGGTCCACTCCCCCGGCGCCAGGCGCAAGCCGCCGGCCAGCGCGCTGGCCGGCGGCAGCACGCTGCCCACGCGCAGGTTCATCACCACCAGGCGGCGGCGTTCGGCCGGCGCCATGGCGCGGCCGATGATGATCACGCCTTCGGGGTTGGCCTCGCCCAGGTTGGACGTGCCGGAATAGGCGTCGGCCAGGTTCTGCAGGATCTCCTGCACGGCGTCCGTCACGCCCAGGCTTTCCATGGCGGCAAAACCCAGTTCGAACACCAGCGGCGTAAGGCGCCAGCGGCTGTCTTCGCGCGCCGCGTAGCCCTCTTCTTCCAGCGTCTGCAGAAACCGCAGCACGGTCGCGTGCGGCAGGTCCACGGCGCGCGCCAGTTCGGCCAGCGTGGGCCGGCCGTTGCCGCGGAAGGCCCGCATGATGGATAGACACCGTTGAATCGATCTATTATTCTTCAATCGTTCACCTACTAAACGTATTGATCACTAGGTGAACAATACACATAAACGACGCTCCCGGCAAGACCGGCGAGCCCGGGAAGGAGACATAGCTATGAAACGCATCGCACTCGCCTTGGCGGCGGGTCTCGTGTTCTGTACGGGATCCGCCGCGGCGCAAGCAACCTGGCCGGCGCAGCCAGTCAAATGGATCGTGCCCTACCCGCCGGGCGGATCGACCGACATGCTGGCCCGCTTGGTCAGCCACAAGCTCGGCGAACGGTTGGGCCAGCCCGTCATCGTCGAGAACAAGGCCGGGGCCGGCGGCAACATCGGCACCGATTTCGCGGTCAAGCAGCCGGCCGACGGCTACACCATCGTGATGGGCAATATCGGCCCCATCTCCATCAACCCCGCCCTCTATCCGGACCTGCCCTACAAGCCGCAGCGCGACCTGGCGCCCGTCACGATGCTGATGAGCGTGCCCAACCTGCTGGTGGTCAATCCCGCGCTGCCGGTGCGCTCGGTGCAGGAACTGATCGCCTACGCGAAGAAGTCGAAAGCGCCGCTGGACTACGCCACCCCCGGCGCCGGCACCTCGCTGCACCTGGCGGGCGAACTGTTCGCCTCGTCCGCAGGCGTGCGCCTGACCCACGTGCCTTACCGCGGCAGCGCGCCGGGCTTGAACGACACCGTGGCGGGCCACGTGCCGATGATGTTCGACAACATGCCGTCGGCGCTGCAACTGGTGAAGGCCGGCAAGCTGCGCGCGCTGGCGATCACCAGCACGGCGCGCTCGCCGCAGCTGCCCGACGTGCCGACGATGGCGGAGGCCGGCCTGCCGGGCTACGAGATCGCCGGATGGTTCGGCGTGCTGGCGCCGGCGGCCACGCCCAAGCCCATCATCGAGCGCCTGAACAAGGAACTGCTGGCCGTGCTGGCCATGCCCGACGTGCGCGAACAGATCGGCGCCATGGGCGGCATCATTTCGGCCGAAGGGCCAGCGGACTTCAGTCGCTACATCGCGGCGGAAACCGACAAGTGGGGCGCGCTGGTGAGCAAGGCGCAGATCAAGCTTCAATAGGCAAGGAGACAAGCATGACCACGTATCGCCATCTGGAAACCCAACCGATAGCCGGCGCGCTGGGCGCCGAAATCCGCGGCATCGACCTGTCACGGCCGCTGTCGGACGACCAGTTCGACGAGGTGCGCAACGCGCTGCACGAGCATCTGGTGGTGTTCTTCCGCGACCAGCAGCTGACGCCGCAGCAGCATATCGATTTCAGCTCGCGCTTCGGCGAGCTGCTGGAAGTGCCCTTCGTGCGGGCGCTGGAAGGACACCCCACCATTCTGCCCGTCATGAAGGGCCGCGCCGAAACCACCCGGCGCCTGTTCGGCGGACTGTGGCACACGGACATGAGCTACGCCGAAGAACCGCCGCTGGGCTCGGCGCTGTACGGCCGCGTCATTCCGCCCTACGGCGGCGACACCATGTGGGCGAACATGTACCGCGCCTATGACGCGCTGTCGGACCGGCTGAAGCAGATCCTGGACGGGCTGGGCGCGGTGCACAGCGCGGTGCGCTCCTATGGCGCGGGCGGCGCGGTGGTGAACAACGGCGATCCCGCCCACAAGATGGACGTGCGCACCGACGACCGCGCCACGAGCGAGGTGATCCACCCCGTGGTGCGCGTACACCCGGCCACGGGCAGGAAGGCGCTGTACGTGAACAGCACGTACACCTTGCGCTTTGACGGCATGACCCAGGAAGAAAGCGAGCCCCTGCTGCAATTCCTGTACCGCCACGCGGCGCGGCCGGAGTTCACCTGCCGCTTCCGCTGGGCGCCGGGCTCGCTGGCGCTGTGGGACAACCGCTGCACCCAGCACCTGGCCATGAACGACTACGACGGCTTCGACCGCGAGATGCACCGCACCACGATCTCGGGCGACCGGCCGATCGCGGTCGGGCGCTAAGCGGTCGGGCCGGTCAGGCGCGATGACTCAACGCGGCGGCTTCAGCGGCAAGAGCCGCCGGTAGCCGGCCGGCAGCGGCTGGGCGGCGTGCGCCGCGACCGTGCGCGCCAGCCGCTGCGCCAGCTCCGGCGGAAACGGCTTGGCGCGCCGCGTTTCCAGGTCCACGTGCAGCGACAGCTGCTCCATCGTGGCCGCGACGTAGCCGTCGCGGGTCTGCATCAGCTCCATCAGGCACAGCAGGCGCTTGTCGTCCGCTTCCAGCAGGCGGATGCGCAGCGCCAGCGGATCGCCCGCCAGCACTTCACGCAAATAGGCCACGTGCACGTTCATCGTGTAGATGCCGCAGCGCGTGGCCTCGGTGTAATCCAGCCCCACCCCCACCTCGCGCAACAACTGGAAGCCGACGCGGTCGAAGATGCCCACGTAATGGGCGGCGTTCATGTGGCCGTACTCGTCGATCCAGGCTGGATCCACGCTCAGGGTCGTGGACGGAAGGACTGATGTCATGGTTTCCTCGGGGGCAGGGTTGGGCGAAGCCCTTGACCATAGCCGACGCCCGCTGATGGAGCAACGCCTGCGACTACGCGGCGGGAAGTCCGCCAAAGGCGGTACGCCCTGCGGACCGCAAGCCGTGCCGGCCATCGCCCATCGAACTCATCCTTTGCGCCAGCCGGCGCCGGCCAGACGGCCGATGCGTCGCCGCGCCGCCGGAACAATCGTCCATATGCGCACGGCCACCTTGCCGATGGTCGAACTGCGCCATATCCCGCACCCTGGCGGACAGGCGTAAATGGACAAGTTCGCGTCTTGATTCTCAAGGCGACGCTGACAACGCGCAGGGGCGCGCGCTCGAGGTCGGGGAACCAAGATGAATATCCTGCTGGCGTTCGCGCCGTTCATCGTGTTTGTCATCATTGAAAGAACCGTCGGCGTGCTGGAAGGGCTTGCCGCCGGCACTTTCGTATCCGCCGGGCTGGTGCTGCGCGACTGGCTCAGCCCCGAGCGGCGCATCAAGATCCTGGAAACCGGCACGCTGCTGCTGTTCATGGGGATGACCCTGTATGCCCCGATGGCGGACGGGGATTCCTGGACCATCGCCCAGGCGCGCCTGCGGGTCGATGCCGGCATGCTGCTCCTGGTGTTGCTGACCCTGGCGCTGCGCCGGCCGTTCGCACTGGAATACGCACGCGAAAAGGAACCGGAATACGTCTGGAAGAACCGCCGCTACGCGCGCATGAACTATGCCGTGACCACAGCCTGGGCGCTGGCGTTTGCGAGCATGGTGGCGGCCGACGCGTTGCTGCTGTACAAGCCGCAGTTGCCGCAGGCGGTCGCCATCGCAGTGACGGTGGCGGCGCTGGCCGGCGCGATGAAATTCACCGCTTGGTATCCGGACAGAGTGTCGGCTACAACACTCAGGTAGCCCACCCGGGAGAGCATGATGCCCCCTCCAGGAAATGAAGTCGAAGTCGTGCTCGCCACCCAGGCCAGCGCTGCGCTGGTCGCGGCATTCGCCCGTCTCTTGCCGCAACTGTCCAGAACCGCGGCGCCACCGACGCGCGAGGCGCTGGACGAGATCATCCGATCCCCGTGCACCCACCTGTTCATCGCCACCATGGGCAGCGACAAGCGCATCGTCGGCACGCTGACGCTGGTGCACTTCCGCATTCCCACCGGCGTGCGGGCGTGGATCGAAGACGTGGTGGTGGACGAACAGGCCCGCGGCCTGAAGGTCGGCATGGCGCTGACGCATGCCGCCATCGTCAAAAGCCGCGAACTCGGGGCCAAGACGCTGGACCTGACCTCCAACCCGAGCCGGCTGTCCGCGCACCACCTGTACGAGTCCGCGGGCTTTGTGATGCGCGATACGCGGGTGTACCGGCACCAGGGCTGAAGCCGCTACTGAAAGTGGTAGCGCTCGCGGTAGCCCACCGGCGACATGCCGCAATACTTGCTGAAGATGTCGCGGAAGGCCTTGGTGTCGTTGTAGCCGACTTCGTACATGACTTCGGCCACGCTCTTGCGCGAGGTCTCCAGGCGCTTCTTGGCGGCTTCCACCCGCACCCGCTGCACGTATTCGACAATGCTGTTGCCGGTGGCCTGGCGAAAGCGGCGCTCCAGCGTGCGGCGTCCCATGGCATGACGGTCCGCCAGTTCCTCGACGGTGATCTTTTCCGTGTAGCGGCCTTCGATGTAATCCTGCACCGCGCGCACGACCTCGTCGGCGTGCGACTTCTGCCCCACGAACACCGAGAACGGCAACTGGCTCTGGCGGCTCCAGTCCAGCTGGAAGTACTTGGCGCACCAGATGGCGGTGTCGCGGTCGGTGTACTTTTCGATCAGGTGCAGCACCAGGTGCGCCGCGGAGAACGCGCCGCCGCTGGTGTAGATGCCGTTGTCCGCCATGACGACGCGGTCGCTGACCCATTGCACGCTGGGAAACAGGCTGGCGTAGAGGTTCTGGGCCACCCAGTGGACCACCGCCTGCTGGCCGTCCAGGACGCCGCCCGCCGCCAGCAGCGCGGCGCCCATGCACAGGCTGGCGACTTCGCCGCCCTCGCGGTGATGGCGCGACAGCCATTCGATCAGTTCGCGGTTGGACAGCACCGCGTCGGACACCGAACCCAGCAGCGGCGGCGCGATGCAGATGTCGATGTCGTGGGCATCGGCCAGGACCATGTCGGCCTGCACCGTGATGCGGCCCTGGTCCAGCCGGACTTCGCGGGTCAGGGCCAGCGTGCGCACCGTGAACCTGGGTTCGCGCCCGTGCGCGGCCAGGTATTCATTGGCGACCAGGAAGCCATGCCGGGCGGTTTCCAGCGAGGCGATGTTCGCCCCCAGGGGCAGTAGGAAGGCGACGTTTTTCATCCTGCAAAGCATACGCCTGCCAACTGTCGCAATCCACCCTCAAGATTGTCGCAATCGCCTATCTGAAATCGCCGGCGATCCCGATACAGTGACACTTACCGGAATGAGATCCGGGGTAGCGCCAAGGGCGGCTTGCGGGGCGTCCTGGCGCAGAACAGAACAACGTGGATCAAGGAGTTACTGATGGAAAAGTATGTAGACGGCTTCCTGCTGCCCGTACCCAAGGCCAACCTCGAAGCCTACCGGAAGATGGCGCAGCAAGCGCAGACGGTCTGGCTGGAACACGGCGCGCTGGATTACCGCGAATGCGTGGCGGAAGAAATCGACAAGGAAGGCGCCGGCTCGTTCAGCGCCGCCGCGGGCGCGCGCGAGGGGGAAACGGTGGTGTTCGCCTGGATCACCTACCCCAGCAAGGCGGATCGCGACCGGATCAACGCCAAGGTCATGGCGGACCCGCGCCTGGCGGAGCACTGCTGCGACGACGTGTTCGATATCAAGCGCATGTGCTGGGGCGGCTTCACCACTCTGGTAGGCGACTGAGGCGGCGGGATCCGTTCCCGCCCGTTCAAACGGAAAAATCTGGAGATACCTCATGGCAAACCCTGCAAGCAAACCCATCCCCGACGGCATGCACACGCTCACCCCGCACATCGTGTGCGAAGGCGCGGCGCAGGCCATCGACTTCTACAAGAAAGCCTTCAACGCCGAGGAACTGGCCCGGCTGCCCGGCCCCAACGGCAAGATCATGCATGCCGCCATACGCATCGGCGATTCCGTGATGATGCTGATGGACGACTTCCCCGAATGGGGCAGCCTGGGCCCGAAGGCGCTCAAAGGCACGCCCGTGACCCTGCATCTCTACGTCAACGACGTGGACGCCGCCATGAAGCAGGCGGTGGCGGCCGGCGCCCAGGTGACCATGCCCGTGGCTGACATGTTCTGGGGCGACCGCTACGGCCAGGTGGTGGACCCTTGCGGGCACCGCTGGTCCATCGCCACGCACAAGTTCGACCTGACGCCGCAGGAAGTGCAGGAGAACATGGCGAGGATGGGTCCGATGGAAGGCTGCGGCGACGCGTCAAAGAAGCAAGGCTAGGCAGCCGGCTGCGGATACGGCCCCAGGAAATCGAGCTTGCCGATCTTCACGCCCGCGTGGCGCAGGATGGCGTAGGCCGTCGTGACATGGAAGTAGAAGTTCGGCAGCGCGAACGTCAGCAGGTAGTCGTCGCCGCGGAACTCCTGCTTGAAGTCGCCGAACGCCAGCGAAACCTTGCGGCCTTCGGCGCCATCCAGCCGGTCCGCGGGCACGTCCCGCAGATACGCAAGGGTGGCGGCGATGCGCTGCTGCAACTGTTCGAACGTGGTTTCCTCATCCGGAAACTTGGGCGCTTCCACCCGCGACAGGCGCTGCACCGCGAACTTGGACGCGTCGCTGGCGCGCTGGATCTGGCCGCTCAACGGGTACATGTCCGGCGCCAGCCGGGCATTGATCAGTTCGGCCGGGTCCATGCCGGCCGCCGCCGCGTGGTCGGCGGCCTTTTGCAGCAGCGCGGCCAGCACGTTCAGGCCGCGGACGAAGGCAGGCACGCTGGCCTGATACATGGAAAGTGACATGGCTGGACTCCGGACAGGGACGAGGCGGCTGGCGCGGAACGCGCCGGGAATACGCTGATCTTACTGCCGTGGCCGGGACGGGACTGCCGCCCGCTGCGCGGACCGACCGCGGCTTATTCCGCCTGTCCGCGCGCCGCGCGGCGGTGCGTCTGGAAGAAGCGCCAGATCAGCGCCGAGGCATCCGGTCCGTTGCGCGCGTGATAGCGCACCGAGGCGTCGCCGCCGCTCCAGGCGTGCTCCACCAGCGTGATTTCGCATAGCCTTAGCAGCGTGCGGCTGCCGCGCAGCATATCGACGCGACGGTAGGATTTCTCCGTGCCCAGTCCCAGCACGCGCTCGACCGGCACGCTTTCGGGCGGCAGATCGTTGACGGCGCGGAACTGTTCGAACAATTGCCTGGCGTTTCGCGGCGCCACCGTCGGATCCAGCTGCCCCTGCAGAATCATGGCGGGCATACCCAGGCGGAACACCGCCGGGTCCGCGACTTTTTCCAGCAAGGGCAGCAGCGGCTTGAGCGCGCCGCGCCGCATGGTGCCGATGCCGCCCGCAGCGCTGTGGGCATCGCCCGCAACCGGCCCGGAATGCATGGCCACGGCGGCAATCAGGCGCGGATGCCGCAAGGCCACCAGCGCGGCCATGCCGGCCCCGGCTGACAATCCCGCGATGTAGACGCGTTCGGGGTCCAGCGCATGCCGGGCACACTCCGCGCGGATCAGGGCGGCGATCAGGTCCGCTTCCGCCCCGCCGTGCGCGTCGTCGGGCTGGAACCAGCGCCAGCAGCGCTGCACCTGACGGGTCATCGATTGCTGCGGATACAGCACCATGAAGCCGCCCGCGTCGGCCCATTGATTCATGCGCGAACCGCGGGCGAACGACAGCGCCGTCTGCCTGCAGCCATGCAGCATCACCACCAGCGGCATGCCGGCGCGCGGCGCCGCGGCGGGCGTGTAGCGCGCGAAAGTGAGACGGCGGCCCTGGGCATCGGAAAATTGCCGGGAGGCTTCCCAGCGGCCGGTCCCCAACGAAGGCGCGGCAGCGCTGCGGGAAGCGGAGGCCGCAGCGGGCTTGGCGGCCCGGCGCTTGGGCGCGCTGCGCTTCTTGGCAGCCTTGGGCGTGGCCATGCGCAAGGCCGCGCGCTGCAGCTTGCCGATCTTCTTTGCGGCCTTGAAAAACAAGTTGGTGAAACTGCGCGCCATTGCTGGGCCTCGGCCAGTAAACCTGCGTTTGCTTGCGCGCTGAATGTATCACAGAGTAACTTCCAGGCAGCGCTTTCGGGACGCCGACACGCAGGTCGATTTGCAGTAGATCAAACGGAGACCGCCTCGGCCGCGACCGGCTCGCTCGCCGCCTTGAGCCGCCGCCCCAAAGCGCCTAAGGTGTAGGCCTGAACCAACCTAGACGCATTCATGTTTCCCAACGACAGACCCCAGACCCTGGGCGAGGAAATCGCCAATGCCATCAGCCACGGCGTCGGCGCCGCGGGCGCCGTGGCCTCCGCTCCCATCCTGATCCTGGCCGCCGTGCGCCAGGGCGATGCCGCCTTCATCGCGGGCGCCGCGGTCTTCGCCGCGACGATGTGCCTGCTGTACCTGGCGTCCACCATCTATCACGCGCTGCCCAAGAGCCGCGCCAAGCAGCTCTTCAACGTGCTGGACCATTCCGCCATCTATCTGCTGATCGCGGGCACCTACACGCCTTTCGCCCTGGGCGCCCTGCGCGGCCCCTGGGGCTGGACCCTGTTCGGCCTGGTCTGGGGCATGGCCCTGCTGGGCGTCGGGCTGAAAGCCAGCAAGCGGCTCAACCGCCCGGCCATCTCCACGGGCCTGTATCTGGCGATGGGCTGGCTGGTGATCATCGCGGTCAATCCCCTGATCGAGCGCGTGCCCACGGGCGGCCTGTGGTGGCTGGTGGCGGGCGGACTGGCCTATACCGGCGGCGTGGTGTTCTTCGTGCTCGACAACCGCTGGCGCTACAGCCATTTCATCTGGCATCTGTTCGTGCTCGCCGGCACTGCGTGCCACTTCTTCGCCGTGCTCTGGTACGCGGCCTGAGGGCCGCCGCGCGGCGGATCAGCCGCGGCCCGGCTCCCCCGGCTGCGGCATGGCGAGCAGGCCGCGCTTCATCAGCGACTTCATCCCGGGCACGAGCAGCCCGCCACCGAACAGCAGGTCGCGCCACAACCCCGGCCCCGAAGCCTGGAAACATGGCGTCAGCGCCCGGCTGAGGCTCTGGTACAGGCGCGAAGGCAATAACCGGCTGCGGGCGTAGCGCGCCGGTCCCGCTGCGGCGCCGTGCTGCCCCAGGGCCCGCGCCAGCGCCATCGCATCCAGCACCGCCAGCGTCGTTCCCAATCCCAGCTGAGGACTCATCGCGTGGCCCGCGTCGCCCACCGCGCAATACGGGCCGGCAGCCAAGCCGCGCGGCCAGGTATGCCGGTATGTGGCCACCGCCAGGTCCTCGTGCCGCGAAATCTGATCCACCACGGGCGCGGCCTCGGGCCACAGGGACAGCATGCGGTCCTTCCAGGCGCCGATGGGCGCGGCGCGCCAGGCCGGCAAGGCGTCGTGCCGGATGCTCCAGAACAGCGACAGCCGCACGCCCTGGGGGCCGATCTCGGTGGGCAGCAGGCCCATCATTTCGCGGGTGCCGCGAAAGCGCTGCAGCAGCTGCGTCGCCCCGCTCCAGCCGGGCGTCCAGAACTGGCCCCACAACGCGCCCCAGGCGTAGGCGCGCGAACTCGCCGCCAGGCCGACCTGCTCGCGCAGCGCGGACGCGGCGCCATCGGCCACCACGAACACATCGAAACTGGACTCGGCGCGGGCTTCCCCCGCGCCGTGCGTCACGTGGGCCCTGCCCTCGCGGGTCGCCAGCGTCTCGACCGGACAGCCGAACGAGAACTCGGCGCCCGCGCGCCGCGCGGCCTCGAACAGCACTCCGCCCAAGGCTGCCCGCGTCACGGCCCGCGCGCCGTCACCCACGTAATCGATGTCCACGACTCGCCAGCCGCGATGCGACAGGCCCAGCAGGCGGTCGATCGGCGCGCCTACGTTCAGCGCCGCGACGTCGACGCCCAGGGATTTGAGCGCGCGCACCCCGGGCGGCTGCAGCAGCAGCCCGGCGCCCAGCGTGGTGAACCCCTGGTGTTTTTCAAAGACGCGCACCTGATGGCCGGCTTGCGCCAGCGCCAGCGCGGCGGCCAGTCCGGCGCTGCCCGCGCCGGCGATGCCGATGGATAACGGC
>NZ_JAOCAT010000060.1:0-15014 GCF_029839485.1 Achromobacter sp. GD03932
CGGCCGCGGCCAGCACCTTGACCGGCTCGAAGCCCATGTCGGTGCCGTCGGCCTTGTACTTGGCGTTCTTGCCGACCTTGGACACCACCATCGGCAGCTGCACCTGGTGGTCTTCCGCGCGCATCGTGTAGGTGCCCAACGACGAGGTGTAGGTGACCTTCTCCAGCGCGCCGGCCAGTTGCGGCACGGACAGCTTGCCGTCCTGCGGCTGCACTTGCTTGAGCGCTTCGCCCAGGAAGCGGATGCCGATCACGGTCTGCGGCTCGGTATAGCTGGGGTAGTGGCCGGTCTTGGACTTGTAGTCCTCGGCGAACTTGGCGCCTTCCTCGCCCGCGGCTTCGATGTTGTAGGGGTGGGCGATGTAATGGCCCAGCGCGACTTCACCGGCGTTGGCCAGGTTGCCCACCTGGTCCAGGAACACGGTGGCGAAGCGGACCTTCAGACCCGCGGCCTGCGTGGCCTTCATCAGCAGCAGCAGGTCGTTGGACCAGTTGCCGGTGATGACGGTGTCGGGGTTGGACGAGCGGATGCGCGCCACGTAGGGCGCGAAGTCCTGGATCTTGTTGACTTCGTGCAGCGTCTTGCCGACCACTTCATAGCCGTACTGCTTGGCGAAGCGCTCGGTGGCGCCTTCCATGTCCTGGCCCCAGGAGTAGTTCTGGTTGATGGCGTACACGCGCTTGCCCAGCGTGCCGTCGGCCGACATGACCGAGGCCAGCGCCTTCACGCGCAGGTCTGCGTTGGTGGTGAAGCGGAAATGGTAGAAGTGGCATTTCTGGCCGGTCAGTTCCAGCGCCTCGCCGCCCACGTTGAGGAACACGACTTCCTTGCCCGGGTTGCGCAGGTTGTGCTTGCGCACGTCTTCGGTCAGCTGGCCGGAAATGGCGGACGACGAACCCTGCACCAGGATCTGCACGCCTTCGGCGGCGGCCGCGCGGAAGCGGTCGGACGCGCCCACCGGGCCGCCCTGGTTGTCGAACTCGACCAGTTCCAGCGGCTGGCCGTTCCAGCCGCCGGCGGCGTTGATGCGGTCCAGCTCATATTTGACCGCGGCGCGGAACATCAGGCCGGTCGAGGCCTGCGGGCCGGACAGCGTCTCGATCAGGCCGATCTTGACGGGCGCGGCCTGGGCCGATGCGGCGATGCCGGCCAGGCACAGCAGGCCGGTGGTGAAAGCCAATTTCATGCGTGTCTCCTCCGTGGGACGGGAGTGTGGTGAATGTGTTGATCAGGCAAGCACGCGGGCGGGCTTGCGCGGCTCTTCTATGCCCAGGAACCGGGCAATTTCGGCAATCTGTCCTTCCAGCATGTACAGGCCCGGATGCGTGCGGCATCCGCGCGCGGCGGCGGCGCGCAGCAAGGGCGTATCGACGCGGCTCATGACGGCGTCGGCGATGACGGTGCCGGCGGCAAGCGCGTCCAGCTGGAAGGGCAGGGGATCGGTGTCGTTCAGGCCCAGCGAGGTCGCATTGATGGCGATGTCGCAAGCCTCGGGCGTGGCGCTGGCCACGCTGATGGCCAGGCCGGGATATTGGCGGCCCAGATGGGCGGCGAAGGACAGCGCCTTGTCGGCGCTGCGGTTGTACAGGCGCAGGCTGGCGGGGCCGGCGTCGGCCACGGCACAGGCGATGGCCTTGCCGGCGCCGCCCAGGCCGGCCAGGTAAACGTGGCGGCCGGCGGGATCGTGGCCCTGGCTGCGCAGGCCAGCGACGAAGCCCAGTCCGTCGAAGTTGCCGCCGGTGAGCACGCCGTCGCGCAGGCGCACCGCGTTGACCGCGCCGCTCAACTGGGCCGAGGGCGTCAGCGCGTCGCACAGGGCGGCGGCATGTTCCTTGTGGGGCACCGTCACGACGATGCCGCCCAGATTGGCCAGCCCGCGGATGCCGGCGAACAGGCCGGGCAAGGCGTCGGGGGCCACATGGAACGGGACCATGACCGCGTCCACGCCACGCTCGCGCAGCAGGTTGTTGAGCCGCTGGGGCGTCTTGACGTGCGCGATCGGGTCCGCCGCGATCGCGAAAACGGTAGTGCTGCCGGTGATTTCCACCTGTTTGTCCCCTGCCTGGGTAGCGGTTTGCCGCTGTGTCGTTCCCGACTCTCTTGCCTGAAAGCGTCAGTTGCTTTACGCTTTCGGAATAAGTTGTCAGGCAACTTTATTAAGTTGTCCGATAAATCATAGGGCAAGCGTTTTTCCCGTGTCAAGCGGCGGTTTCGGGAGTCCAATCGGAATTTCCGCGGCCGCTGGAACGGCGCTCAGCCCGCGTACGAGCGTGCTACAGGAGACAGAATGATTTCGTTCGAAGGAAAGGTTGCCGCCATCACCGGCGCGGGCAATGGCATCGGCTTGGCGACGGCGCGGCTGATGGCGGCACATGGCGCCCGGCTGGTGCTGACCGATATCGACAACGCGCGTCTGGAAGAGGTGGCGGCCGAGCTGGATCCCAGCGGGCAGCGCGTTTACACGCACGCGCTGGACGTGTCGGCATCGGCCGACTGCGAACGCGTGTTCGAGGCCGCGGCCAAGCATTTCGGTGGGCTGGACCATCTGGTGCATTGCGCCGGCATCTACCCGGAGCAGCTGGTCAAGGACACCAGCGACGAGGCCTGGCGCACGCTGATGCGCGTGAACCTGGACGGCACCTTCTATGTGTGCCGCGCCGCCCAACGCCACTTGCGCCATGACGGCGCCATCGTGCTGCTGACCTCGCTGGCGGCCCAGCGCGGCAGCTATGCGCACGCGGCCTACTCCGCGTCCAAGGGCGCGGTGCAGAGCTTCACGCGCAGCCTGGCGCTGGAACTGGCGCCGCAGATCCGCGTGAACGCGGTGGCGCCGGGCATCATCGCCACCTCCATGACCCAGGACCTGATCGGGCAAAAGGGCGCGCAGCTGCTGGAAAGCACGCCGCTGCGCCGCTACGGCACGGCCGAGGAAATCGCCGGCTCCATCGCGTTCCTGTGCTCGCCGCTGGCCGGTTTCGTCACGGGCGAAGTCATGCAGGTCAACGGCGGCATCTATATCGCGTAAAGTCCCAGGATGGCGCGGCTGTCCATGCCGCGGCCGCTCCTCCGGGCATTCCCATAAACAAGAGGCGGCGCGCCTGCGCGCCGCCCGCAAGTTTCCACCATTCGACCATGCAGCCCAACCAAGAACAGGATCCGCCGCGCGCCGCGCCCAAGAGTTCGCTTTCGGCGGCGCTGGGCGACGCGCTGGCGGAGCAGATCCGCCAGGGCGTGCTCGCGCCCGGCGATCGCCTGCCCACGGAAAAGCAGCTGACGGAAACCTATTCGGTCAGCCGCGCCGTCGTGCGCGAAGCGCTGGCGCGCCTGAAGTCCGAAGGCCTGATCACGTCGCAGCAAGGTAGCGGAGTGTTCGTCGACCCGAACTTCCAGAAGAACGCCTTCCGCATTGCCGCGCCCACGCCGGGCGACAACCAGGAACTGGAACACATCCTGGAGCTGATGCTGTCCATCGAAGTCACCGCCGCGCGCTATGCCGCGCAGCGCCGCACCGATGCGGACCTGAAGAAGATGCGCCAGGCGCTGGTGGGCATGGAATATGCGCTGCTCAACGACAAGCTGGGCGACGAAGAGGACTACCAGTTCCACCACGCCATCGTGCAGGCCACCCATAATCCGCACTTGGTGGCCCTGAACGATTACCTGGAAGCCAATGTGCGCCGGGTCATCCGCAGCGCGCGCAACAACACGGCGCGCATGTACACCGAACGCATGGCCGCAGTGCAAAGCGAGCATCAGGCGATCTTCGCCGCCATCGACGCGGGCGATCCGGACGCCGCTGGCCGCGCCGCCGACCAGCACCTGCGCAACGCCGCGGATCGTCTGCGCCTGTTCCAGGCGGAGCGGCCGGCGCCGGTCTAGGGCGCGGGGGACTGCCCGCAGCGCGGGCGGACTCTAGGCGAAGGTCTGTTCCATTTCGCGGCGGAACTGCACCGCCGTGGACCTTTCGTCGTACTCCACGTCGGCCCAGCGGATCGCCTGGGACTGACGCACCGGGTTCTTCAGCTTGACCTGGTGCGACAGGCCCAGCGGCAGATAGCCTTCATCGACCGAATCGCGCGCCGGCATCAGCCGGCCGTACACCGTGTAGCCGCCTTCGCCGTCCAGGATCTGTCCGGCCGGCAGGTCGCGCTTGGCGGTGGCGACGACGTCGCCATGCCAGCCGGCGGGCGCGCCGGTGGGTTCGCGCCGCAAACCGACGCTGGCCACGCTGATGCCCAACTCCAGCCCGATCAGGTGATAGGGCTTGTACATGGCGGTGTAGTTGCCGCTGGGATCCGTGACCAGGCCGTATTCCTTGAAGCAGCGGCGCACGTAATCGCTGTCGGCGGCCAGTGTCACGTACACGCCCCAACGCAGGTCGCGGAACACCGGGCGGCCGTCGCGCTCCAGCGAGGAAATCACCTCGACCTGACCGCGGTGGTGCAGGATGCCGCCGCTTTCGCGCGGCCGCAGCACGCGCGCCAGATCGTCCACGCCGCAGGGCGGGAAGTGCAGGCCGGACGGCGAGGGCAGCAGCCCGGTGGCGTTGGAAACCGCGGCCATCTCGATGGCGCTCTTGGTGCCGTCGAGGAAGCTGTTGAACATCTGCGCGTTGAAGTCGCCGGCCGCGACCATCTCGGCGGTGAAGCCGTAATAGGGCCAGACGGTGTCCGGCGTGGAGGTATGGAATTCCGGCAGGTACTTGGTGCCCTTGCCCGCGGCCATGACCTCGAAACCGCTGGCGCGGGCCCAGTCCACCATTTCGCAGATCAGGGCGGGCTGGTCGCCGTAGGCCAGCGAATAGACAATGCCGGCTTCGCGTGCGCGCCGCGCCAGCAGCGGGCCGGCCAGCGCGTCGGCCTCGACGTTGACCATGATGATGTGCTTGCCGTATTCGCAGCAGGCCAGCACATGGCTGATGCCGGCGGCGGCCTGGCCGGTGGCGTCGATGACGATATCGACATCGGGGCTGGCGATCACGGCGTGGGGGTCGTCGCAGAAATAGACCTTGCCGTTCTTCAGCGCATCATTGGTGCTGGCGGCATTGAGTGCCGTGGCGGGCCAGCCGACGCGGGTAAGCGCCGCGCGGGCCCGGTCGGGTACCAGATCGGCGACCGCGACCAGCCTCATCCCGGGCGTGCGCGGGGCCTGGCTCATGAACATTGCGCCGAACTTTCCGGCGCCCAGCAATGCAACACGCAAGGGCTTGTGATCGGCTTCACGCTGCTTCAGAAGACGGTACAGATTCATGGCGCAGGCTCCTCCGGGGTGGGGCTACAGCAACACAGAATAGTCCCAAATCGCGGCTGCTGAACAGGACTCACTCATCTGCCGTATACAGCTCTCCGGCCAGTACGTTGCGCCAGTTCTGCCAGCTGATGCGGGGGCGGTCCGACACCTCGCGGTTGTAGGGCGCGTCGAACAGGATGTGCTTCCAGCGCGGCTTGACCGCGCCTTCGATCAGCGGCTTGTCGTCGATCAGCAGGTGGCCGTGCACCAGGGTCTTGTCCTTGGTCAGGATCAGGCGGTTGGTCGCTTCGCGGCCCAGGTGCTTTTCCACCCACAGATACTTTTCCGCCACGCAGTTCTCGAACTGCGACAGGGGCGAGGAGCAGATGCGCACGTCCATGCCCAGCGCCAGCAATTCCTTGATGGCTTCCAGCGCGCCGGGTACCGGCGGCAGGTCGCGGATGAAGCCGGGCGCCGTGTAGATGGCTTCGGCCATGCCGCGCAGCTCAGGGGCGTAATCCTGGCGGATGTAGAAGGACTTGCGGTCCTCGAACGCCACTGGCGGGATGTCAGGATGGCGCGCGCGCCAGGCGTCGATGAAGGCGTGTTCGAAATCGGCGAGCACGCCGTCTTGGTCCAGCAGGATGATCATGGCGGTCCCGGGGGGTGGCAACCGGCTGATTGTGCCAGAGCGGGAGGTCAGGAGGCTTGCGGCCGGGACTGCGTCACGATGCGGTAGCGGCTGCCGCCCGATTGCGATTCGGAGGCGACCAGCACCATGCGGTCGTAGCGCCAGGGCAGGGGGGCGGGGGCCTCGGCAGGGGGGCTGGCGCGCTCGATGTTGCGCAGCAGGGTGACGTGCGGGCGGAAAGGCTGGGGCGGCGCGGCCAGGCCGAAGCCGGACAGCCACAGCCAGAGCTCATCGTGGGCGGCCTGCAGGCCCGCGGGCGTGTCGCCGGGGCCAGCCCACAGGATGCGCTGGCGGCCGAAGACGCCGTAGCGGTCCAGCAGGATGTCGTCGGGGGCGAGGCGGCGTTCAGGAGTCGCCGCGGCCAGCTCGTCGGCGAGCGCCGCGTCCACCGGCCCCAGGAAGGCCAGGGTCAGGTGCAGGGTTTCCGTGCGCATGGCGCGCCCGCCGCAGCCGGGACGCGCCTGCTCCGCCCAGGTCGCGAGCTGGGCGGCCAGCGAGGGGGCAGGCCACAGGGCGTAGAACAGGCGGACGGTGGACATGCGCTGATTGTAGGGGCGCATGCGGCGCGATGCGCGTGCGCGGCCCTTCAGTCGCTTGTGGTCTCGGTGCGGCGCCGGCGGGTCAGGGCGGTGTCGAAGCGTTCCACGCCTGGGCGGGCGGGACGGTCGAAGCGTTCCACGCCCGGACGGGCGGGGCGGTCGAAACGTTCCACGCCGGGGCGGGTGAAGCGCTCGACGCGCTGCGGGGTTTCGGTCTTGGCCTGCACGCTCTGGGCGGCCGCCTGTTCGCGCTTGGCGATGATTTCCTCGGCGCGCTGGTGGTGCGGCGCCATCTTGCGGACCATCACCCGGCCGTCGCGCGGGAAGTAGTTGATGCGGCGCGCGTGCACGTCGCCCAGGTCTTGCGCCTTGACGGGGATGCCTTCGGTCTTGAGATAGCTCAGCACGAACTGGCCGTTGCGTTCGCCGATGTTCATCTGCTGCATGGCGGACAGCACGGCGCCGCCGCCGAACACCTTGGCTTCGAGCCGGTCGCGCACCGCGCCGGCCTTCAGCAGTTCGTTGATCAGCACTTCCATGGCGAAGGCGCCATAGCGCATGGTGGCCGAGGCGGGCGACTGCATGTCGCCCTCCGGCAACATGAAATGGTTCATGCCGCCCACGCCCGTGACCGGGTCGTGGATACAGGCGGCGACGCACGATCCCAGGACGGTCGAGATCATCAGGTCTTCGTTGGTGACGTAGTACTCGTTGGGCAGTACTTTCACCGCCTGACACTGGAACGCGCTGTCGAAATAGTGGCGCGTCGCACGGGCTTCAAGACGGGCGGCCATGGGACTCGATTAAGGGCAAGAACAACGATTGGGACACGAAGTTGGCAGCTCGGAAATCAGGTATGTATCAAAATATGTAAAAAAATGTCGCTTTATTCTTGCATACTCAAGCTTCCAGCGGGTGAATTGCTATGTAACGGGCGCAGTAATGTGTCCTGTTTTTGCAGCGCGGCCCAAAGCCGAAGACGCCCGCGGGCAGGCATGCAAGCATCCTACACAGGCGGGCGGAAGTCGTTCCCCGGATCACGGGGAAGAAGGGGCTTTATACGGAGCTTTAGGCGCCGCGCGTCAGAAGCGCGTGCTGCGGGTAACCGACCAGCGGGCCGACAGGGCGCCCAGGGCGGCCGAAGCCACCACCGCGCCGATCAGCACGGCCGGGCCTGGCAGGTGCAGGGCGAATTCGGCCCCGTAGCTGCGGGCCAGCCCGACCAGGGCGTCGTTCAGCGGCGACAGCGCGACCGCCGCCACGCCGATGGCCAGAAGCGAGGCCACCGCGCCCGATAGCGCGCCCAGGTAGAGGAAGGGGCGGCGCACGAAGGATTCGGTGGCGCCGACCAGCCGCGCCACGCCGATCTCCTCGCGTTGCGAGAGCGCCTGCATACGCACGGTGTTGAAGACCGTCGCCAGCACCACCACCGCCACGCAGGCGGCCAGGAAGGCCAGGCCGATGCGGGCAAAGCGCAGGATCGCCTCCAGGCGCTGCACCCAGGCGCTGTCCAGCTGCACCAGGTCGACGTGGTTCCATTGTTTCCAGGAGGCGGCCAGCTTGTCGGCCCGGCCGGCGAGGTTGTCGCGATCGGCCAGCGTCACCACCACCGCGTCCGGCAGCGGATTGCCCGGCAGCACGGCCAGCGCCTGCTGCCAGGCCGGGTTGGCGCGCAGATCCGCCAAGGCGTCCTCGCGGCCAACCACGCGCACGGCTCGGATGTCGTCCTTGAATTCGTCCTGGATGCGTTTGGCCACGTCCGCGGCGGCGCCCGCGGGGGCGTCCACGCGCATGAAGACGGTGACTTCGGGGGTGACCGACATCTGGCGCGCCACCGGCTGGACCGAAACCAGGATGGCGCTGCCCAATAGCGGCAGCGCCAGCGCCAAGGCCATGACCAGCAGGTTGGCCAGGGAGGAGAACGGTTGCTTGATCAGCCGGCGCAGGGTGACCAGCAGCGCATAGCGATGTTGCCGCAGCCAGGCGTTCATGCGGACTCTCCCGGGTAGGCGCGGCCGGGCGCGGCGCCCGGCTGCTGTCCGATACCGGGTTGTCCCGCGCCGGCCTCAGGCGGCGGCGTTGCGGAACCCTGGGAGTCGGCGAACTTGCCCGGGTCGATGCGCAAGGTGCGGGTGGCGTAGCGCGCCATGAGGTCCTGGTCGTGCGAGGCGATCAGCGTGGTCACGCCGACGCGGTTGAAGTCGCGGAACACATTCATGATGCGCTGCGCGTTGTCGTGGTCGAGGTTGGCGGTGGGTTCGTCGGCGATCAGGATGGCGGGCCGGTTCACGATGGCCCGCGCGATCGCCAGGCGCTGCTGTTCGCCGCCGGACAGTTCGATCGGATTAAGGTCTTCCTTGCCGGACAGTCCCACCTTGTCCAGGGCGGCGCGGGCGCGCGCCGCGGCCGAGTCCCAGGCGTGGCCGGTAACCGCCAGCGGCAGCATGACATTTTCGAACGCGCTTCGATCGAACAGCAGATGCGTGTCCTGAAGAATCACGCCCACGGCGCGGCGCAGGTACGGCCGGGCGCGGGCGGGCAGCTTGTCCAGCCGCTGGCCGTTGACCTGGATCGAACCCCGGCTGGCGGGCTCCAGCCCGCCGATCAGCTTGAGCAAGGTGGACTTGCCGGCGCCGGACGGCCCGGATACGAAAACGAATTCTCCCGCGCTCACGCGGAAGTTGATGTCGGCCAGGATATTGCGGCCGCGACCATATGATTTGAATACGTGCTGGAATTCGATCATGGCGGCTGTCAGATGAAGCCGCAATAGTAACTCGGGGACACTAAGGTGGCCTAAACCGCCTGGACGAGGGGCGGACAAATATTTGCGCGCAAGGCGTCCGGGCGCGTTTGTCCCGGCTCAAACAGTGCCCCCATTTTTGGTAGAAAACAGCGTTTCATTTCACCCAGTGTCCCTATATTTCAAGGGAATTCCCGGATGCGCCGCGTGCTGCGCGGACGCTACCATCCGCCCCATACGTGGACCCAACCCGGCCTGCGTGCTACTTCGCTTTATCCCACACGGAGAACACGATGAAAGTACTGAAACTCGCTGCGATCGGCGCCGCTTTGTTTGCTGCATCCACGGCTGCCAATGCGGGCGCAACCTTCGATAACGTCAAGAAAAAAGGGTTTGTCCAGTGCGGGGTTTCGACGGGCATTCCGGGGTTCTCCATCGCTGACAGCAAGGGCGAATACAAGGGCATCGACGTGGACCTGTGCCGCGCCATCGCCTCGACCATGTTCGGCGACGCCACCAAGGTCAAGTTCACCCCGCTGAACACGCAACAACGCTTCACTGCGCTGCAGTCCGGCGAAGTCGACGTCCTCACCCGCAACACCACCGTCACGCTGACGCGCGACACGACGCTGGGCCTGATCGGCGTGGGCGTGAACTACTACGACAGCCAGGGCGTCATGGTCTCCAAGGACCTGAACGTCAAGAGCGCCAAGGAACTGAACGGCGCCACCATCTGCGTGCAGCCCGGCACCACCACCGAACTGAACCTGGCTGACTGGTTCCGCGGCCAGAAGATCGAATTCAAGCCGGTCGTGATCGACAAGTACGACGAAATCATCCGTGCCTTCTCGGCCGGCCGCTGCGACGCCTTCACCACCGACAAGTCGCAGCTGGCTTCCACCCGCACCACGCTCGAGAACCCGGACAAGTTCATCATCCTGCCGGAAGACTTCTCCAAGGAGCCGCTGGGCCCCATGGTCCGCCAGGGCGACGAGCAATGGTTCAACATCGTGCGCTGGTCGCTCAACGCCATGCTCGAAGCCGAGGAATACGGCATCACCAAGGCCAACGTCGATGAAATGGCCAAGAGCCCGAACCCCAACATCCAGCGCATCCTGGGCGTGACCCCGGGCATGGGCAAGAACCTGGGCGTGGATGACAAGTGGGCCTACAACATCATCAAGAACGTGGGCAACTACGGCGAGAGCTTCGAAAACACGCTGGGCAAGAGCAGCGCGATGAAGCTGGAGCGCGGTCTTAATGCTTCCTACAAGCAAGGTGGCTTGATGTACGGCTGGCCGGTGCGCTAACACACGGCTGCCTGGAAAAACGGAGCCCCGCGCTCCGTTTTTCCTCTCCCGCCCTCGGGCGGGTGGCAGGAGTGGGTGGCGCGGCCCTACCGGCTTCGCCGCCCGGTGTCCGACTTCTGTAGATTTACTCATGAATACTCCCAATAAAAGCGCGCCTGCATCGGCACCTCCCCGGCGTCTGAACTGGAACGATCCCGGGGTGCGCTCCGTGGTCTATCAAGTCCTGGCGCTGGCCGCGGTGGCCTGGGCCGTGTGGTTCCTGGTTTCAAACACGCTGCACAACCTGTCCGTGCGCAACATCGCCACGGGCTTCGGCTTTCTGGACCGCGAGGCCGGCTTCGCGATCGGCGAAACGCCCATCGCCTATACCCCTGCGGACACCTATGGCCGCGCCATCCTGGTGGGCCTGCTCAACACGCTGCGCGTGGCGGTCATCGGCATCGTGCTGGCGACCATCCTCGGTACGCTCATTGGCATCGGCCGCCTGTCCAAGAACTGGCTGGTCGCCAAGATCACCTCGGTCTACGTCGAGATAATGCGCAACGTGCCGCTGCTGCTGCAGCTGTTCTTCTGGTACGCGCTGATCACGGAAAACATGCCGGGTCCGCGCCAGGCGCACAATCCGCTGCCCGGCGTCTTCATCTCCAACCGCGGCTTGAAGGTGCCGGGGCTGGAAGGCAATTCGCTGGACTGGATGCTGGCCGGACTGGGCCTGGCCATCGTGGCGATCATCCTGCTGGGCCACTGGGGCAAGAAGCGCCAGGAGGCGACCGGCCGCGTGTTTCCGCTGGGCCGCGCCGCGATCGGCCTGCTCATCGGCTTGCCCATCGTCGGCTGGCTGGTCAGCGGCGCTTCGCTGACCCTGGACATGCCGGAGCTCAAGGGCTTCAACTTCTCGGGCGGCCTGACCTTGTCGCCGGAATTCGCCGCCCTGATGGCGGGCCTGGTGATCTACACCTCGGCCTTCATCGCCGAGGTGGTGCGTTCGGGCATCCAGGCGGTCAACAATGGCCAGTGGGAAGCTGCCGGCTCGCTGGGCCTGCGCCGCAAGCAGGTGCTGCGCCTGGTGGTGCTGCCGCAGGCGCTGCGCGTGATCATCCCGCCGATGACCAGCCAGTACCTGAACCTGACCAAGAACAGCTCGCTGGCGGTGGCCATCGGCTACCCCGACATCGTGTCGGTGGTGAACACCACGCTGAACCAGACCGGCCAGGCCATCGAGGGCATCCTCATCATCATGGCCGCGTACCTGACGGTCAGCCTGTCGATCTCGATATTCATGAACTGGTACAACAAGCGCATCGCGCTGGTGGAGCGTTGATATGAGCAGCACTTCGCATATCCCCGCCGAAGGCCTGCCGCCGCCCAGCACCCACGTGGGCGCCTGGGCCTGGATCAAGTCGCGCCTGTTCTCGTCGCCGCTGAACATCCTCATCACGGTGCTGCTGGCCTGGTTCCTGCTGATGGCAGTGCCGGCGCTGGTGGAATGGGCCTTCATCAAGGCGAACTTCTCCGCGGCCAACGCGCAGGAATGCCGCGCTTCCGGGGGCGCCTGCTGGGCGTTCATCATCGAGAAGCACCGGCTGATCCTGTTCGGCACCTATCCCTACGACGAGCAATGGCGTCCGCTGATCGCAACCATCATCCTGGTGGCGGTGATCGTCTGCAGCGGCATCCGCCGCTTCTGGAACTGGAAGCTCGCCGTCATCTGGACCGTGGGCCTGACGGCCGTGGCGCTCCTGATGTGGGGCGGCGTGTTCGGCCTGACCTACGTGGAAAACGCGCGTTGGGGCGGCCTGCCGCTGACGCTGATCCTGTCCACGTTCGGCATTGCCTTCGCCTTCCCCATCGGCGTGCTGCTGGCCCTGGGCCGGCGCTCCAAGATGCCTGCCATCAAGGCGCTGTGCGTCGTGTACATCGAGCTGATCCGCGGCGTGCCGCTGATCAGTCTGCTGTTCATGTCGTCGGTGATGTTGCCGCTGTTCTTGCCTGAAGGCTTCTCCATCGACAAGCTGTTGCGCGCGCAGATCGCGATCATCATGTTCGCGGCGGCGTACATCGCCGAAACGGTGCGCGGCGGCCTGCAGGCGATTCCCAAGGGCCAGTACGAGGGCGCGGATTCGCTGGGCCTGAACTACTGGCAGCAGATGCGCAAGATCATCCTGCCGCAGGCGCTGAAGATCGTGATTCCGCCGCTGGTCAGCATTTTCATCGCGCTGTTCAAGGACACCTCGCTGGTGGTGATCATCGGCATCTTCGACCTGACGCTGGCGGCCAAGGCGGCCTTGTCCGATGCGGCATGGCGCGGATTCGGGGTGGAGGCGTACCTGTTCATTTCGCTCATCTACTTCGTCTTCTGCTTCTCCATGTCCAAGTACAGCCAGGCGCTGGAAAAACGCCTGGCCACGGGACACGCACGCTAGAACTTTGCAGCGCGTCCGCCCCGGGCGGACGCGCACCGCGATACTTACGGGAGTACAGGCATGTCTGATGCCATCATCAAATTGCAGGACGTGAACAAGTGGTACGGGCAGTTCCACGTGCTGCGCAACATCAACCTGGACGTCGCGCCGGGTGAGCGCATCGTGGTGTGCGGGCCGTCGGGCTCGGGCAAGTCCACCATGATCCGCTGCATCAACCGCCTGGAAGAGCACCAGAAGGGCCACATCATCGTGGACGGCACGGAACTCACCAACGACCTCAAGCACATCGAAACCATCCGCAAGGACGTCGGCATGGTGTTCCAGCACTTCAACCTGTTCCCGCACCTGACGGTGCTGGAGAACCTGACGCTGGGACCCATGTGGGTGCTGAAGAAGCCGCGCGCCGAAGCCGAGGCCACGGCCATGAAGTACCTGGAGCGCGTGCGCATTCCGGACCAGGCCAAGAAATTCCCCGGCCAGCTGTCGGGCGGCCAGCAGCAGCGCGTGGCGATTGCGCGTTCGCTGTGCATGAGCCCCAAGATCATGCTGTTCGATGAGCCGACCTCGGCGCTGGACCCGGAAATGGTCAAGGAAGTGCTGGACGTGATGGTCAACCTGGCGCAGGAAAGCGGCATGACCATGATCTGCGTGACCCACGAAATGGGCTTCGCGCGCAAGGTCGCCAACCGCGTGATCTTCATGGACCGCGGCGAGATCATCGAGCAGAACAGCCCGGATGAGTTCTTCGACAATCCGCAGAACGACCGGACCAAGCTCTTCTTGAGCCAGATCCTGCACTGATGCTTCAAAACCGCCTTCGGGCGGTTTTTTCTTGGGGCGGCCTGTTGCCGCGGCGGGGGCAGCGGCGTGAACAGCCGGGGGTTCTGCTGGTATCTCTTTGTTACGCCTGATTCCTCGCTGCGGTATGCTACTGACCGCTATTGATCCGAAGCGAGGAGAACAACATCATGACGCAGACCCCCCGCAGCGCTGTGCGCCGCGCCCTGTTGCAAGGCGCCGTGGCGCTGGCCGCCACCCTGCCTTTCGGCGCTCCGGCGCTGGCCCAGGCCACCGATTTCCCGACCAAGCCGCTGCGCTTCGTCGTGCCTTACCCGCCCGGCGGCCCGCTGGACACCATGGCCCGCATGCTGGCCGAGAAGGTGCGCGGCTCGCTGGGGCAGCCGGTCATCGTGGAAAACCGTTCGGGCGCGGGTGGCAACATCGGCGCCGACCTGGTGGCCAAGGCGCCGGCCGACGGCTATACGCTGGTGATGGGCGCGGTCGCGACCCACGCCATCAATCCCTGGCTGTTCGCCAATCTGCCGTATGACCCGGTGAAGGATTTCGCGCCGGTGACCATCGTGGCCTCGGTGCCCAATGTGCTGGTGATGAACGTCGAGTTCGCGCAGAAGAACAAGATCGAGAAGCTGGCCGATCTGATCGACTACGCCAAGAAGAATCCGGGCAAGCTGAACTACGGTTCGGGCGGCAATGGCAGCGCGGGCCATCTGTCGGGCGAGCTGTTGAAGGCGCGCGCGGGGATCAATGTCGAGCACATTCCTTACCAGGGCGCGGCGCCTGCGCAGCTGGCGTTGCTGTCGGGCCAGTCGGATTTCATGTTCGATAACCTGGCGGCTTCGGCGCCGCTGATCAAGGACGGCAAGGTCAAGGCATTGGCCGTGACCACCGCCAAGCGTTCGTCGCTGCTGGCGGATGTGCCTACGGTGGAAGAGTCGGGGATCAAGGGTTTTGACCTGGGGACCTGGTTCGGAGTGTTCACGACGGGCGGTACGCCGGCGCCGGTGGTGGCGAAGCTGAACAAGGCTTACTCGGAGGCGATGCAGCAGGCGGATGTGAAGCAGCGCTTGCTGACGATGGGGTCTGAGGCTGCGCCGATGACGCCTGAGGCGTTTGCCGAGTTCGTCAAGAGCGAGAAGGCGAAGTATCAGGAGATTGTGAAGATCTCGGGTGCTAGTTTGAATTGATTGGTTTGTCTTGATGGGCGTCGTTGGTTCTTAAGACGCCCGGTGCGTCGGTGGCCCGGGAGGCGCGGGGCGTCGATAAGCCCGACGGAATCCG
>NZ_JAOCAT010000061.1:0-12897 GCF_029839485.1 Achromobacter sp. GD03932
GCTTCTGGATCTTCGCGGCCATATGCGCGGCCATCCTGGTGGCGTTCTATGCGATGCTGACCTGGGCGCGCATGGAAATCTTCAAGATGCTGATGGCGTCGTTCTTTCCGCTGGCCGTGATGATCGCGGCGGTGCTGGGCTCCATCGCCTTCGGCCTGGCCACGCCCAGCGAGGCCGCGGCCATGGGCGCCATGGGCGGTGCGCTGCTGGCGCTGGCGTACCGGCGGCTGAACCTGCCGGTGCTGCGCGAATCGGTGTACCTGACGGCCAAGACCAGCGCCATGGTGTGCTGGCTGTTCGTCGGCTCATCGATCTTCTCGGCGGCGTTCGCGCTGCTGGGCGGACAGCGCATCATCGAGGAATGGGTGCTGTCGCTGGGATTGTCGCAGCTGCAGTTCCTGCTGCTGGCGCAGGTCATCATCTTCCTGCTGGGCTGGCCGCTGGAGTGGACCGAGATCATCGTGATCTTCATGCCCATCTTCGTGCCGCTGCTCAACACCTTCGGCATCGACCCGCTGTTCTTCGGCCTGTTGGTCGCGCTGAACCTGCAGACGGCCTTCCTGTCGCCCCCGGTCGCCATGTCGGCGTTCTACCTGAAGGGCGTGTCGCCGCCGCACGTGACGCTGAACCAGATCTTCCTGGGCATGATGCCGTTCATGGGGATCCAGGTGGTGGCGATCTTCCTGCTGTACGTGTTCCCGGGCATCGGCCTGTGGCTGCCGACGGTGCTGTACCGGTAAAAGGCGGGGGCGGCCGGCGCGCCGCCTCCCGAGCCGCCTTGCTTCAGCCCTCTGCCTGAATGTCGCGCCGGCCCAGGCCCGCCGAATAGCGGATGAGATAACCGTCCGGATCCTGCACCAGGAACTGGTGCACGCCCACCTCCGTGGTTCCGGCGCGATACCACTTTTCCTCGGGCTGCATGTACAGCGGCCAGCCTGTGACGCGCAAGGCATCGACGATCGGCATGATCGCGGGCACCTCGATCTGCAGATTGATTCCGCGTCCCAGGGGCGATTCCAGCGGGCCGGTGATCCAGTTCCTGCCGTGGCCGTATTCCTCAAGCATGACCTGGGAGCCGTTCTTGTCCAGGTAGGCGAAACGGTCTTCCGGGCGGTCGTAGGCTATCGAGAACCCGCAAAGCCCGCACCAGAAATGCAGGCTTTTGTGGATGTCCGACACCAGCAGTTCGGGCACGACGCGGGCGGCGAAGAATTCGGAGGCGGGAAGGACGGGATAGGTCATGGCGTATATCTGCAGGAATGGCGCGCAGGAGGGCGGGGATCAAGGCCGCGGGAATCGGTCGGATCCAGCGGCAGGACGCGGCAGTGTATAGACGATGGTTTCGCGGTCGTAGTGGCATTCGCGCGACCGGAACGCAAACCCGAGCTTTTCCAGGACACGTACGGAGGCTTGGTTGTCGGGCCAGACAACCGCGACCAGTTCGGAAACTTCCGTCTCGCGCCAGGCGTACTCGCACAACTGCTTCGCTGCCTGGCTCGCATATCCCTTTCCCCAAGCCGCGCGTTGCAGCCGATAGGCAAGCTGGATGCTGTCCGTGCCAGCCAAAGGGACCAGACTCACCCAGCCCACGGCGGCGCCGTCTACTGTGATTGCCCAGTGGCCAAGCCTGGTCAGCGGTTCGCGCAGCCATGCCAGCAGCTCCTGCCGCCGCGCTTCGTCTGCAGGTTTGACGCCGGTGCTGTAGCGCATGACCTCGGGATCGGACTCCATGGCTAGCAGCATGGGGATGTCATCTTCCTGCATGCGGCGCAGGGTCACGCGGGAAGGCAAGGGCATGGATTCAGTCACTGATCGCTGAGATAGCCGGGATGATAGCGGTTCGAAGCCATCGATCCGTCTTGCGCAGATATGGTTAGGCGCCTTACTATAATGGCATCGAGAATCACCAGGGCTGGATTACTCATGCAAGACCCACAACACATGCTTGAACCCAAGCACCGCGCGCTGCTCGACGTCGCCGCCAGGCGCGGCCTGGCGTCGGCCGACGGCATAGCCCTTTGCTTTCAGCTGCTGTCGCTGGCCAACGCCATCGACCGCGATTGCGCTGCCCGGCTGGCGCCGCGCCAGTTGTCGGAGGGGAAGTTCGTGCTGCTGTTCCTGCTGCACGAGCAGGCCGACGGCATGTCGCCGCACGAGCTGGCCGATGGCGCGGGTGTCACGCGGGCCACGGTCACCGGCCTGCTGGACGGCTTGGAGCGCGATGGTTTCGTCTCGCGCCGCGCGGGCAAGGACGACCGGCGCAAGATCGTGGTGAAGCTGAGCGCCAAGGGGCGGGCCGAGGCCGCGCAGCTGTTCAAGACGCATACGGACTGGATAGGCGCCTTGTTCGCGGGCTTGGGCCCAGCGGACCGGGCCAGCTTGCGCGCGCTGCTGGGCAAGATCTGGCAGGGAACCGACGCGGGCCGGGCCGCGGGACAGGAGACCATGCAATGACCAAGAAAGCAGCTGCTGCGCCGACGGGCCGGGGCGTGAAGGACATCAGCGCCGAACGCCTGGCGCAGTTGAACGCGGGCGAGCCGGCGCGCAACCTGACCGAATGCCTGGCGGTGGACTTTGCCGAATTGATGCAGGCAGCCGCGCCGCAGGTCGGCGCCGAAGCCATCGCCGTTCTGCGCGCGCAGGCTGCGACGGGAATCTCCAAGCGCATGGCCGTGGCGGCGCGGACGCTGCTGGACGGCCTGGGTGCGGACGCCTTCGAGCAACTGCGCGATCACCGCTCGGATACCATCCGGGGATGGGCCTGCTTCATGGTCGGCGCAATGCCGGACCTGAGCCTGGAGCAGCGGCTGGCGCTGATCCGGCCGCTGGCCGATGACGCGCATTTCGGCGTAAGGGAATGGGCCTGGCTGGCGCTGCGTCCGCAACTGGCGGCGGAACTGGCCGCTGCAGTGGAACTGCTGCGGCCCTGGACCGCGGATGCGTCCGAACGCGTGCGCCGGTTCGCCAGTGAATCGCTGCGGCCGCGTGGGGTCTGGTGCGCGCATATCGCGGCCTTGAAGGCCGATCCCGGCCGCGCGTTGCCGCTGCTGGAGCCGCTGCGGGCCGATCCGGCCGTCTATGTGCAGGACTCGGTGGCGAACTGGCTGAACGACGCCAGCAAGGACCAGCCGGACTGGGTGCGGGAGGTCTGCGCGCGCTGGTCCAAGGGCAGGCCGGCCGAGGCGACGCAGCGGATTTGCAAGCGCGCGCTGCGTTCCATCGGCGCCTAGCCGCGGGTATCGGCAGGTGCGCTTGCGCCAAGCCCGGCCGGCCAGCGACTACAGCTGGCTCATGCCCCCGTCCGCGATGATCTCCGTGCCCACGATGAAGGCGGACTCGGGCGAGGCCAGGTGCAGCACCGTGGAGGCGATTTCCTGTGGCGTGCCGAAGCGTCCCAGCGGCACCTGGGCGCGGATGCTGGCGGCGGTCTTCTCCAGCGCCGCCGCATCCAGACCCAGCTTGTCGTAGATCGGCGTGGCGACCGGCCCGGGGCTGATGACGTTGACGCGTATGCCGCGCGGCAGCAGCTCGGCCGACAAGGTCTTGGCCAGCGAAATCAGCGCGGCCTTGCTGGCGGCATAGATCGACGAGGCGGGCATGCCGATGCGGGCGTTGATCGAGCCGTTGAGCACGATGGACGCGCCCGGATTGAGCAGCGGATCCAGCGCCTGCAACTGGAAGAAGGCGCCCTTGACGTTGGTCGAGAAGGTCTGGTCCCAGAGCGCTTCGGTGGCTTCGGCCAGCGGCGCGAAGCGGGCCACGCCGGCGTTGATGAAGACGGCGTCCAGGCGGATGCCGGCCTGGCGCAGTTCAGCCGCCAGCGCAGCGGGCGCGCCGGGGGCGCCGGCGTCGTTGCGCAGCGCCAGCGCATGCGAGCCCAGGCTGGCGCGCACCTGCTTGAGCACCGCGGCGTCGCGGCCGGTGACGACAACACGGGCGCCTTCGGCGGCGAAGGCCTGGGCGGCGGCCAGGCCGATGCCGCTGGTGCCGCCGGTGATCAGGACGGTCTTCTGTTCGAAACGGTTCATGTCGGGCTCCTTGGAAGCCGGGGTGTGTCCTGCGCGTTTGCGGCGGGCGGGTTTGCCGCCATCCACGATAGATCAATCAGGGGCCCGGCGGGCGATTCGTTATAGTCATCGCTGACCGCGATCAATCTGCGGCAATGCGGCAAAGTCCGCGCACAACAGTCCAAGGGACGGGCATGGAAGAGACGACACTGAACTGGGCATCGCTGGTCGATGACCTGAACAAATTGCTGCGCCTGAAGACCACGGTCATCGGCATGAAGCTCTACGAGCGTGAAGACGAGATGGCCGCGGTCAAGGGCCTGCGGCGCCCGCAAGCCACGCACACCACCGACCAGATCGTGGGCATGGCCGCCAGGCTGGGCTGGACGGTGGGGATCACGGGTGACGACCTGGTCGGCGCGCAATGCCGCGCCGTGGTCGGCCTGGGGCCGCAGGACGAGGCCTGGAAGCGCGGCGAGGAGTACGTGGGCGTCTGGCACGCCACGCAGGAAGACGCCCAGGCGCGCCAGGAGGCGCTGTCCTGTGTGCCGGCGGGAAAGTACCGCGGGCTGGTGGCGTCGCCGCTGGCGGCGGGCCGGCTGGACCCGCCGGACATCTGCCTGATCTACGCCACGCCGGGCCAGATGATCATCCTCATCAATGGCTTGCAATGGAAGAACTACCGGCGCTTCGACTGGAGCGTGGTGGGCGAAACGGCCTGTGCCGACTCCTGGGGTCGCGCGCTCGCCACCGGCGAGCCCAGCCTGTCCTTGCCCTGTTACGCCGAGCGCCGCTACGGCGGCGTGCCCGACGAGGAAATGCTGATGGCCTTGCCGCCGCGCTACCTGCCCATCGCCATCGAGGGCATGAAGGCGCTGTCGGCGAATGGCCTGCGCTACCCGATTCCGCCCTACGGCATCCAGAACGACGTGCGCGCCGGCATGGGCGTCAGCTATGCGCGTGCGCCCGCGTCGTCCAAGCCCTGATGGACGGCGGCGCGCAAGGCGCCCGCCAGCACGCGGGCGGCCGGTCCCAGCGGCTGGTCGATGCGGTGCGCCAGATAGGTTTCGCTGACCACCTGGCTGCCGCGCCCCAGGCTGTCGGTCGGCAGGCGCAGCAACCGGCCTTCGGCCAGGTCGCGCTCCACCTGCCAGTAGGGCAGCCGGCCCCAGCCCACGCCCGCCAGGATCAGCGCATGCTTGGTGTCCTGGCCGCTGACGCGGCAAGTCTGCGGCGACAGCACCGCGAAGTCCCGGCCCTGGGTCAGGGAGGAAGGGTCCATCTGCACGATCTGCACATGGTCGGCGAGTTCGGCCGGGCCCAGCGGCATGTCGGCGGCGACGCGCTGCGCCAGCGCATGCCCGGCGCCGACCACCGCCACCATCTGTACGGACGACAGCGCCTGCATCACGACGCGCGGATGGCGAAAATGGTCGCCCGCGACGATGGCCAGCGTATGGCTGCGCGTCAGCAGGGCTTCCACCGGACCGCCCAGAGGCAGCACGGAAACGCGGACGGCGACGGACGGGTAGGCCGCGCGCAGGGCGTTCAGGGCGGCGCCTACGTCAGCGATCGGAAACAGCGTGTCCACCGCCAGCGACAGCTCCAGCTCCACGCCTTCGCCCAGGCCCTGGGCGCGGGCGCGCATGGCGTCCACGCGCAGCAGGATGTCGCGGGCGTTGACCAGCAGGGCCGCGCCTTGCGGCGTCATCACGGGCCGGTGGCCGCTACGGTCGAACAGGGTCACGCCCAGCTGCGCTTCCATGTTGGCGATGGCGTGGCTGACGGCCGATTGCACGCGCGCCAGGCGGCGCGCGGCCGCGCGGAAACTGCCGGCGTCGGCCACGGCGGCGAATACGCGCAACTGGTCCAGGGTCAGGGCGTCTATCATTCTGCCGGCTGATCTATCCAATCGATCAATTCCATCAAAAGATTATCACTTACCAGGATCGGTTTGCGCTGGCATCCTGGCTGGGTCGTAGAACAAGGGAGACAAGGATGGGCAAGGAAGGAACGCGCTGGTCGGCGGTGCTGGCCATCGTGGGGGCTGGGGTGGTTGCGGCGCTGCAAGTGGGCAAGGTCATCATCGCCGCGCCCTTGCTGCGCAAGGACATGGGGCTGGATCTGGCCTCCATCGGGGCGCTGGCCGCGGTGTTCTCGATCCTGGGCCTGGTCGGCGGCATTGCCGCGGGCGGGGTCATCAACCGCTACGGCGCGCGGCGCATGCTGCTGGCGGGCCTGGCGGCGACGGCGGTAGGCTCCGTGATGGGCGCCATGGCGACCGCCTATAGCGTCCTGCTGGTCTCGCGGGTGGTGGAGGGGCTGGGCTTTCTGATGATTACCGTGGCCGGACCCGCGGCCCTGCAACGCATGGTGTCGGCCGCCACCCGCGACTTCGCCTTCGCGCTATGGAGCTGTTACATGCCGGCCGGGATGGCGATTGCGATGCTGGCCTCGCAGGCCTTCAGCGGCTGGCAGGCCTATTGGTGGTGCGCGGGCGCGGCGGTGCTGGTGGCCATGGTGTGCGTGGCGGCGCTGGCGCCAGCCACGCCGGGCGGCGCCAGCCTGTCGTGGCGGGGCTTGCGTCAGGACACGGCCGATACCATGGGCGCGCCCGGTCCGCGCCTGCTGGCGCTGTCGTTCACGCTTTACAGCCTGATGTTCTTCGCGCTGTTCACGTTCTTGCCCGTGCTGCTGACCGAACAGCTGGGCCTGCCGCTGGCGACCGCCGGCCTGTACAGCGCCATCGCCAGCGCCGCCAACGTGGTCGGCAACCTGGGCGCGGGCGTGCTGCTGGCGCACGGTTGGCGGCGTTCCACCCTGATCGCCTGCGCCAGCCTGGTCATGGGCGCGGTGGCGCTGCTGATCTTCCGCTCGGTGTTGCCGGCCATGCCCACCTTCCTGCTGTGCGTGCTGTTCTCGGCCGTGGGCGGACTGATACCGGCCACGCTGCTGGGCACGGCGCCGTTGCTGGCGCCGCGGCCGGCGCTGACGCCGGCTTCGGTGGGGCTGGTGATGCAGGGCAGCGGCCTGGGGCAGGTGATCGGCCCGGTGGCGGTGGGCGGCGCGATCGACCGCTACGGCTGGTCGGTGGCGTCGCTTATCGTCGCGGCCGCCGGATTGGGCGGGGTGTTTCTGGCGTGGCGCTTGCGGCGCCTCAAAGGTCCGGGGATGTAGGCGGCGCGGATCGCGCGGTGGTGTCACGAGCCAGGCATATCATGGGAACTTGTCCTGAAATGGAGCCACCATGCATACGCCTGCCCCCAGCCTGGTCATCTTCGACTGCGACGGCGTCCTGATCGATAGCGAGATCATCGCGGCGCGCGCCCAATCGCGGGCGCTGGCCGGGCATGGCATCGCCATCACGCCCGAGGACGCCGCGCGCCGCTTCGCCGGCATTCCCGACGCGGACATGTGGCGGACCCTGCAACAGGAAAACGCCCGCAGCTTGCCCGAAGGCTTTGCGCGCGAATATGCGGACGGGCTGGAAGCCATCTTCCGCCAGGAATTGCGCGCGCTGCCCGGCGCGCTGCAGACGGTTCGCATGCTGCGCGAGCGCAGCCTGCAGGTCTGCGTGGCCTCCAGCAGCACGCCGCCCAAGCTGGAGGCGGCCCTGAAGCTGGTGGGTCTTTGGGACGAGTTCACGCCCAATATATTCAGCACCGCGCAGGTCGCGCACGGCAAGCCGGCGCCGGACGTGTTTCTCTTTGCCGCCCGGCAGATGCGCGCCGCAATCCTGGATTGCGTGGTGGTGGAGGACAGCGTCCCCGGCGTGCGCGCCGCCCGCGCCGCGCGCATGCGCGCCATCGGCTACGTGGGCGCTACGCATAACGGGCCGGACCAGCGCCAGCGCTTGCTGGACGAAGGCGCATCGGACGTCATCGACGATCTGCGGCGCTTGCCGGAATTGCTGTTGGACTAGGGTGCGCGCGCCTATGCCGCCGCAGGCACGGGCTCCGGCTTGACCCGCACGGCGCGCAGCACGCCCACCATCAGGCAGGCGATGCCGATCAGCGTCAGCGGCTGGGGCATCTGTCCGCGCAGGATGTAGGCATAGGCCAGCGCCGCCAGCGTTTCGAACACGATCAATTGCCCCGCCAGCGCGGTGGGCAGGCGCTGGCTGGCTTCGTTCCAGCACAAGGTGCCCAGCCAGGACGCGAACAGGCCGATGATGGCCATCAAGGCCAGGAAGACCTCGGGCCTGGGGCCGGCTGGCATGGGAAAGGCGCTGCCGGACGCCGCCATGCCTGCCCATAGGACCGCATAGCCCGCCAGCGCCAGCGGCAATGTCGCCACGCCCTGGGCGGTGGCCCAGGTGCGCGGGCTGCGGTCGGGATGAGCGCGCAGCCAGTCCGCGTTGCGCAGCGGATACCAGGTCCAGCAGGCCACCGCGCCCAGCGCCAGCAGCGCGCCGATGGCGTAGCGCGACATGTCGGCGTCGGCATCCTGGCGCAAGGCCTGCAATTCGACCTGATTGACGCAGGCAATGCCCAGCGCGATCAAGGCCAGCGCGGGCGCCAGCCGCTTCCAGGGCAGCCGGCCGTCGCGGCGCGCGTTGCGCAGGTTGGCGCTGATGGCGATGACCACCGGCAGCGTACCGATGATCATGGTGGGCAAGGGGCCGCCCGCGCGCTGGATGGCGCTGGCCAGGCACAGGTAATAGAGCAGGTTGCCGATGGCGGCGAGCTTCAGCGCTTCGATCCAGTCGGCGCGCTGCAACTGGCGCAGGCCGCGGCGGTCCAGCCAGGCCAGCGGCAGGGCGATCAGGCCGAACGCCAGGTAGCGCGCCACGGATTGCAGCGCGGCAGGGTATTCCGGCAGCAACAGGGGCCCAACGAACACCAGCCCCCACATCAGGCCGGCGGCCAGGGCATAAAGGGTTCCAGCCCACATACGACGTCGCTCCAGGTCACGAATGGCGGCAGTCTAGCCAGCGGGCGGGCGGCGCGTCTTGTACCAGATTGCGGTGCGGAGTTCAGGCGCGGACTTGCTTCTGATAACGGGCGGGTGTGACGCCGTAGCGGCGCGAGAAGGCGCGGGTCAGGTGGGCCTGATCGGTCAGCCCCGAGGCCAGCGCCACCTGGGCCGGCGATTCGCCGGCGGCCAGCCGGCGCTTGGCCTCGAACAGCCGCAGCGCCATCAGCATCTGCTGCGGCGTGGCGTGGTACTGCGCCTGGAAGCTGCGCAGAAAATGAAAAGGGCTGAGTCCGGCCACGGCCGCGAGTTCATCCAGCGTCAGGCGGTGGGCCAGATTGGCGCGCAGGTAGTCGATGACGGGCGCGAAGCGCGGCGCGCCTTCGTCACGGGCCGCCCGCGGCACGCGCGCGTGGCGGCGGAATTCAGCCAGCAGCGCGTACAAGGCGCTATCGAAAGCCAGCGGTTCGCGCGCCTGCCACAAGGTGTCCAGCAGCGCGGTGACGCGCTGCGCGCCGGCCGCGTCATGGCCGACGGCCGTATCGAACCACCAGCCGCTTTCGCCGGTGACGCGGGCCACCACGTCGGGGTCCAGGTAGACCATGCGGTAGCGCCAGCCACCCTCGGTTTCGGCGCGGCCGGTGTGCAATTCATCGGGGTTCATCAGCACCACCGAGCCCGAGGGCGCCAGATGCTCCGCGCCGCGGTAGCGGAAGCGCTCGACGCCGGACTCGATCGCGCCCAGCCCGTAGGCTTCATGGGTGTGAGGTTCGAAGGCGTAGCGGATGATGTGCGCGCGATACAGCTCCACGCCGGGCAGGTGCGTCGCCTGCCGGAACTCGGCGCGGTCGCCGGGATGCTCGAACGCCTGCGGCACGCCCGGCATGACGGGCGCGGCCAGGTCGGACGGGACATGATCGGCGGGGCGCATGGAGGGATTTAAGCATGCCGGCCGGGTCCGCGGCGCCCGGACCGGCGCGCCTAGGAGTCGGACATGTCGCGCGCCCGCGCCAGCAGCAATTCCCGCTCGCGCGCATTGCGCGTCATGCCGGCCGCGCGTTCGAACTCGGCGCGCGCTTCGGCGCGGCGCCCCAGCTTGGCCAGCAGGTCCGCGCGCACGCTGGGCAGCCAATGGTAATTGGCCAGGGCGGGCTCCTCGGCCAAATGGTCGGCCAGGTCCAGCCCGGCCTGGGGGCCGAACGCCATGCCCACGGCCACTGCGCGGTTCAGCTCCACCACCGGCGAGGGCATGGCTTGCGCCAGCGCGTCGTACAAGGCCACGATGCGCGGCCAGTCGGTGTCCTCGGGCGTACGCGCGCGGGCATGGCAGGCGGCCAGCTCGGCCTGCAAGGCATAAGGGCCGCGCGGCGCGCCCAGGCTGTCCGACAGCGCCAACGCCGCCAGCCCGCGGCGGATCAGCAAGGGATCCCAGCGGCCGCGGTCCTGCTCCATCAGCAGGACGGGGCGGCCTTGCGCGTCGGTGCGGGCATGCAGGCGAGAGGCCTGCAATTCCATCAGCGCCGCCAGTCCATGGACTTCGCTTTCGCCCGGCGCCAGCTGGGTCAGGATGCGGCCCAGTCGCAACGCTTCGTCGCACAGCGCCGGGCGCATCCAGTCATCGCCCGAAGTGGCCGAATAGCCCTCGTTGAATATCAGGTAGATGACTTCCAGCACCGACGCCAGGCGCGGCGCGCGCTCCTCGGCCCGCGGGACTTCAAACGGCACGTTGGCCGCGGACAGGCTGCGTTTGGCGCGCACGATGCGCTGCGCGATGGTGGATTCGGATGCCAGGAAGGCGCGCGCGATCTCGGCCGTGGTCAACCCGCCCAAGAGGCGCAGGGTGAGCGCCACGCGCGCCTCGGTGGACAGCAGCGGATGGCAGGCCGTGAACACCAGCCGCAGCAGGTCGTCGCCGATGTCGTCCTGGCGCGCGGCGTCCAGCGCGTCGACGAAATCAGGTTCGACGTCGGCCTGCAGGGCCTCCAGCTCGTGCCCGATCTGCTCGTGCTTGCGCGTATGCAGCGCGTCCAGCCGCAGGCGGTCGCGCGCGCGATTCTTGGCGGTAGTCATCAGCCACGCTCCCGGGTTGTCCGGCACGCCGGTTTCGGGCCAGCGTTCCAGGGCGGCGACCAAGGCATCCTGCGCCAGCTCTTCAGCCAGTCCGACGTCGCGCACCAGGCGCGCGACGCCGGCGATGACGCTGGCGGACTCGATCCGCCAGACCGCCTCGATGGCGCGATGCACGGCCTCCCGCGTCATGCGTTGGGCACTTCGCCGGGGACCATGTAAATCAGCTCCCACACATGGCCGTCCAGGTCCTCGAAGCCATGGGCGTACATGAAGCCGTGATCCTGCGGCTGGCGCGGAGCGGTGCCGCCGGCGGCGAGCGCGCGCTTCACCTGTTCGTCAACTGCGGCGCGGCTGTCGCAGGACAGCGCGATCAGCACCTCGGTGGTCTTGGTGGCGTCGGCCACCGGCTTGCCGGTGAAGGTCTGGAAAAAGTCCTTCACCAGCAGCATGACGTAGATGCTGTCGCTCACGACCATGCAGGCGCCCTGGTCGTTGGTGAACTGCGGATTGAAGCTGAAGCCCAGGCTCTTGAAGAAAGCCTGCGATTTCTGCATGTCGTTGATGGGGAGATTGACGAAGATCTGGTTGTGCATGATGTTCCCGCTTCCTTTTTAGTGTGAGTCCTGGCGCTTTTCTGCCAGGGTCTTGAGGTTGGCCAGCCCGTCTTCGAAGTCCTTCCCGACCATGCTGTCCATGTTGAAAAAGAGATGCATCAGTTTGGCGACGTAGTTCAGCCGGCCTTCCATGGCCCAGGTGACTTGTGTGCCGTCGCCGGCCGGCGTCAGGGTGAAGTTGACCTGGTTGACGGCGGAGAAGGGCTTCACGAAGGTCAGCCGCAAGGCCACGGACGAATCCGGCACGGCCGTTTCGATCTGCATTTCACCCACGCCCACTTCCTTGCTTTCCCAGGCGTAGGTTGCGCCCGGGCCCGCCGTCACGGCGCCATAGGTGCCCTTGATCGCCGGATCTTTCTTTTCGTAGGGGTTCCAGGTGTTGAACGCGTGCAGGTCATTGATCAGCGGGAACACGCGCGCCGGCGGCGCCTGGATGCGCGCGCTGCGTTCGACGCGGAAGGTGTCCGGGCGCGTGGCCGCGTAGGCCAGCACCAGCGCGATGGCGGCCAGGACGATGAGCAACAAGGTTTTCAGCATGAATCAGGTCCGTTGATGGTGAAGGCGGCGAGCGTGCTCATTGGCCGTTGCCGGGTATCTGCCGGAAGCGTTCGACGCCCTCGCTGGGGCCGAAGTCGTCCAGCTCGAAGACCTGGCGCACTTCGACGGCGCAGGACTGGCCGGGGAAAGGCTGGGGAAAGCGCAGCGCCCATTGCATGGCTTCCTCGCGCGAGCGCACCTGGATCATGGTGTAGCCGGCGATCAACTCCTTGGTCTCGGCGAACGGGCCGTCGACCACCGTGCGCTGATCCTTGTCGTACTGCACTCGCCAGCCCTTGGAGGAGGGGTGCAAGCCATTGGCGTCCAACAGCACGCCAGCCTTGGCCAGCGCCTCGTGATAGGACGCCATGGCGCCCAGCAGGCTTTCCTGCGGCATCACGCCGGCTTCACTGTCCGCCGTGGCGCGGACGATGATCATGTATCGCATTCCTGTGACTCCTGGATTCGGTAAACAAGGCCCGAAGGGGGGCTTGTACTGGCACGACGAACGGCAAGACGCGAAATCGACAGAAAAATGATGAACCTAGGGTAAGTACCAGGAAAATGGGTCCGCACACGGTTACAAAGGTACAGCCCTGGTTGCAGCGCGCCTCCATACACTCGCAGCGTCCACAACTTTGAACACCGATATGAAGATCCTGTGCAGTCTTGCCTTGCTGGCTTCCTTGCTGACGGGCTGTGCCGTCTATACCCCGAGCGGCGCGGTCATCGTCGATCCCCACGACGGCGGCGGC
>NZ_JAOCAT010000062.1:0-11354 GCF_029839485.1 Achromobacter sp. GD03932
GCTGGGCGTGACCGGCACCGGTCCGCACGGCCGCATCGTGCGCCGCGACGTGGAAGCGGCGCGCGACCGCGCCCCGGCCGCGGCGCCCGCAGCGCTGGCCGGCCGTCCCGCCGCGCGCCGCGTGCCGCATACCGGCATGCGCCGCGCCATCGCCCGCCGTCTCACCGAGAGCAAGCAGAACGTGCCGCACTTCTACCTGACGGTGGATTGCCGGATGGACGCGCTGCTGGCGCTGCGCGCCCAGGCCAACCAGGGCGGCGCGGTGAAACTGTCGGTCAATGACTTCATCGTGCGCGCGGCCGCGCTGGCCCTGCGCGAAGTGCCGGAGGTCAATGCCAGCTGGCACGAGGACGCGGTCGAATACCATGCCGGCGCCGACATCTCGGTGGCGGTGGCGACCGACGGCGGCCTGGTCACGCCCATCGTGCGCGATGCCGACGTGAAATCCTTGTCCGCCATTGCAGGCGAAATCGTCGAGCTGGCCGGACGCGCCAAGATCAACCGGCTCAAGCCCGAGGAATTCACCGGCGGCTCGCTGACCGTCAGCAACCTGGGCATGTACGGCATCAGCCAGTTCGCCGCCATCATCAATCCGCCGCAGGCCGCCATCTTGGCGGTGGGCGCGGCAGAAAAGCGTCCGGTGGTGGACAGCGACGGCCAATTGGCCGCCGCCACCGTCATGACCGTTACCTTGTCCGCGGACCACCGCGTGGTGGACGGCGCGGTGGGCGCGCGCTGGCTGGCCGCCTTCCGCACGCTGATCGAAAACCCCGTGCGCATCCTGCTGTGAGCCCCGCCATGACCAAGACTACGTTTGATCTCGTCGTGGTGGGCGGCGGCCCCGGCGGCTATGTCGCGGCCATCCGTGCGGCCCAGCTGGGCATGTCGGTCGCGCTGGTGGAACGCGCCGAACTCGGCGGCATCTGCCTGAACTGGGGCTGCATCCCCACCAAGGCGCTGTTGCAAAGCGCCACCGTGCTGCGCGCCTGCCGCGAGGCGGCGCACTACGGAGTCGCGGGCGCGGGCGAAGCGCGTCCGGACCTGGCCGCCATGGTGGCGCGTTCACGCAAGGTGGCAGGCCGCCTGGGCCAGGGCGTGGCGCACCTGATGAAGAAGAACGGCGTGACCGTGTTCGCCGCCAGCGCCAAGCTGGCGGGCGGCGGCCGCCTGGCGCTGGACAACGGCAGCACGCTGTCGGCCAAGCACATCATCCTGGCCACGGGCGCGCGCGCCCGCGAGCTGCCGGCGCTGCCCCTGGGCGAACGCGTCTGGGCCTACCGCCAGGCGCTGGTCCCGGCCGAGATTCCGAAGTCGCTGCTGGTGGTGGGCGCGGGCGCCATTGGCGCGGAGTTCGCCAGCTTCTACCGCGCCGTGGGCGCGGAAGTCACGCTGATCGACATGACTGCGGAAATCCTGCCGCAGGAAGACGCCGAGATCTCGGCGCTGGCGCGCAAGGTCTTCGAAAAGCAAGGCATCCGGGTACTGACGCACTGCGCCGTGGCCTCGTCCTCGCTGACCGCGAGCGGCGTGAAGGTGACGCTGGACCAGCAAGGCAAGCGCAGCGAGTTGGAAGTGGACCGCGTCATCGTCGCCGCCGGCATCGTCGGCAACGTCGAGAACCTGGGCCTGGAGCAGACCCGCGTCAAGGTGGAGAAGACCCACATCGTCACCGACGGCCTGTGCCGCACGGGCGAGCCCGGCGTCTATGCCATCGGCGACGTGGCGGGCGCGCCGTGGCTTGCTCACAAGGCCAGCCACGAAGCCGTGCTGTGCGTGGAAGCCATCGCCGGCAGGCCCGCGCATCCCATCGATCCGTTGCGCATCCCGGCCTGCACCTACTCGTACCCGCAGGTCGCCAGCATCGGCATGAGCGAAGCCCGCGCCCGCGAACACGCCGCCAAGACCGGCGGCGACATCCGCGTGGGCAAGTTCACCTTCGCCGGCAACGGCAAGGCGATCGCCATGGGCGAGGACCAGGGACTGGTGAAGACGGTGTTCGACGCCAAGAGCGGCGAGCTGCTGGGTGCGCACATCATCCACCCCGAAGCGTCCGAGCTGATCACGGGCTACGGCGTGGCGGCCTCGCTGGAAGCCACGGAAGAAGACCTGATGCACACCGTGTTCGCGCACCCGACCCTGTCGGAAACGCTGCACGAATCGGTGCTGTCGGCCTTTGGCCGCGCCTTGCACGCCTAGACGCCATGCCAAGCGCGGCGCGGGTTCAGATCCGCGCCGCGAAGAAATCCAGGAAGCAGGCGATGCGCCGCGAGAGCTGCGTGTTGCGGTGATACACCGCGTGCATGGGCTGCAGATAGTCCGTGTGCGCGGCTTCCATCAGCTTCACCAGCCGGCCGGCCTTGACGTCCTCGCGCACCACGAAGTCAGACAGGCAGGCGATGCCCACGCCGCGCACCGCCAGTTGCCGCTGCGTCTCGCCGCTGGACGTCGCCAGCGTCGGCACCGCCAGATAGCTGGACCCGCCCGCGTGGCGCAAGGGCCAGACGTTCAGGCTCTCAGGCTGGGTGAAACCCAGCACTTCATGCGCCGCCAGGTCCTCCACCGTCTGCGGCGCGCCGCGCCGGGCCACGTAGTCCGGGCTGGCCATCACCCAGCGCGGCGACGGCCGCAGCGTGCGCGCATGCAGGGTGGAATCCGTCAGCGGCCCCATGCGCAGCGCCACGTCGGTGCGGTGTTCCATGAGGTCCACGATGCGGTCGTTGCTGGTGAGTTCGAGCGTGATCGCCGGATACTCGTGCCGGAACTCCGCCACCAGCGGCACCACGCAATGCAGCATGACGGGCACCGACGCATCCACCCGCAAGCGGCCCGCCGGGCGCTGATGCACCATGCGCATGCAATCCTCGGCTTCGTCCAGCGACGCGACGATGTGCCGGGCCTTGGGCAGGAAATGCTTGCCCTCCTCGGTCAGTTCCATGCGCCGGGTGGTGCGGTTGATCAGGATGACGCCGAGCTCTTCCTCAAGCCGCGACAGGCCGCGGCTGACGCCCGACGCAGTATGGCCCAGAAGCTCGGCGGCGGCGCTGAGGGATCCGGCGTCCACCACGCCCAGGAACAGGCGTACCGCGTCAGAGTTCAGGGACATGAGGCAGGCTCCTTGGTTGATGGATCGATTGTATCGAGCCCCAGCGCTCAAGAAGCCTGCAAAAAAAACGCCGAAGGCCAGGCGATAGCCGGCCCTCGGCGCTCAGGAGCAACCGGCGATTACTGCGCCGGCACCACGGCAGTAACCTCAATCTCCACCTTGGCGCGGTCCTCGACCAGGTCCGCCACCTCCACGGCCGTCATCGCCGGGAAATGCCGGCCGATGTACTCACGATAGTGCTTGCCGATGGCGGGATAAGCCGCCACATACTCGTTCTTGTCCGTCACGTACCACGTCATCCGGACGATATGCTCAGGCTTGGCGCCGCCCTCGGCCAGAATCGCGACGATGTTCGCCAGCGTCTGGCGCACCTGCTCCGCCAGATCGTCGGTCTCGAACTGCTGCTGGCCATTCCACCCCACCTGCCCGCCCACAAATACGAGCTTGCTGCCCACCTGCATCTCGGTGAGCACGCCATTCGAATAGCCCCGGGGCGCCATCCAATCCGGCGGTTGCAGAATTTTCATAACGTCATCCTATATTTAAGAAAAGCAAACGATCCCCGCCGCTTACGCTGCGGGAACCAGATAAGCCTGCATGCGTTCCCGCAGATCCGCAGGCAGCGGCATGGACTTCATCGTCCGCAAATCCACCGTTACGATCGTCAGCGTCGCCGACAAGCGCAACTGGCCATCCGGCCCCTCGAAGCGCACCAGCGCCTTGAACGACGCGCCGCCGATGCGCTGTACTTCCAGCACCTGGCGCAGACGCTCGTGCCAGCGGCTGGGCGCGCTGAAATCGCACTGCACCGACGCCATCGGCGTGCCGATGTGCCGCTCCACGTGCAGCGCATGAAACGGCAACCCCATGCCCTTGTCGAACCATTCCTCGACAAAGTCATTGATCATCTCGAAGTAGCGAGGGTAGAAAACGATGCCCGCCGGATCGCAATGACGGAAGCGGACTTCGACCTGGCTGATGAAAGGGGCTGCCATGGAATTTCCTTGTTGCCGGTTCAGGCCATCTTGCGCAGCGCGAAACGCTGCAGCTTGCCGGTTTCGGTGCGCGGCAGCGCGTCGACAAACTCGATGGCACGGGGATACTTGTAGGGCGCGATATTGGCCTTCACGAACTGCTGCAGCGCCGCGACTAGCTCACTGCCGGCTTCATAGCCCGGCTTGAGCACCACGAAGGCCTTGACCACCTGGCCGCGCTCGTCGTCCGCCGCGCCCACCACGCCGCACTCCGCCACTGCCTCGTGACGCAGCAGCGCGTCCTCGACCTCGGGTCCGGCAATGTTGTAGCCCGCCGAAACAATCATGTCGTCATTGCGCGCCTGATAGAAGAAATAGCCGTCGTCATCCTGCAGGAACGTATCGCCCGGCAGGTTCCAACCGTTCTGCACGAAGCGCCGCTGGCGTTCGTCCGCCAGATAGCGGCAGCCGGTAGGCCCCTTGATCGCCAACCGGCCCACCGTGCCGTTGGGCACGGGATTCATATCGTCATCGACGATCTGCGCCACATAACCCGGCACCACGCGGCCGATGGCGCCGGCCTTGACCGACTCCGGCGGGCTGGACACGAACACGTGGATCATTTCCGTGCCGCCGATGCCGTCGATCATCTCGATGCCGCTGGCTTTTTTCCAGAGCTGGCGCGTCGCATCCGGCAGCGCCTCGCCCGCCGACACGCTCTTCTTCAGCGACGACAGATCGAACTTGCCCACCAATGCCGCCATCTGGCGGTAGAACGTGGGCGCCGTGAACACGATGGTGGCGCGGAAATCCTGGATCAGCTGCAGCAGGCTTTCCGGCGACAGCTTCTCGGCCAGCACCGTGCTCGCGCCCACGCGCAGCGGGAAGCACAGCAGGCCGCCCAGGCCGAAGGTAAATGCCAGCGGCGGCGTGCCGCAGAAAATGTCGTCCGGACCCGGCTTGATGACGTGCTTGGGGAACAGGTCGCACATCGCCAGGACGTCGCGATGGAAGTGCATGCAGCCCTTGGGCGCGCCGGTGGTGCCGCTGGTGAAGGCGATCAGGCACACGTCGTCGGCCGCGGTATCGCAGGCCTTGAAATCATCCGGCTTGGCCGCTGCCAGCGCATCCAGCGCGTCGGGCGCCTTGTCGTTGAAGTACATGACCTTGGTCAGGCCAGGACAATAATGCTCATGGCTGGGCTGGGTGCAGAACTCCGCCTCGTCTTTCAGGCGGGCATCGCACAGCACGGCCTGGATCTGCGCCTTGTCGATGATCTGCTTGAGTTCCTTGGCGCGCAACAGCGGCATCGTCGGCACCGTCACCAGCCCGGCCTTGATCGCCGCCAGCCACGAGGCCGCCATCATGGGATTGTTCGGCCCGCGCAGCAGCAGGCGGTTGCCCGGCACCAGGCCCATATCTTCGGCCAACACCCGGGCGATACGGTTGGTCAGCGCGGCCAGTTCGCGGTAGGTCATCGTGGCGTGCTTGCCGTCCTGGCTCCAGCGCAGCGCGACGCGCTCGCCGTGACCGCGCTCGACCATGGCGTCCACCAGTTCGACCGCGCAGTTCAAACGTTTCGGATAGGCCACGTCGGGGCCGTCGAGCAGGAACTCTGGCCATTGTTCGCCCGGGGGCAGATTGTCCCGGGCGAAAGTGTCGATGTGGGCGGATGCTTCCATGGAATTCCCCTTGCTATTGCGGTGTAGTTGCTGTGCCGGGACGACGGAGCTCGATGGCTGCCTTACGCCTTCAGCAGTTCACGGGCAATGATCAACTTCTGCACTTCTGTCGCGCCTTCGTAGATCCGCAGCGCGCGTATTTCCCTGTAAAGCTTCTCCACCGGCATCCCCGACACCACGCCCGCGCCGCCGAACATCTGCAGCGCGCGGTCGATCACGGTCTGCGCCGATTCCGTGGCGGTCATCTTGGCCATGGCCGCTTCGCGCGTGGTGCGCTGCTTCAGCACGTCGCGCATCCAGGCCGCGCGGTATGTCAGGAGCGCCGAGGCGTCGATGGCGGTCGCCATGTCGCCCAGCGCGGCCTGCGTCAGCTGCAGGTCCGACAGCGTCTGGCCGAACATGCGGCGCGACTTGGAACGCGCCAGCCCTTCGTCCAGCGCGCGGCGCGCGAAACCCAGCGCGGCGGCCGCGACCGAGGCGCGGAAGATGTCCAGCGTCATCATGGCCAGCTTGAAGCCCTGGCCCGCGTCACCCAGCCGGTGCGACGCCGGAATGCGGCAGTTGTCGAACGTGATGGTCGCCAGCGGGTGCGGAGCGATCAGGTCGATGCGTTCGCTGACCTCGAAGCCCGGCGTATCGGCATCCACCACGAAGGCGCTGATGCCGCGCGCGCCGGGGGCTTCGCCCGTGCGCGCGAACACGCAATAGAAGTCCGCGATGCCGCCGTTGGAAATCCAGGTCTTGGCGCCGTTCAACACATAATGGTCACCGTCCAGCGTGGCCTCGCAGGCCAGCGCGGCCACGTCCGAGCCGGCGTCGGGCTCCGACAGCGCAAAGGCGGCGATGGCTTCGCCGCGCGCCACGCGCGGCAGATAGCGCTGGCGCAGTTCGTCCGAGCCCATCAGCGAAATGGCGCCGCTGCCCAGGCCCTGCATGGCAAAGGCGAAATCGGCCAGCCCTTCATGGCGCGCCAGGGTTTCGCGCAGGATGCACACCGCGCGGGAATCCACTTCCGGCAGCGCGCCGCCCCAGGCGCCGCCGGGGCCGCCCGCGACCGCGTAGCGCAGCCAGCCGGCCTCGCCCATGGCGCGCACCAGCTTCTTGCAGGCCGCGTCGGCGTCATGGTGATCCACGTCCCCCAGGGACGCTTCACACCAGGCGTCGACCTCGTGCGCCAGCTTGCGGTGCGCATCGTCGAAAAACGGCCAATCCAGCCAGCTTGCGTCGCGCATGCTCAGTCCCCTTGGAACACCGGTTTTTGCTTGGCCACGAAGGCCTCGTAGGCGCGGCGGAAATCGCGCGTCTGCATGCAGATGGCCTGGGCCTCGGCTTCGGCCTCGATGGCCTCGTCCACGCCCATGTTCCATTCCTGGTGCAGCAGCTTCTTGGTCACGCCGTGGGCGAAGGTCGGACCCGCCGCCAGCTGCGCGGCCAGCGTCTGCGCGGCGTCGGCCAGCGCGCCGGGTTCATGCAGGGCATTGAAGAAGCCCCAGCTGGCGCCTTCTTCCGCCGTCATGGCGCGGCCCGTGTAGAGCAGTTCGGACGCGCGGCCCTGGCCGATCATGCGCGGCAGCAAGGTGCATGCGCCCATGTCGGCGCCGGCCAGGCCGACTCGCGTGAACAGGAAGGCGGTGCGCGCGGCGGGCGTGCCCAGGCGCATGTCCGAGGCCAGCGCCACCATGGCGCCGGCGCCGGCGCAGATGCCGTCGACCGCCGCCACGATGGGCTGCGGGCAAGCGCGCATGGCCTTGACCAGATCGCCCGTCATGCGGGTGAAGTCCAGCAGCTCGGGCATGCTCATCTTGGTCAGCGGACCGATGATCTCGTGCACGTCGCCGCCCGAGCAGAAGTTGCCGCCCGCGCCTGTCACCACCACGACCTTGATGTCGGTGGCGTACACCAGCGCGCGGAACAGGTCGCGCAACTCGGCGTAGGAATCGAACGTCAGCGGGTTCTTGCGCTCGGGGCGATTCAGCGTCACCGTGCCGATCTTGCCGTCGGCCGACACCTGCCACAGGAACGTCTTGGCCTGGTAGCCGGCGAACGGACGCTTGTGGTGTTTCATGGTGTGCTCTTCGGGCTGGGTGCTCATGGTGTCTCCGTTCGTGAATTGGGGTGGATGGGGCGCCGGCTTCAGCCGGTCATCACTTCGCCGCCGTCTACGGCGATGGCCTGGCCGTTGACCGAGGCCGAAGCCGGCAAGGCCAGCCAGGCGACCGTCTCGGCCACTTCCTCGGGCTGCACCAGGCGGCCCTGGGGGTTGCGCTCGGCCAGCTTGGCGCGCGCGGCGTCCGGCGTCATGCCGGTCTTGTCGACGATGTTCGACACCGCGCCGCGCACGATATCGGTTTCCGTGTAGCCGGGGCATACGGCGTTGACCGTGACGCCCTTCTGCGCCGTTTCCAGCGCCAGCGAACGGGTCAGGCCGATCACGCCGTGCTTGGCCGCGCAATAGGCGCTGACATAGCCGTAGCCGATCAGGCCGGCCGTGCTGGCCACGTTGATTACGCGGCCCCATTTTTCCTGCAGCATGCCGGGCAAGGCCGCCTGGATGCAGTGGAAGGTCCCGGTCAGATTGACGTCCAGCATCGACTGCCACAGCGCCGCGTCGGTGCGGTCAAAGCGCTGGCTGACGGCCTGGCCGGCGTTGTTCACCAGCACCAGTACCGGACCGAACTCGGCCTCGGCCTGGGCGAAGGCCGCCCGCACCGAGGCTTCGTTGGCGATGTCGGCGCTGACGGCCTGCACCTGGCCCAGGCTGGCCAGGCTGTCGGCCGCGGCGTCCAGCGCGGCGCCGTCGCGGCCCAGCAGCGTGACGCGCGCGCCGCGCTGCAAGAGCGCCCAGGCGCAGGCCAGCCCGATGCCGCGGGCGCCGCCCGTCACCAGGGCGTGGCGTCCGGCCAGCGGGAGCGGAGTTGCGTTCATTTGATATCCAGTTGCGCCATCGCGGCGGCGCGTTCGAAGTTGGTTTCCAGTTGGCGCTTGCCGGCGAAGTACTGGCTCGGCCACGAAACATCACGGTAGCCCACTCGCGCGGCTTCGCGTAGCGTCCAGGAGGCGTCAGCCAAATGGGGACGCGCCAGCGCGCAAAGGTCGGCGCGGCCCGAGGCGATGATGCCGTTGGCGTGGTCGGCCTCGAAGATGGCGCCCACCGCGATGGTCGGGATGCCGGCCTCGTTGCGCACGCGGTCCGCGAACGGGGTCTGGAACATGCGGCCGTAGACCGGCTTTTCTTCCTTGCTGACCTGGCCGGACGAGCAATCGATCATGTCGGCGCCGGCAGCCTTGAAGTGGCGCGCGATCTCCACCGCGTCATCGGCCGTGATGCCGCCTTCGACCCAGTCGCTGGCGGAAATCCGCACCGACATGGGCTTGTTCTCGGGCCATACCGCGCGCACGGCATGGAACACCTCCAGCGGGAAGCGCAGGCGGTTCTCCAGGCTACCGCCGTATTCGTCGGTGCGATGGTTCGTGAGCGGCGAAATGAAGCTCGACAGCAGGTAGCCGTGCGCGCAGTGCAGCTCCAGCCAGTCGAAGCCGGCCTGCTCGGCGCGGCGGGCGGCGGCCACGAAGTTGTCGCGCACGTCGTCCATGTCGGCGCGCGTCATGGCGCGCGGCGTCTGCGACACGCCTTCGATGTAAGGCAGGGCCGACGCCGACAAGAGCGGCCAGTTGCCTTCGGCCAGAGGATGATCGATCTTCTGCCAGCCCAGCTGCGTGGAACCCTTGCGACCGGCGTGGCCCAGCTGCAGGCCGATGCGGGCATCGCTGTTGCCATGCACGAAGCTGACAATGCGGGCAAACGCGTCGCGCTGCTCGTCATTCCAGAGGCCCGGGCAGCCCGGGGTGATGCGGCCGTCCGGCGACACGCAGGTCATCTCGACCATGACGAGGCCCGCGCCGCCCATGGCGCGCGCGCCCAGGTGCACCAGGTGGAAGTCGCCCGGCACGCCATCGGTGCAGGAATACATGGCCATCGGCGACACCAGAATGCGGTTCTTCAGCCGCACGCCGCGCGCCTGATAGGGCGTCAGCATGGGGATCGCGGGCCGCTGGCCAGGCGCGGCGGCGGCGCCGGCGCGTTCCGCGATCCAGCGCTCGAAGCCTTCCAGCCAAGCGGGGTCGCGCAGGCGCAGGTTTTCGTGCGAGATCCGCTGCGAACGGGTCAACAGCGAATAGGCGAACTGTTCAGGCTCCAGGTCGGCATAGCGCTCGACGTTCTCGAACCATTCGGTGGAGTTGCGGGCGGCGTTCTGGATCTTCAGCACTTCGACGCTGCGCACTTCCTCGTAGTGCTTCAGACCGGCTTCGACGCTGCCTTCGGCGCCGCTCAGGCAGCGCGCCAGCTCGATCGCGTCTTCCAAGGCCAGCTTGGTGCCGGAGCCGATCGAGAAGTGGGCGGTGTGGGCGGCGTCGCCCATCAGCACCACGGGCACGCGGCGCTCGCCGCGGGCGGTATCCAGCTTGTTCCAGTGCACCCAGGTATTGCAGATGACGCGCGGGAAGCGGATCCAGATGGCCGAGCCGCGCAGGTGCGTGGCGTTGCTGATCAGCGGATTGCCGTCCAGCCAGGGCGCGAACAGCTTTTCGCAGTAGGCGATGCCCTCTTCCTGGCTCATCTGCTCGATACCGGCGGCCTGCCAGGTTTCCTCGGGCGTTTCCACGATGAAGGTGGACATGCCGTCTTCGTAGCGGTAGGCGTGCGCCTGGAACCAGCCGTGCTCGGTCTGGACAAAGGCGAAGGTGAAGGCGTCGAACACCTTCTTGGTGCCCAGCCACACGAAGCGGCAGCGGCGCTGGTCGATGTCCGGATGGAAAGTGTCGGCGTAGCGGGTCCGGACCTGGCTGTTGATGCCGTCCGAGGCGATGACCAGGTCGGCGTCGTATTCGCGGGCGATGGCCTGGTCGTCCTGGATGAACTGTTCGAACACCAGTTTCACGCCCACGTCCTCGCAGCGCGCCTGCAGGATGTTCAGCAGCTTCTTGCGGCCGATGCCGATGAAGCCGTGGCCGCCGCTGCGAATGCTGCGGCCCTTGAAGTTGATGTCGATGTCGTCCCAGTGGTTGAAGGCGTCGCCGATGGTCTGGGCGGAAACGGGGTCGGCTTCACGCAGGTTCTGCATGGTGGCGTCGGAGAACACCACGCCCCAGCCGAAGGTGTCGTAAGGGCGGTTGCGCTCGATCACGGTGACTTCGTTGGCGGGGTCTTGCAGCTTCATGAGCAGACCGAAATACAGGCCGGCGGGCCCCCCGCCGATGCAGACTATTTTCATTGCCGTAGCGCTCCGTGGTAAGCGACATCCGCTCTGAATTCCTGGAGCTGGCGGCCGCAGATATTTAAACCTGGATAGTTTAGGCTTGAAATATATACCTGAAGATCCCGAGGCGCAAATGGGGAAAGTATCTAGATACTTTGAGCCCCTAAATAGGGACGCGCTTGCCGCCTCCGCTACGGCATTCGCGCCAGCGAACACAATAGAAATGAAAGAAATCACGTATGTCATTATTGGCCGCCCGCGCGGCCAATAATGACGGGCACCAAAAGCCCCGCCCCCGACCACGGATGCAGCAGCGCCACAAGTCAAGACTCAAGTA
>NZ_JAOCAT010000063.1:0-9910 GCF_029839485.1 Achromobacter sp. GD03932
GCGCCAGACCGTGCTGTCGCGCAAGGCGCCCCGGCGCGCGCGCGGCTTCGGGGCCTGGGCCAACCGCTGGCCGCTCAAGGCCATCGTCGCCAATCGCGCCCGTAAGCAGATCGCGGCCAAGGATCCCCTGGGCCACTATCCGGCCGCGCCCGCCATCGTCGAGATCTGGGAAAAGCACGGCGGCAACGCCTTGCAGGCGCCCGCGCTGATCGAGCGCATCATTTCCTCCGACACCGCCCGCAATCTGCTGCGGGTGTTCCGCCTGCAGGAACGGCTGAAGGCCAACGGCAAGCAGGCCGGCATTGCGCCCGCGCGCCACGTGCACGTGGTCGGCGCCGGCGTGATGGGCGGCGACATCGCGGCTTGGTGTGCGCTCAAGGGCATGACGGTCACCTTGCAGGACCAGGACATGGCGCGCATCGCGCCCGCCATCAAGCGCGCTGCCCAGCTGTTCTCGCGCCGCCTGAAGGATCCGCGGGTCGCGCGCGCGGCGTTCGACCGCCTGGTGCCGGATCCCGCAGGCGGCGGCGTGCCGCTGGCCGACATCGTCATCGAAGCCATCAGCGAACAGCCCGAAGCCAAACGCGCGCTCTACCGCTCGCTGGAGCCGCGCATGAAGCCCGATGCGCTGCTCGCCACCAACACCTCCAGCCTGTCGCTGGAAACCTTGCGCGCGGACCTGGCGCAGCCCCAACGGCTGGTCGGCATCCACTTCTTCAATCCCGTGGCCAAGATGCCGCTGGTGGAAGTCGTGCACGCCGACGGCGACGCGGGCGAGACGCAGGCCCGAGCCTGCGCCTTCGTCGGCCAGATCGACAAGCTGGCGCTGCCGGTCAAGAGCGCGCCGGGCTTCCTGGTCAACGCCGTGCTGGCGCCCTACATGCTGCAGGCCATGCGCAGCGTGGACGAGGGCCTGGCGCCCGAAGCCGTGGACGCGGCCATGGTGGCATTCGGCATGCCGATGGGGCCGCTGGAGCTGGCCGATACCGTGGGGTTGGACATCGCTCGCGCGGCAGGCGCGGAACTTGCTGGCGACGCCGAGCCGCCGCGCTGCCTGGCCGAGCGCCTGGCGCGCGGCGACCTGGGCAAGAAGAGCGGCCGCGGCTTCTACGTCTGGCGCGACGGCAAGCCGGTCAAGGGCGCCAGCCAGTCCGGCGCGCCCGCCGGCCTGGCGCAGCGCCTGATACAACCGCTGATCGACGCCACGCGCCAGCGCGTGGACGCAGGCATCGTCGCCGACGCCGACCTGGCCGACGCGGGCGTGATTTTCGGAACGGGGTTCGCGCCATTCACGGGCGGCCCCTTGCATTACCAAAGCAGTAACGCGTTGCAAAGTATAAGACCGGCTGAGGCCGATTAGGACCTGTACACCCTAAACCGGAACGACAAGACCGGCAGTGCCATAGAGACATCTATCCATCACGAGGAGGCAGTACCATGAGCAGACGTTCATTGTCCCTGAGCACCTTGTCGGCCCTCGTGGTCGGCCTGGGCGCATCCACGGCAACGCACTCGGCCGGCTTTCAGCTCCTGGAGCAGAACGCCAGCGGCCTGGGCAACGCCTATGCAGGCTCTGCGGCGAATCCGGAGAACGCCAGCATCATCTATTACAACCCGGCCGGCATGACCTACCTGCCCGGCTTCAATGTGTCCGGCGGCGTCAACCTGATCAAGCCGTCGTTCAAGTTTTCCGACAACGGCGACAGCCGCAATCCCAGCATTCCCGGCCTGCCGGGCACCGGCCTGGGCGGATCGCGTCCGACCGGCGGCAACGGCGGCGACGCCGGCAACCTGGGCGTGGTGCCCAACATGTACGCTTCCTGGCAGTTGAACGAGCAGTGGTTCATCGGCCTGGGCGTAGGCGCCCCGTTCGGCCTCATGACCGAATACGACGACGGCTGGGTGGGCCAGTACCACTCCAACAAATTCGAGATCAAGACGATCAACGTCAACCCCTCGATCGCCTACAAGGTCAACGAAAAGTTCTCCATGGGCTTTGGCGTGAACTGGCAGCACATCGACGCCAACTACAAGAAGAAGGCCGTACTGCCGGTTCCCGGCATGCCGCTGGGCACCACCGGCGACGCCGACCTGAACCTCAAGGGCGACGCCTGGGGCTGGAACGTGGGCTTCATGCTGCAACCCACGGACGACACCCGCATCGGCCTGTCCTACCGTTCGCAGATCAAGCACACGGCCAAGGGCGACACCGACATCACCAGCATCTATCCGCGCGGCAACTCGGTGTCGTTCGACGCCAAGGCGTCCGTGACCCTGCCCGACACCCTGATCCTGAGCGCGGCGCACCAGCTGAACGAACGCTGGGAGCTGCTGGGCGACATCTCGTGGACGGGCTGGAGCAGCATTCCCGACCTGAAGATCCGCAACTCGGGCGTCGGCGCACGCGACGACGACCTGCCGCTGAACTTCCGCGACAGCTGGCGCGTCGCCCTGGGCGCCAACTACAAGTTCGCGCCCAACTGGAAGTGGAAAGTCGGCGTCGCCTTCGACCAATCGCCCGTGTACAAGGAAGCCGACCGTCCGACCTCGCTGCCGGACAATGACCGCTACTGGCTCTCGACCGGTATTCAGTGGCAGGCCACCAAGGACACCACGCTGGACGTAGGCTATACCTATCTCTACCTGCGCAAGACGGACATCGACACCACGTCCGGCAACCAGCTGACCAAGGGCCGCGTGGCGGGCACCTATGACAGCAATGCCCACATCCTGGGCGTACAGCTGTCGTCCCGCTTCTAACCCGCACCGGATGGCGGCCCGGCCCGGCCGGCCCCGCCATCCGCTTTTTTCAGGAGACTGCCTTGAGCAAGTTCGTCGTCAAACACGTCGCCGTCCTGGGGGCCGGCGTCATGGGCGCGCAGATCGCCGCCCATCTGGCCAATGCCGGCGTGCCCGTCACGCTGTTCGACCTGGCCGCCGCCGAAGGCGACCGCAACGGCACGGTCAAGAAGGCGATCGCCGGCCTGAAGAAACTGGAGCCCGCACCCCTGGCCGGCGCCGCGCGCCTGGCGTACATCACGCCCGCCAACTACGACGACGACCTGGAACAGCTGCGCGGCTGCGACCTGGTCATCGAGGCCATCGCCGAACGCATGGACTGGAAGACCGCGCTGTACGAGCGCATCGCGCCGCACGTGGCCCCTGGCGCCATCATCGCCTCCAATACCTCGGGCCTGTCGATCGACGCGCTGGCCAATGCCCTGCCGGCGGGCCTGCGCGACCGTTTCTGCGGCATCCACTTTTTCAATCCGCCCCGCTACATGCGGCTGGTGGAGATCATCGCCACCTCGCACACCCAGCCCGTCGTGCTGGACCAGCTTGAAACCTGGCTGACCTCGACCCTGGGCAAGGGCGTGATCCGCGCGCTGGACACGCCCAACTTCGTGGCCAACCGCATCGGCGTGTTCTCGATCCTGGCGGCCATGCACCACACGGCCCGCCTAGGCCTGGCATTCGATGAGGTCGACGCCCTGACCGGCCCGAAGATCGGCCGTCCCAAGAGCGCCACCTACCGCACCGCCGACGTGGTCGGCCTGGACACGCTGGCCCACGTGGTCGGCACCATGGACAAGAATCTGCCGGACGACCCCTGGCACCGCTACTTCAAGCTGCCCGAGTGGCTCTCCGCCCTGATCGCCAAGGGCGCATTGGGGCAGAAGACCGGCGCCGGCGTCTACCGCAAGCAAGGCCGCGAAATCCTGGTGCTGGACCTGAAAGCGCAGGACTACGTGCCCAGCGCGGGCAAGCTGGCCGACGAAGTCGCCGCCCTGCTCAAGGAGCGCGACCCGGGCAAGCGCTTCGCCGCGCTGCGCGCAAGCAGCCATCCCCAGGCCCAGTTCCTCTGGAGCCTGTTCCGCGACATCTTCCACTACAGCGCCGTGCAGCTCGAACACGTGGCCGACAACGCGCGCGACCTGGACCTGGCCATGCGCTGGGGCTTCGGCTGGGCCCAAGGCCCGTTCGAAACCTGGCAGGCCGCCGGCTGGCAGGCCATCGCCGCCGCGGTGGCCGAGGACATCGCCGCCGGCCAGGCCATGAGCGACACGCCGCTGCCGGCATGGGCGCTGGAGCCCGGCCGCAACGGCGTGCATGCGCCCGAAGGCTCCTACTCCGCGCGCACCGGCCAGCTGCGCGCGCGCTCGACGCTGCCGGTGTACCGCCGCCAGCTGTTCCCCGAGCGCGTATTCGGCGAAGGCGCCAGCGCGCGCGGCGTCACGATCTGGGAAAACGAAGGCGTACGCCTGTGGAACCTGCCGCAGATCGACGCCGGCGTGGCCATCCTGTCCGTCACCTCGAAGAACCACACCCTGGGCGCGGAAGTGCTCGACGGCATCCTGCAGGCGGTGGCGCGCGCCGAGCGCGAATACGACGGCCTGGTCATCTGGCACGACGCGCCCTTCGCCGTGGGCGCCAACCTGCAACAAGTTTCCGAGGCCTGCGCCGCGGGACTATGGGACATGCTGGAAGCCACGGTTGAAAAGTTCCAGCGCACCTCGCAGTCGTTCAAGTACGCGCAGATTCCCACCGTGGCGGCCGTGCAGGGCATGGCGCTGGGCGGCGGCTGCGAATTCCTGATGCACGCCTCGCACCGGGTGCTGGCGCTGGAAAGCTATGTCGGGCTGGTCGAGGCCGGCGTCGGGCTGATTCCGGCCGGTGGCGGCAGCAAGGAATTCGCCGGCCGCGCCGCCGCGCTGGCCGCCAGGACCGCCACGCCGGGCGAGGTCTTCCCCTATCTGCAGCCGGTGTTCCAGACCATTGCCACGGCACAGGTCGCCAAGAGCGCGCTGGAAGCCATCGCCACGGGTTTCGCCCGCGAGCACGACATCGTCGTGTTCCATCCGGACGAGCTGCTGTATGTCGCGATCGGCCAGGCGCGCGCCGCGGCCGAGGCCGGCTACACGCCGCCTCCCCGCCTGCGCGACATTCCGGTCGCGGGCCGCAACGGCATTGCCAACTTCGAAATGGTGCTGGTCAACATGCGCGAGGGCGGCATGATCAGCGCGCACGACTACCGCGTGGCGCGCAGCGCCGCCGTGGCCCTGTGCGGCGGCGAGGTCGACACCGGCGCCAAGGTGGACGAGGAATGGCTGCTGGCCGTGGAGCGCAAGGAGTTCGTGGCGCTGCTGCGCACGCCCGAGACGCAAGCCCGCATCCGCCACACCCTCGACACCGGCAAGCCCCTGAGGAACTAGGCCCACCCCCGCAGCGCCTGCGGCGCTTCCCCCTTCAAGGGGGCGCCGACTGCGGACCGGCGAAGCCGGAACCGCGCGGCCCCGACAGGGCAAGCCAGCGGACAGCAACGGCCAGCGCCATGGACACACAAGGAATCACTATGAGCAAGCAGATTCAAGACGCCTACATCGTCGCCGCCACGCGCCTGCCGGTAGGCAAGCGCAACGGCGCCTACATCACCACCCGCCCCGACGACATGCTGGCCGCCGCGCTCAATGGCGCGCTGGCGCAGGTCCCGGGCCTGGACGCCGCGCGCATCGACGACGTCATCGCCGGCTGCGCCATGCCGGAAGCCGAGCAAGGCATGAACGTGGCCCGCATCGGCCTGTTGCTCGCCGGTCTGCCGCAAAGCGTGGCTGGCGTCACCGTGAACCGCTTCTGCGCATCCGGCCTGCAGGCAGTGGCCGATGCCGCGGCCCGCATCCGCACCGGCGAGGCCGACATCATGATCGGCGCCGGCACCGAATCCATGAGCGCCATGCCGCAGATCATGGGCAACAAGGTGTCGATGAACCCGGCCATCTTCGAGCACCAGGAAAACATCGGCATGGCCTTCGGCATGGGCCTGACCGGCGAGAAGGTCGCCGAACGCTGGAAGGTTTCGCGCGAGGACCAGGACGCCTTCGCCCTGGCCTCGCACCAGAAGGCTTGCGCGGCCATCGCCGCCGGCCACTTCCGCGCCGAGATCACGCCCTATGAAACGGTGTCGCGCCAGCCCGGCGACGCCAGCGGCACGGTGCGCACCGCGCGCCGCCTGGTCGAGACGGACGAAGGCCCCCGGCCGGACAGCAGCGCCGAGGCGCTGGCCCGCCTGAAGCCCGTATTCGCCGTGCGCGGCAGCGTCACGGCCGGCAACAGTTCGCAGATGTCCGATGGCGCCGCCGCCGTGATCCTGGTGTCCGACCGCATCCTGCGCGAATTCAATCTGAGTCCGCTGGCGCGCTTTGCCGGCTTCGCCGTGGCCGGCGTGCCGCCCGAAGTCATGGGCATCGGCCCGGTCGCAGCCATCCCCAAGGTGCTGCAACGCGCCGGCATCGGTCAGGACGCGCTGGACTGGATCGAACTGAACGAGGCGTTCGCCGCCCAATCGCTGGCGGTGATCCGCGAACTGAAGCTGGATCCCTCCAAGGTGAATCCGCTGGGCGGCGCGATCGCGCTGGGCCACCCGCTGGGCGCCACGGGCGCGATCCGCACGGCCACCCTCACCCACGGCCTGCGCCGCACCGGCGGCAAGTACGGCCTGGTGACCATGTGCATCGGCACCGGCATGGGCGCGGCCGGCCTGTTCGAGGCGATGTAGGCGGAGCGGCGCGGGACATGAAGCCCTATTGGTTCAAGAACTTGTCGCCGACATGGCGGGCGCGCCTGATGCGGGTGGGCTTCAATCTGCATCCGGCGTTCCGCGCCACCGGCGGCAAAGTGGTGCATGTGTCCGCGGACTTCCACCATATCCGCATCAAGCTGCCGCTGCTGCGGCGCACGCGCAATATCGTCGGGTCGATGTACGGCGGCTCGCTGTTCGCGGTGACCGACGGCGCCCACCCCACGATGCTGATGTCCGCGCTGGGCGCGGACCACATCGTGTGGGACAAGGCGGCCACCATACGCTACCGCAAGCCGGCGTACGCCACGCTGTATGTGGACTTCCGGCTCCCGCCCGACGAGATCGCGGAAATCCGCGCGATCCTCGCGCGCGACCATGAAACCACCCGGACTTATACGGTGGAACTCAAGGACCGCGACGGCGTGGTCTACGCCGTCGTGGAACGCACGATCTATATCGCAGACAAGAAGTTCTACAAGCAGAAGAACACTGGAGGAGAATCATGCGTCGCATCCCCGGAGGGCGAATCGCCGCCCTGAGCCTCATGCTTGCCGCCTGCCTGGCCGGCGCCCCCGCGCAGTCCGCCGACATCGAAGTGGCCGGCGTGCGCGTGCCGGACAGCCTGTCGGAAGGCGGCCGCGCCCTGGTGCTCAACGGCGCCGGCGTGCGCACCAAGTTCGTGGTCAAGGTCTACGTGGCCGCGTTGTACACCGCCGCGCAAAGCGGCGACGCGGCCGCGCTGGTCAATAGCGACGAACCGCGCCGCATGCGCCTCTTGCTGCTGCGCAACGTCGACAGCAAAAGCCTGGACGAAGCCCTGCAGGACGGATTGCGCGACAATACGTCCGCGCAGGAGCTGGCCGAGTTGAAGGCGCCGGCCGCCCGCCTGTCCGCCCTGATGGCGGAAATCGGCGCGGTGCGCGAAGGCGACGTGGTCGACCTGGATTTCGACGCCCGCGGCGTTGCGGTCACCGATAACGGCAAACTGCGCGGACGCATCGACAGCCCCGCGTTTGCGCGCGCCCTGCTGCGGGTCTGGCTGGGCGACAAACCCGCGCAAGCCTCCCTGAAAAAAGCCCTGCTGGGCGGCTAGGGCCCAAGGCTCTCTTGCTGTACAGGCCCCACACGGAAATCCGGCACATGGAACGAATCTGGCAGAAAAGCTATCCCGCGGGCGTACCCGCGGACATCGAGATGGACGGCGTGACCACGCTGGTATCGGTGGTGCGCGACAGTTGCGAGCGCTACGCCGGCAAGACCTCGTACATCAGCATGGGCAAGTCGCTCAGCTATGCCGAGCTCGACCGCTTGACGCGCGACTTCGCGGCCTGGCTGCACGCCAACGGCCTGGGCCCCGGCGACCGCGTCGCGCTCATGATGCCCAACCTGCTGCAGTACCCCGTATGCCTGTTCGGCGCCTTGCGCGCCGGCTGCGTGGTGGTCAACTGCAACCCGCTCTATACCCCGCATGAACTCCAGCACCAGCTGGCCGATTCAGGCGCGCGCGTCATCGTGGTCGCCGACAACTTCGCCGCCACCGTGCAAAAGGCCCTGGAAGGCACCGCGATAGAACGGGTGGTGGTGACGTCCATCGGCGAACTGCTGGGGCCGTTCAAGGGCCGCCTGGTGGATTTCGTGGTCCGCCGCGTCAAGCGCATGGTGCCCCCGTGGTCCCTGCCCGGCGCCTTGCGGCTGGGCGCTGCGCTGCGCGCCGGAAGCAGCGCGCCCTTTGACGAAGTGAAGCTGGACCAGCGCGACCTGGCCTGCCTGCAATACACCGGCGGCACCACCGGCGTGGCCAAGGCCGCCATGCTCACCCACGGCAACCTGGTCGCCAACCTGAGCCAGGCCTATGCCTGGGTCCGGCCGCTGGTGACCGAAGGCGAGGAATGCATCGTGACGGCGCTGCCGCTGTATCACATCTTCGCGCTGACGGCGAACTGCCTGACCTTCATGAAGATGGGCGCCAGCAACCTGCTCATCATCAACCCGCGCGACATTCCCGGGCTGGTCAAGGAAATGCGCAAGGTGCCGTTCTCGGCCTTCACGGGCGTAAATACGCTGTTCAACGCCTTGCTCAACAACCCGGATTTCGCGCGCCTGGATTTCTCGCGGCTGCGCCTGACCATGGGCGGCGGCATGGCGGTGCAGCGCTCGGTGGCCGACCGCTGGCGCGCCGTCACCGGCCGCTCGCTGGCGCAGGCCTATGGCCTGACCGAGACCTCGCCCGCGGTCACGATCAATCCGCTGGATGTGCAGGAGTTCACCGGCTCGATCGGCCTGCCCGTGCCATCCACCGACATTTCCATCCGCGACGACGCGGGCCGGGAACTGGGCGTGGGCGAGACCGGCGAGATCTGCGTACGCGGCCCCCAGGTCACGCAGGGCTACTGGCAGCGGCCCGACGAAACCGCGCTGGTGCTGTATGCGGACGGATTCCTGCGTACCGGAGACGTGGGCTACGTGGACGAAAAGGGCTACGTGTTCCTGGTGGACCGCAAGAAGGACATGATCCTGGTGTCCGGCTTCAACGTCTATCCCAACGAGGTCGAGGACGTGGCCGCCCTGCATCCCGGCGTGCGCGAAGTGGCGGCGGTGGGCGTGCCCGACGAGCGCTCGGGCGAGGCCGTGAAGCTGTATGTGATCCGCAAGGACCCGGCGCTGGACGCCGAGACCCTGATCGCGCATTGCCGCAAGCAGCTGACGGGCTACAAGGTGCCGCGCTACATCGAGTTCCGCGACGACCTGCCGCGCACCAACGTCGGCAAGATCCTGCGCCGCGAGCTGAAACCGGCGGCGCAGGAAGCCGCTCAGGCGCAAGCCCGGCAGCCGGGTTAAGCCTGAAGACCCGCCGGCCCGCAACGGACGCGGACCGGCGGCTGTCTCCGGGTCCGGCTACCACTGCCCGAAATACACTCCTGCCCGCTTGTGGGCGTTGGTCCCCTTCTCCACGGCCTCGTCGCTGATGGTGGTGCGGCGCTTGCCGCGCAGCATCCATTCCAGCAGCCGCTGGCGCAGCGCCTGGCGCGTTTGCGCATGCGCGCTGCTTGCGCCCAGGTCCTGGAACTCCTCGGGATCGGCGTGCAGGTCGAAGAGCTGCTCGCGCTCGTCCAGCCAGTACACGTAGCGCCAGCGGTCCGTGCGCACCGACCAGGCGCGCGCGTTCTGCGGCGTCTTGCCGCACAACAGGCGAGCCTGGCGGAAGCTGTAGTCCAGCTCCGAGTACACGCAATCGCGCCAGGGCGTGGCGGCATCGCGGCCGTGCAGCAAGGTCTGCAATTCGCGGCCCTCCAGCCGATGGCCGGGGCCGGACTTGCCCAGCGCGCGCAGCAC
>NZ_JAOCAT010000064.1:0-4947 GCF_029839485.1 Achromobacter sp. GD03932
CCCCGCAGGGCTGCGCTCGGCCCTGTGCCGGGATTCGGTGAGAAATGGCTACGCACTGAGCCGCTGCGTGGCCCCGCGATGTCGAAAACCCACGCATGAACCCCCGATCTGTGCCCGATCTGTGCCCAAAGCGGCGCTTGCGCGGCCGCTTCCTACCCGCCAGACTCGCCAAAAAGGGCGGTTGAACTTCCTATACCCGGTTCGGTGTCGTGGCAGTTAGGGCGGCAGCGGGGGTTGGGGCTATAGGAGCCAACGATACCGCATTGCAACGCAACAACTAATTCGATAAGATCTGCTATTCAATTTCGTAATCGTGGAGCCATCAGCATGGGAAATTCCAAGTCAGCAGACAAGTAAGCCGCAACATCAGAATTGTTGTTGCGGCGCTCTGTAAGACCAATCCCATCTGATTGCTGACGAGCAGACGCTGCCCGGTATCCTTAATCGAGCGGTTGATTCGTCATGACCACCACACGCCCCGCGTGGGCCTATACGCTGCCGGCAGCCTTGCTGCTTATGGCTCCCTTCGACATCCTCGCCTCGCTGGCGATGGATATTTATCTTCCAGTCGTTCCGGCGATGCCGGGCGTCCTGAACACGACTCCATCCATAATCCAACTCACGTTGAGCCTCTACATGGTGATGCTCGGTGTGGGCCAAGTGATCTTTGGGCCACTCTCCGATCGCGTCGGGCGACGGCCGATCCTGCTTGTAGGCGCAACGGCTTTCGTTGCTGCGTCTCTGGGAGCGGCTTGTTCTTCAACTGCATTAGCCTTTGTTGCGTTTCGTCTGGTTCAGGCTGTTGGAGCATCGGCCATGCTGGTGGCCACCTTCGCGACCGTGCGCGACGTATATGCCAATCGTCCCGAAGGTGCCGTCATCTACGGCCTTTTCAGTTCGATGCTGGCGTTCGTGCCTGCGCTCGGCCCTATAGCCGGTGCGCTGATCGGCGAGTTTTGGGGATGGCAGGCGATCTTCATCACACTGGCTGCACTGGCTTCGCTCGCACTCTTAAACGCCAGTTTCAGGTGGCATGAAACCCGACCGTTGGATCAGGCCAGAACGCAACGATCTGTTTTGCCGATCTTCGCGAGTCCGGCCTTTTGGGTTTACACGGTCGGATTTAGTGCCGGCATGGGCACATTCTTCGTTTTCTTCTCGACAGCCCCCCGTGTTCTCATAGGCCAAGCCGGCTATTCCGAGATCGGATTTAGCTTGGCCTTCGCGACTGTCGCGCTGGTCATGGTCACGACAACCCGCTTCGCAAAGTCCTTCGTTGCCAAATGGGGTATCGCGGGATGCGTAGCGCGCGGGATGGCGTTGCTCGTTTCCGGCGCGATCCTGTTGGGGATCGGCCAACTTTTCGGATCGCCGTCATTTTTCAGCTTCATCCTGCCGATGTGGGTTGTCGCGGTCGGCATTGTCTTCACGGTGTCCGTTACCGCCAACGGCGCACTTGCGCAGTTCGACGACATCGCTGGATCAGCGGTTGCGTTCTACTTCTGCATCCAAAGCCTGATAGTCAGTATCGTCGGGACATTGGCGGTGACGCTGTTAAACGGCGATACAGCGTGGCCCGTGATTTGTTACGCCACGGCAATGGCAGTGCTGGTGTCGTTGGGGCTGGCGCTCCTTCGATCCCGTGATGCTGCCACCGAGAAGTCGCCAGTCGTCTAGCCGACGACTGGAAGCAAGCCCGCTCCGATGCGGCGCAATAATCTTCGAAACCTCGTGAATGGCGGTATCCTGTCTGGCAAGATACCGCTCATTTCCCTTGTCCCGTGGCGGCCGGTCATCGACCGCCAGCTCGGCCGTGAGGTCATGGGCATCGTGCAAAGCGGATCGGTGTCGTGGCAGTTGGGGCGGCAAAGGGGCATAAGCCTCTAATCTGTTGTAGATGAACGCAGCCGCTCGAAACCAGCGATGAGGCTGTCGAGTCCGAAGTTGAACGCAGCATCCATGCCGTCTGTTTCCAACTCGTGAAACAGATCGTGCAGGAAGGACGACGGTGCTTGCTCGGACACATCTGGCCTGTCCGGAACTCTCTCATCGGCATCAGATGCCTGCTGCTCGAGAACGGAACCGACCACATAGTGACTGACCGCCCGGAGCGCCCAAACGGCGCGCTTCGGACAAAAGCCCTCCGCGCAGAGAAAGCGTATTTGCGTCTCGGCGGTGCCAAAATTCGGTTCTGTCGGTCGAGTGCCGGCATGGATACGCGCGCCGTCGCGATAAGAGAGCAACGCCGTTCTGAAGCTCAGGGCATTCTCTTTCAGGAACACCCGCCAGTCCTCATTCTCTTCGGGTAGCGAGCGGGTATGGCGTTCCGCCAGCATCGCCTCGGCGAGCGCATCAAGCAGCGCTCGCTTGTTCTGGAAATGCCAGTAAAGCGCAGGCTGCTGAACCTTGAGGCGTTCAGCGAGCTTCCGCGTCGTCAGGCTGTCCATGCCAACCTCGTTCAACAGCTCTAGCGCCGCCGCGATCACGGTGCCCTTGTCCAGTTTGGTCATTCACGTTCCTTCGCCAGTGCTTGACAATTTATCACCGATAAGTTCTATTTCCATCTCCTTATCGTTGATAAAGTCGCTCCATTGAGCGGCGCTGGAGTTTCAGGTGCGCAGCTCTGCCATCATTGCCCTGCTGATCGTGGGTCTTGACGCCATGGGTCTCGGCCTCATCATGCCCGTCCTTCCGACGCTTCTGCGTGAGCTTGTGCCAGCAGAGCAGGTCGCTGGACACTATGGTGCCTTGCTGTCGCTCTATGCATTGATGCAGGTCGTCTTCGCGCCCATGCTTGGACAGCTTTCGGATTCTTACGGTCGGCGTCCGGTACTTCTGGCTTCTCTTGCAGGAGCCGCAGTCGATTACACGATTATGGCATCAGCGCCGGTCTTATGGGTGCTCTATATCGGCCGACTCGTGTCCGGCGTCACGGGCGCAACCGGAGCTGTAGCAGCCTCAACCATTGCCGATTCGACGGGGGAAGGTTCTCGCGCACGCTGGTTCGGCTACATGGGGGCCTGTTATGGGGCGGGCATGATTGCCGGGCCAGCACTTGGTGGCATGCTCGGTGGTATCTCTGCTCATGCCCCGTTTATCGCCGCCGCCCTTCTCAACGGGTTCGCGTTCCTGCTTGCCTGCATTTTCCTCAAGGAGACTCATCACAGCCATGGCGGGACCGGAAAGCCGGTTCGCATCAAACCATTCGTTCTGTTACGGCTGGATGATGCATTGCGCGGGCTAGGTGCGCTTTTCGCAGTTTTCTTCATTATTCAACTGATCGGCCAAGTGCCTGCAGCCCTATGGGTCATATATGGCGAGGACCGTTTTCAGTGGAACACCGCGACCGTTGGTTTGTCGCTCGCGGCGTTTGGGGCAACACATGCGATCTTCCAAGCGTTTGTTACCGGCCCGCTTTCAAGCCGGCTTGGAGAGCGGCGCACGCTGCTGTTTGGCATGGCTGCGGATGCGACTGGCTTCGTTCTTCTGGCTTTTGCCACGCAGGGATGGATGGTGTTCCCGATTCTGTTGCTGCTTGCCGCCGGGGGTGTTGGCATGCCGGCCTTGCAGGCAATGCTCTCAAACAATGTCAGCAGTAACAAGCAAGGGGCTTTGCAAGGAACGCTAACGAGCCTCACCAATCTAAGCTCTATCGCAGGACCGCTTGGCTTCACAGCACTCTATTCTGCCACCGCCGGGGCATGGAACGGTTGGGTTTGGATTGTCGGCGCGATCCTCTATTTAATATGTCTGCCAATACTACGCAGACCATTCGCAACTTCATTGTGATTTAGTCATGGCGATTTGGCATGCGTAGACTTAGGAGAAATGACGGATTAAATCTGTTGAGCAATCATCTCCTTTCGGGGCGAGTGCCAATGATGACCTTAGTTCACACTCTCGCTGTCGCCGAATATCTCAACTTCCGTCACGCCGCCAACGCGCTCGGCGTTGCACAGTCCAGCGTCAGCGCCCGCGTGAAGGCACTGGAAGAAGACCTCGGCATCCTCTTGTTCGAGCGTCATGCGCGCGGCGTTCGGCTGACCGAGGCCGGACGCCATTTCGTCGAGCGGATAGCCGTAGGTATTGACCAACTCGACCATGCGGTGAAAACCGCCGGCATGGCGGCAGCCGGAGAAAGCGGCCGGCTTCGTATCGGTATCCATGCCCTGATTCCGCATAGCTTCCTCGCAAAGCTGATCGGCCAATACCGCAAGGATTACCCCGATGTTGAAGTCGAGATCGCCGAAGGCCCGGCCCGTGAAGCGGTGGTGCAGCTTCGCGCCGGCAGGTTGGACGTGGCGTTCGTCGCGGGCACGCCCCAACCACCCGACTGCCATTCCCGTCGCACATGGACCGAACCGCTCTTGGCGGTGCTACCGGAACGGCATCCGCTCGCCAAGCGGTCAGCCGTCACATGGCCCGATTTGGCAGGCGAGACGTTCCTTGTCCGGCATGGCGGCACTGGACCGCAGGTTCATAGCCATATCGTGCTACGCCATGCCGAGCGCTGGCCTGCGCCGTCGATCCTGCGCTTCGACGTGGGGCGTGGCACCCTTTTGTCTTTGGTCGGACAGGGCTTTGGCATCACCATCGTCGGCGCGGCCACGGCGCTGTTGCCGACAAACGGCATTGTCTTTTTGCCCTTCACCGACGAGCCGGAGCCGGTCGCCTTCTCGGCTGTCTGGTCGCCGTCCAATCGCAGCGCGGCGCTTCGCAACCTGCTCAGCCTCGCCAACGACATGGGCCGGAAGGTCTGCACGGACTACCGTTCGATACTACCACGGATAGCGAAGGCGTGAGCGACAAGTCCACCGGCACCGTACAATTATCCAGCAGCCAGTTCGCTGTGGTTGAAAAGAGCCATAAATGCACCCTTGTCCCGTGGCGGCCGGTCATCAACCGCCAGCTCAGCAGCGAGGTCTGCGCGGGCAGATAGGACCGGCG
>NZ_JAOCAT010000065.1:0-4056 GCF_029839485.1 Achromobacter sp. GD03932
TATGAGCCCCATACCTACAAAGCCCCACGCATCAAGCTTTTGCCCATGAAGCAACCAGGCAATGGCTGTAATTATGACGACGCCGAGTCCCGACCAGACTGCATAAGCAACACCGACAGGGATGGATTTCAGAACCAGAGAAAGAAAATAAAATGCGATGCCATAACCGATTATGACAACGGCGGAAGGGGCAAGCTTAGTAAAGCCCTCGCTAGATTTTAATGCGGATGTTGCGATTACTTCGCCAACTATTGCGATAACAAGAAAAAGCCAGCCTTTCATGATATATCTCCCAATTTGTGTAGGGCTTATTATGCACGCTTAAAAATAATAAAAGCAGACTTGACCTGATAGTTTGGCTGTGAGCAATTATGTGCTTAGTGCATCTAACGCCGGAGTTAAGCCGCCGCGCGTAGCGCGGTCGGCTTGAACGAATTGTTAGACATCATTTACCAACTGACTTGATGATCTCGCCTTTCACAAAGCGAATAAATTCTTCCAAGTGATCTGCGCGTGAGGCCAAGTGATCTTCTTTTTGTCCCAGATAAGCTTGCTTAGCTTCAAGTAAGACGGGCTGATACTGGGCAGGTAGGCGTTTTATTGCCCAGTCGGCAGCGACATCCTTCGGCGCGATTTTGCCGGTTATTGCGCTGTACCAAATGCGGGACAACGTAAGCACTACATTTCGCTCATCGCCGGCCCAGTCGGGCTGCGAGTTCCATAGCTTCAAGGTTTCCCTCAGCGCCTCGAATAGATCCTGTTCAGGAACCGGGTCAAAGAATTCCTCCGCTGCCGGACCTACCAAGGCAACGCTATGTTCTCTTGCTTTTGTAAGCAGGATAGCTAGATCAATGTCGATCATGGCTGGCTCGAAGATACCCGCAAGAATGTCATTGCGCTGCCATTCTCCAAATTGCAGCTCGCGCTTAGCCGGATAACGCCACGGGATGATGTCGTCATGCACGACAAGGGTGACTTCTATAGCGCGGAGCGTCTCGCTCTCGCCAGGGAAAGCCGAAGCCTCCATAAGGTCATTGAGCAATGCTCGCCGCGTCGTTTCATCAAGCTTTACGGCCACAGTAACCAACAAATCAATATCGCTGTATGGCTTCAGGCCGCCATCCACTGCGGAGCCGTACAAATGCACGGCCAGCAACGTTGATTCCAGATGGCGCTCAATGACGCTTAGCACCTCTGATAGTTGGTTCGAAATTTCGATGGTCACCGCTACCCTCATGATGTCTAACGCGCTGATCACCGGCGGTTGAAAACCGTCCGGTGGATTCGCAGGTTATGCTCCCTCATTTTCATTTCCGGTTTCCTATAGGGCAACTAGGCTGTCCTTGCCGGCGCTTGGAACACAGACGATGGCATCAAATGCCTCGCTCAATTTCGTTTTTACAGAGGCGCTTTGAGACCGCATTCGCTTTGCTTCCATGGGGGCATCTGTCAATGTCAGACATGAATTCTCCGTACCACAGGCGTCGATGACATACTGTTCCATACTATCCTCACGGATTGCATCGGCAGGCGTGGTCACAACAGAGAATCCAAGAGGACTGTCGGGCGATGGGAAATGCATTTCCGGCACGGTGGGTCCAAGATGGGTGAATGCAATCGCACGGTAATTCACCCTCTCTGCGAGGTGCTGCCCCATGGGAACAGCCGTAAGCTCGCCTGAAAAGGAGACTGGGGTTTTTTGTAAATGATTGTTGTGCGCCAGCAGAATTATCTTCACATCCGGATTCGCTCGAACCATTCCATCTACTACGCCCGCCATATACGAGTCACGTACGGAAGTATCTCCCTCAAGAGAGGTACCATCGAAGAAAGTTTTCATTATACGCAAGGTTTCCAACGTATACTCTATCGATTCTATTCGATCAGAGGCTTTTCGGAACAAATCGCTGTTGACGTGTTTTTTCAGTACAGGGGCAAGCGACGCCAAGCGGAGCTTCAATCTGGTTACCCCTGAGATAGCTTTCTCCTGCCGAGCCGTTTCTAGCTCCCCCCATTTTGCCGATGAAATAACCGCCGACTGGCCATCAATGGACGCCAACAAGTGAGTCAGCATATCAACGTGCGGTTTCATGAGGTGATCGATGAGCTGGATAATTTCGGCCAATTGCGCTAGGTCGTCCCTTGGGTTCAGGGTGTTGGGTAAGTCGATTCCGACTAACTGCAGTTTTCTTCCTGATTCGCGGAGATATGATTTCAGCCAGATCAGCACTGAGCCATACACAGAAAAGGTCAGGGTATCCGAAAATCGCTCAAGTTCATGAGCACCGGCTGTTGAGTTGAGCCATTCAGATAACCGGGATGCCTGAATCGCCCCACATTCCAAACCAATCGCATTAAAATCATGCCTTTCGACCAAATAGCGGATAAGACTTGCTCTAGCCAGTGAAAACTCCGCGACAAAATGAGCGCCCTCGCCAATGCCGACAATTCGGGCGCCCTCAATTACGGAAGTAAGAATCTCAAACTCATTGAAGTCCAGATTTTGAGGCTGTAAAAGTGTTCTGGTCGTTCTCCACGTCATTATTTTACCTTTGCGTTTATTACTTTAATCGCCATACGTTCGCTTCGCCAACAACCCGGGTCACAGCATAACGCCGAGTTCAGCGGCAGTTTTTAAGTTGTGGTTTTATGGAATATTTTTGCGCAGCAAAACCATAAAACCACAACTTAAAAACTGTCCAAGGAGCGGAGCGACTGGTGCTGCAACGACTTGTTAGCCTTTTTTCCAAATTTGATATGTATAATTTATATTAGACACAAAAAACTGTTCAAAAACCAAGTTGAAACCTTCAGGTAATATAGGGAATTTAATATCACCTTCAACCTCAACATGAATAGTAGATAGATGAATTATATCTGCTTTTTCAATAAGGCTTTCATAGATTTGCCCCCCACCCGAAATATATACATGATCTGTAATTTTAGATAGTTCTTGCAAAGCATTTTCTATTGAAGGAAAAACCAAGACGTTTTCATTTGACCCTGAAATTCCATTCTTTGACACTACTGCATATTTGCGATTTGGAAGAACTCCCATAGAGTCAAATGTTTTCCTTCCAACAAGAAGCCACTGATTGTATGTGAGCGCCTTAAAGATTAGCTGCTCACCTTTTGCTGACCACGGAATATCAGGACCACTACCGATTACGCCATTTTCTGACACTGCAGAAATCAATGAAATTTTCAATTTAACTCCCGATATGGCTAACTTTGTTTTAGGGCGACTGCCCTGCTGCGTAACATCGTTGCTGCTCCATAACATCAAACATCGACCCACGGCGTAACGCGCTTGCTGCTTGGATGCCCGAGGCATAGACTGTACAAAAAAACAGTCATAACAAGCCATGAAAACCGCCACTGCGCCGTTACCACCGCTGCGTTCGGTCAAGGTTCTGGACCAGTTGCGTGAGCGCATACGCTACTTGCATTACAGTTTACGAACCGAACAGGCTTATGTCCACTGGGTTCGTGCCTTCATCCGTTTCCACGGTGTGCGTCACCCGGCAACCTTGGGCAGCAGCGAAGTCGAGGCATTTCTGTCCTGGCTGGCGAACGAGCGCAAGGTTTCGGTCTCCACGCATCGTCAGGCATTGGCGGCCTTGCTGTTCTTCTACGGCAAGGTGCTGTGCACGGATCTGCCCTGGCTTCAGGAGATCGGAAGACCTCGGCCGTCGCGGCGCTTGCCGGTGGTGCTGACCCCGGATGAAGTGGTTCGCATCCTCGGTTTTCTGGAAGGCGAGCATCGTTTGTTCGCCCAGCTTCTGTATGGAACGGGCATGCGGATCAGTGAGGGTTTGCAACTGCGGGTCAAGGATCTGGATTTCGATCACGGCACGATCATCGTGCGGGAGGGCAAGGGCTCCAAGGATCGGGCCTTGATGTTACCCGAGAGCTTGGCACCCAGCCTGCGCGAGCAGCTGTCGCGTGCACGGGCATGGTGGCTGAAGGACCAGGCCGAGGGCCGCAGCGGCGTTGCGCTTCCCGACGCCCTTGAGCGGAAGTATCCGCGCGCCGGGCATTCCTGGCCGTGGTTCT
>NZ_JAOCAT010000066.1:0-3571 GCF_029839485.1 Achromobacter sp. GD03932
GCCTAGCCAAGAAGCCTCTCTCCGCACCGAACTGGTAAGCCGGGCAATCGAGGAAGCCACTCCCCTGATTGCCGGTTTTGAAAACATTGCAGTGCTCGAGCATCTCGATGTCGCGGTGCCACCAGCTGCCAGATTGGTCCAATCCTAGCCACCGACGGTATGTTGGTGCAGCACGATACGCCATACTTGCCCGATAAACACATAGGTAGATGAGCAAAATGCGGCGTAAGGCTGTTCACCCCGCTTCGCCTGCGCCTCGTAGCTGAAAACGACGACATTTTCTGTCGGCAGTTGCCAATGCCCCCCCTCAATTGTGACCTCGTCCCAGCGGGCGAAATTTCCGAGGCTGGCCAAAATTTCCTGCCGTGTCAAAATACCGATCGGCTTTGGAAAAACCATGAAACACTCCGGTGCCATGATCTTATCGAAAGCCTCGGAGCCTTCCAGCCAGAGCCTACGCTCCAACCCGGCAATCTGCTCTTTCAGTGCTGCATGCATGTCGGTTTCTCCTTATGCCGAGGGAATTGAGGCTCAGCGCGGCCCGGCGTCCGCGGACCGCGACCACAACTGCGTACACATGGTAGCCAACGCCGTAGCCAGCATGCAGGCCATCAGCGCCATGCCACTTCCCAGCGTCTCGACCAGGAGACCCGTTAGGAGGGCAATTGGTATCCCTGCCGCCAAAGTCAGAACTGCACTCGCGCTTTGCACCCGTCCGCGCAGATGCTGAGGCGCTTGGATGAAGAGCATAGTGTTCAGGGCGACACCCAAAGGGGCCAGCAGAAGCCCATAGATGAAGGCCAACGGGAGGATGGCTGGGAGAGGCGGAAGAAGCGCCACCGGCACCATTGCCAATGACGCGACAATCACGAGAAGTGCAGTGAACTGCCCGGCCAGCTTTGGAAAGATCGTCAGCAGCAAGGCACCGCAGAGCGATCCGGCGCCGATCGAGGAAGCGGCCAAACCGAATTCCTGAGGCGCTCTGGCAGCCTGATGAAAAAGGGAGGGTAGCAGCACGCTCGTAGTAGTGCTGGTAAAACCCACCACCACCATGACAAGCAACGTCAGATAGGCGAGCGGAGGAGCGCGAAATATAAAGCCGAACGCCGAGAGCATGCCGCCATCATTACGCTTAGTGCGTCGGCGCGCCTCTGGGAGCCAGACGGCAATCAGAAGCGCCGAAAGCATGCTGCATGTGAAGGCGATGACCAGGGCCACGCTCGCACCGCCAAAGCCGATAGAGATACCAGCAAGGGCCGGACCGGCCACGAAGGACGCATTGCCGATCAGCGACTTGAGCGAAACGGCACGCGCCAGCGGGATCTGGCCAAGCCGCGCCAGTTCTGGAATGCGATTATCTTGCGCCGTCATGCCGGGGCTGTCGAGCAGCGCGCCCGCAGCCACCAGCACGGCGATGAAAGGCAGCGCTTCAGGCCCGAGCTGCACTATGGCAGGAACCGCACCCACGCAGACAGCGCTCGCCAATCCCGCGATGATCGCGACCCTGCGCGCGCCATGCCGATCGATCAGCGCCCCTCCGAAAAAAGCGCCGATAACCAAAGCAATAAGGCTCGCGCTTGCAATCGCTCCGGCCCAGAGCCCGCTGCCGCTGAGATCGAGTACCAACCACGGCAGGGCGACGGCGGCAAACGCATTGCCCAGGCGAAACAGGCACCCTGCGGCAAGTACACCCAGGAGCGGGGCCGCGGACCGACGGAGCGTCAAATCCCTGGCGCCGACAAAAGCCCCTGGGCACCCTCCAGATGCTCTGCGCTGCCCGTCTTAAGGGCGAACATAGCATATCGGATGCCCTCGGCGCTCTGCAGCATCTTGCAATGCTCAACTATACGCGGCCAGGTTTGTCCCCCCGCCGCCTCGTAGTGACCGAGGAGGTCGCGCAGGCTAGCTTCGCCGAACACCTTGAGATGTCCAGCCAGATCGATTCCAGGATCGCCGATATGTGCCTCACTCCAGTCGATTATCCCGCAGACAGTACCGTCCGATTTGACCATGACATGCCCGACATAAAGATCGCCGTGCACTGAGGCGGCATGGGTAGGCCAGAATGACAAGTCAGCAAGCCAAGCGCGCCAGAGGGCAAGTCTTGCTGCCGGTACCTCAAAGCTTTTCTCGACAGTTTCGAGATCGCGCGTCCAGTTCTCTCGTACGGCATCGATACTGAGATTGCTTAGCCCCGCGCTAATTGCATCGTCGGTGTCGAGCCCATGCAATTGCGCGAGCGCCGCGCCCAGCGTTTCAACATAGACCGGAGAATTCTGGTCAAAGTGCCAGGTCGTCTCATAGGTCGAGGCGTCAAATGTCAGCCCCGGATTGCCCGGCAGGGAGGGGTAGGCGATGAGATCATCGCTAAAGACCTTCCAGTCCGGCACAGCGACTGGCAGCCGACTGCGGAAATAGTCGAGTATCTTCGCTTCCTTGACTGCCGCACATGCCACGTCCGTCCGGCGCGGCATCCGCAAAACCCACTCTACAGCGTCCCCATCCCTGCCGAAAGCAACTTGGAAATCGAGGCCCATTTCGTTGAGCCTAAGGGAACCGGGCGCAAGCTCCAAGCCTGCCTCCCTGGCCAGCTTCAGTATTCGGTCCGTGTCGTGCAGCATCGCATATCTCATTTATAACTTGCGCGTATGTTATAAACTGATGGAGCAATTGTCAATCGTTTGGCGCAATGCCATTGCCGGGAAAGATCAGGTCCAGCTGAAGCCGTATGTGATCGAGGATATGCCGTTTGAGTTCGCTTGGGCTGTCCACACCCGCCTGAAGTGCTGCGCCCTGCATGGTGGCCTGGATAAGACTTGCCAGCATATCATTTTGCCCCTCGGAAGCGTCGGGCAGTCGCTCCGAGATGGCGTTTCTGATAAGGCGGTTCCTGGCCTTGGCAATGGTATTGAGTTCCTTGTCTACCATGTCGTCGCGCAGCATCATCAGCAGAGATGGCAACCGGTCGTCGCTACCCATCGAATTCACGAGAGTACGAAGGAAAGTCCAGACGTCATCGACACCCTGATGAGAGGGCGCCTCTTGCAAGTACTCTTCGAGCATCTGGAGCCCGCGTTCTGCGACCCGCAGTTGCAGGCCGTCGCGATTCTGGAAGCGTTGAATCAAGGCGGCTCGGCTGAGGCCTACTTCCGTGGCAACGTCAGACAGGGTGAACGCCTCACGTTGAGGGCGCAACATGATCTTCAGAGCCGCATCAAGGACGGTATTGTCATCGACGGTTTTGGGTCTCGGCACGCAATCACCCCGACTGTTGGAATGCGCAAACTCTATATAACTGTCGCGTCAGTTACAATTGAGGTATTTGAGAAGCGGGCGCTACGGTGATTTCCATTTCAAGGCTGGGGCGGTCCAGTTGATTTGCGGGGGTCGACGATTTGTTGAACGAAACTGGCGTTTTACGGGCGCCGAGCGGTGTAATCGCCTGCTGTATCGCGCATTGTTCCGATGTCACTGAGAAGCCTATCGCTCGCATAGAAGAGCTCACACCGCGCCAAACTTCGCGCCCGCCAGCTACCTATGAATTCGGCTAAAACTCTAAGAAATTCTAGGT
>NZ_JAOCAT010000067.1:0-3345 GCF_029839485.1 Achromobacter sp. GD03932
GATGAAGATAAGTACGGGTTGTGATTGCATTAATTTTGTTCCAAGTTCTCAAGACTGGGGTGAATAACCTCAGACTGCTTTGAAACTTATGAACGGCACAAACGCTAATACTCAGGTCCTATAGCCTACAGCGTTATAGGATCAAGCGACTAAGTGCATATGGTGGATGCCTTGGCGATCACAGGCGATGAAGGACGTAGTAGCCTGCGAAAAGCTACGGGGAGCTGGCAAACAAGCTTTGATCCGTAGATGTCCGAATGGGGAAACCCACCGCAGCAATGCGGTATCCCTGGCTGAATACATAGGCCAGTGGAAGCGAACCGGGTGAACTGAAACATCTCAGTAGCTCGAGGAAAAGAAATCAACCGAGATTCCGAAAGTAGTGGCGAGCGAAATCGGAAGAGCCTTTACGTTTTAGCACGCAAGATAGTCGAACGGAATGGAAAGTCCGGCCGTAGCAGGTGATAGCCCTGTAGGCGAAATCTTGTGTGTGGAACTAAGCGTAAGAAAAGTAGGGCGGGACACGTGAAATCCTGTTTGAAGATGGGGGGACCATCCTCCAAGGCTAAATACTCGTGATCGACCGATAGTGAACCAGTACCGTGAGGGAAAGGCGAAAAGAACCCCGGAAGGGGAGTGAAATAGATCCTGAAACCGTATGCATACAAACAGTAGGAGCCTCCTTGTGGGGTGACTGCGTACCTTTTGTATAATGGGTCAGCGACTTACATTCAGTGGCAAGGTTAACCGAATAGGGAAGCCGTAGCGAAAGCGAGTCCGAATAGGGCGATTCAGTCGCTGGGTGTAGACCCGAAACCAGATGATCTATCCATGGCCAGGTTGAAGGCACGGTAACACGTGCTGGAGGACCGAACCCACTAATGTTGAAAAATTAGGGGATGAGCTGTGGATAGGGGTGAAAGGCTAAACAAATCTGGAAATAGCTGGTTCTCTCCGAAAACTATTTAGGTAGTGCCTCAAGTATTACTGCGGGGGGTAGAGCACTGTTATAGCTAGGGGGTCATGGCGACTTACCAAACTATGGCAAACTCCGAATACCCGCAAGTACAGCTTGGGAGACAGAGCACCGGGTGCTAACGTCCGGACTCAAGAGGGAAACAACCCAGACCGCCAGCTAAGGTCCCAAATTATCGCTAAGTGGGAAACGAAGTGGGAAGGCATAGACAGTCAGGAGGTTGGCTTAGAAGCAGCCATCCTTTAAAGAAAGCGTAATAGCTCACTGATCGAGTCGTCCTGCGCGGAAGATGTAACGGGGCTAAGCGATAAACCGAAGCTGCGGGTGTGCACTTTGTGCACGCGGTAGGAGAGCGTTCTGTAAGCCTGCGAAGGTGGCTTGTAAAGGCTGCTGGAGGTATCAGAAGTGCGAATGCTGACATGAGTAGCGATAAAGGGGGTGAAAAGCCCCCTCGCCGTAAGTCCAAGGTTTCCTGCGCAACGTTCATCGGCGCAGGGTGAGTCGGCCCCTAAGGCGAGGCAGAGATGCGTAGCTGATGGGAAGCTGGTTAATATTCCAGCACCGTCGTACAGTGCGATGGGGGGACGGATCGCGGAAGATCATCAGGGTGTTGGATGTCCCTGTTGCTGTATCGAAGATGGCGCTTAGGCAAATCCGGGCGCGTAAATCAAGGGTGTGGCACGAGCGAGCATTGCTTGCGAAGTGATTGGAAGTGGTTCCAAGAAAAGCCTCTAAGCTTCAGCTGTACGAGACCGTACCGCAAACCGACACAGGTGGACGGGATGAATATTCCAAGGCGCTTGAGAGAACTCAGGAGAAGGAACTCGGCAAATTGATACCGTAACTTCGGGAGAAGGTATACCCCGGTAGTGTGAAGCGCCTGCGCGCTTAGCATGATGGGGTCGCAGAGAATCGGTGGCTGCGACTGTTTATTAAAAACACAGCACTCTGCAAAGACGAAAGTCGACGTATAGGGTGTGACGCCTGCCCGGTGCCGGAAGGTTAAGTGATGGGGTGCAAGCTCTTGATCGAAGCCCCGGTAAACGGCGGCCGTAACTATAACGGTCCTAAGGTAGCGAAATTCCTTGTCGGGTAAGTTCCGACCTGCACGAATGGCGTAACGATGGCCACACTGTCTCCTCCTGAGACTCAGCGAAGTTGAAGTGTTTGTGATGATGCAATCTACCCGCGGCTAGACGGAAAGACCCCATGAACCTTTACTGTAGCTTTGCATTGATCTGTGAACCGGCCTGTGTAGGATAGGTGGGAGGCTTTGAAGCGTGGTCGCTAGATCACGTGGAGCCATCCTTGAAATACCACCCTGGTTTGTTTGCGGTTCTAACCTTGGTCCGTTATCCGGATCGGGGACAGTGCATGGTGGGCAGTTTGACTGGGGCGGTCTCCTCCCAAAGTGTAACGGAGGAGTTCGAAGGTACGCTAGGTACGGTCGGAAATCGTGCTGATAGTGCAATGGCATAAGCGTGCTTGACTGTGAGACTGACAAGTCGAACAGGTGCGAAAGCAGGACATAGTGATCCGGTGGTTCTGAATGGAAGGGCCATCGCTCAACGGATAAAAGGTACTCTGGGGATAACAGGCTGATACCGCCCAAGAGTTCATATCGACGGCGGTGTTTGGCACCTCGATGTCGGCTCATCTCATCCTGGGGCTGTAGCCGGTCCCAAGGGTATGGCTGTTCGCCATTTAAAGAGGTACGTGAGCTGGGTTTAAAACGTCGTGAGACAGTTTGGTCCCTATCTGCCGTGGGCGTTGGATACTTGACGGAGCCTGCTCCTAGTACGAGAGGACCGGAGTGGACGTACCTCTGGTGTACCGGTTGTCATGCCAATGGCATTGCCGGGTAGCTAAGTACGGAAGAGATAACCGCTGAAGGCATCTAAGCGGGAAACTCGTCTGAAGATAAGGTATCCCGGGGACTTGATCCCCCTGAAGGGTCGTTCGAGACCAGGACGTTGATAGGTCGGGTGTGGAAGCGCAGTAATGCGTTAAGCTAACCGATACTAATTGCCCGTGAGGCTTGATCCTATAACACTGATGGTTATGACCTGGTGATGTAGCGTTCCAAGTGTCGTTCAATACAAAATCTGGCTGCACCGTCAGCAGCCAGCCAACACCAATTACACCCCACCGTGCGTGATCATCGAGTCTGACTCTGATCGCCACGCGTTGTGTTTCTTCCAAGATTGGAGCAGTTGCCTAACCGTAACCGCTCAACCAGTTACGCTTGACGACCATAGCGAGTTGGTCCCACTCCTTCCCATCCCGAACAGGACAGTGAAACGACTTTGCGCCGATGATAGTGGACGGACGTCTGTGAAAGTAGGTCATCGTCAAGCTTTTATTCCGCA
>NZ_JAOCAT010000068.1:0-2760 GCF_029839485.1 Achromobacter sp. GD03932
TCCGCAGGGCGGCGCTCGGCCCGCTGTCGGGAATCAGCGAAGCATGGCTGCTGACAACGCCGCTGCGTGGCCCCGCGATGCCGAAATCCCACTCACAGACGTCCGATCCGTGCCCAAAACGGGGCTTGCGCGACCACCGCCTACCCAGCAGACTGCCCGAAAAGGGCGTTTGAACTTCCTATACGCTAGAGAAATTTGCTCAGCTTGTTGATTATCATAAGACTTTTCAAACTGTCGCACCTCATGTTTGAATTCGCCCCATATTTTTGCTACAGTGAACCTAATTAAGATCATCTATTTACTAGGCCTCGCATTTGCGGGGTTTTTAATGCTGAATAAAAGGAAAACTTGATGGAATTGCCCAATATTATTCAACAATTTATTGGAAACAGCGTTTTAGAGCCAAATAAAATTGGTCAGTCGCCATCGGATGTTTATTCTTTTAATCGAAATAATGAAACTTTTTTTCTTAAGCGCTCTAGCACTTTATATACAGAGACCACATACAGTGTCTCTCGTGAAGCGAAAATGTTGAGTTGGCTCTCTGAAAAATTAAAGGTGCCTGAACTCATCATGACTTTTCAGGATGAGCAGTTTGAATTCATGATCACTAAAGCGATCAATGCAAAACCAATTTCAGCGCTTTTTTTAACAGACCAAGAATTGCTTGCTATCTATAAGGAGGCACTCAATCTGTTAAATGCAGTTGCTATTATTGATTGTCCATTTATTTCAAACATTGATTATCGGTTAAAAGAGTCAAAATTTTTTATTGATAACCACCTCCTTGACGAGATAGATCAAGATGATTTTGAGGCTGAATTATGGGGAGACCATAAAACTTACATAAGTCTATGGAATGAGTTAAATGAGACTCGTGTTGAAGAAAGATTGGTTTTTTCTCATGGCGATATCACGGATAGTAATATTTTTATAGATAAATTCAATGAAATTTATTTTTTAGATCTTGGCCGTGCTGGGTTAGCAGATGAATTTGTAGATATATCCTTTGTTGAACGTTGCCTAAGAGAGGATGCATCGAAGGAAACTGCGAAAATATTTTTAAAGCATTTAAAAAATGATAGACCTGACAAAAGGAATTATTTTTTAAAACTTGATGAATTGAATTGATTCCAAGCAATATCTAAAAATACTTAACTGTCTTTTTAAGTTGCTAAGTTTTAAATAAATAAGTGAAAAAAGTTAGTGAAGCTACTGATTTAAAGCTTTATATCCGGTCACCGAACAGCAGGCGGGCCGCGGGATGAGCATTGCCGATCTCTGCCATGCCACGATCACCATGAGCGACAATACCGCCGCCAATCTTCTGCTCGACACGGTCGGCGGGCCTGCCGGTCTGACCGCTTTCCTGCGCGATATCGGCGATGCGACGACGCGGCTCGACCGCACCGAACCGGCGCTGAACGAGGCCCTGCCCGAGGATATGCGCGACACGACGACGCCGGCGGCGATGGCCGACACGCTGGAGCTTCTGCTGTTTTCCGAACTCCTCTCGCCCGAGGCGCGGGCGCAGCTTGAAAGCTGGATGCGGCAGGATGCCGTCGCCGACGACCTGCTGCGCGCGAGCCTGCCCGAGGGCTGGATGATCGGCGACAAGACCGGCGCGGGCGGCAACGGTTCGCGCTCGATCATCGCCGTCCTTCGGGGACCGGCGGGCGAGCCTTGGCTGGCGACCGTCTACATGACGCAAACCGGCGGGGATATGGACAAGCGCAACGCGGCCATTGCCCGCATCGGCGCGGCCATGATCGGCGAAATCCAAGCAAGGCGCTAAACCGGACCGGCGCCCGTCGCGAAAGCCGCGCGGCGGGCGCACGACGGGCCCCTTTGCCGCCGGATGGCCCGAGCCGGGGCACTCTGCTGAGGGCTGCTGGCGCGAGAGCGGGGGTTTTTAGAGGTGCCCTCAGGTAGGTGATTTGCTACGCTGCGCCGCGCCGATGTCTTACCCATGCGCGGGAGAAATGCCGATGGGCGGCGATGAGGCCGCGCGGAACACTGTGCAGCCGTCGATGCGCAGGATCGTTCCGTGCTGTGCCTCACCGCACCGGAGGGACGCGCCGCGCCGCGTGTCGCCCGTGCCGCAAACACCGCGCTGGCGGCCGCGCCGAGCTACGCACGCCATGTTCCCGAGCGCACGCTGCTGTACGCGCTGGTCGAGGCGCACTACCCGGACTTCATCGCAAGTCTTGAGGCGCAAGACCGCTCGCTGCCCGAGTATGTGCGCGAGGAGTTCGAGACCTACCTGCGCTGCGGCGTGCTCGAGCACGGTTTCCTGCGCGTGGTGTGCGAGCAGTGCCGGGCCGAGAGGCTGGTGGCCTTCTCCTGCAAGAAGCGCGGCTTCTGCCCCAGCTGCGGGGCGCGGCGCATGGCCGAGAGCGCGCGGCACCTGGTGGAGGAGGTGTTTGGCCCGCGGCCGGTGCGGCAATGGGTGCTGAGTTTTCCGTACCCGCTGCGCTTCCTGTTCGCCAGCAAGCCGGAGGCCATCAGCCCGGTGCTGGGCATCGTGCATCGTGTGATCGCCGGCTGGTTAGCCGATCAAGTCGGCGTCGACCACGCCAGCGCGCAATGCGGCGCGGTGACCCTGATCCAGCGCTTCGGCAGCGCGCTGAACCTGAATGTTCACTTCCACATGCTGTGGCTCGACGGCGTGTACGAGGAAACCACCGGGCCAGCGCAGCGCAAGCCGCGCCTGCGCCGCGCCCGTGCCCCCACCTCGGCGCAACTGACGGAACTGGCCGG
>NZ_JAOCAT010000069.1:0-2491 GCF_029839485.1 Achromobacter sp. GD03932
TGGGAGTTCAACGAGACCCGCAAGCGGTTGGTCGCCCAAATCGGCGACAAGCCGGACATGGCGACCATCATGGCGTCAATGGAGCGCCAACGCCTGCTGGAGCAGGACGCACAGAACGCGAAGAAGCGACACAGGAGTCGCTTGAAGCAGGAGCGTCGGCGGGTCGGCGAACAAGTCACCGCCGAACTCACGCCGCATGCGCCCATCTCCGAAGACGCACCGCCAGCGCCGCAGGCTCCGGTTCGTCGCGACATCTTTTATGAGATCGACGAATGATCCTCATCTCGCAGGACCGCCGCCTCACCAAGGCCGCCCGCGAGGCGCTTGAGGCGGACAACACCGCCCAGCGGCTCAACCTGATCCGGCAGAAAGTCTTCATCCGCTACGCCGCCGCCGATGCGATCACCGAGCGGCTTCAGGAGGCGCTGGAGGATTATCCGACCGAAGGCGACAGCCACATCCTGATCTGGGGGCCGTCGGGCATCGGCAAAAGCCAAATCGTCAAGCGCTTCGCCAAGTTGCAGAACCTCCCGGACGATCCGAGGGCGTCCAAGGCCAACGTCCCGGTGCTGGTCGTGAGCATGGGGCCGACCGGTTCTGCCCGAGGGCTGCTGGTGCGGATCCTTGGGCAACTCAACGCGCCCTACGGCAAGAGCGCGAGCACCGACACCCTTTATCCTGACGTCCTCAGACTGCTCCGAACCAGCGGGGTCAAGATCCTGGTCATCGACGAATTGCATCACATCGAGAAGGGCAATCGCAAACAACGCGAAGAGGCGCTGGCGACAATCAAGCTGCTCGGCAATGACCTCGGCATCACCATCGTCGGGTGCGGCACGATCGCCGCGCTGCGCACGCTTCGGTGGGACCCGCAGATCGAGCGCCGGTTCGAGCCGCATCGACTCGAGGTCTGGGGTCATAACGAACAGACCTATGGCCTGCTCAACAGCCTGGAGACCTGTCTGCCGCTTCGCCACGCTTCCGGGCTTTCCGATGACAAGATCGCGACCTGGATTATCAACGAGTCGGAGGGGACCACGCGCGAGATCGCCTATCTGGTGCGCCGCGCCGCCCTGATGGCCATCCGCTCAGAGAAAGAGCGCATTGATCTTCCGCTGCTGCGCTCGCTGAACCATGTGAGGCCATCGGTTCGGCGGCAGCGGGAGGACGTCCTCCTCAGAGCCGCCTCGCTGCCGCCGCTCTGAGATGTCGGACCTGCGTCTGTGGCCTTGGCGTCCCCGCCCGCAGGCCGACGAACTGCTCTCTAGTTGGCTGCGGCGGATCGCGCTCGGCAACTCCGCCAAGCTGCATAGCTTTTGTCACGCCGTCTGGCCCGGGCTGCAGATCTGGAATCGCGACATCGACGGGCTGGCGCCGCCTCGGCTCATGGAGGGGCTGGTCGCGCATACCGGGGTCGATGCGCAGGTCGCGGAGTTGACGACCTTCCGGCCCTGGGTCGGCACGTTGTTCGAAGAGGTCCGGGTCACGGGGGCGACCCAGTGGCTGCTGCCCGTGGGCATTCATCACCGCACCCGCCGGCGGCCGGGCCAGCAGTGGTGCCCCCTCTGCCTGACCGAGGACGCCGAGCCCTACTATCGGCGTCGCTGGCGCCTGGCGATCGCCAGCACCTGTCCTCGCCACGGCTTGGTGCTGGCCGACAGCTGCCATGACTGCGGCGCGCCCGCGGTCCCTCATCGGGGCGCCGATCCCTGGTGCCACATCTGCACCGCCGATCGGCGCGACCACCCGGTGATGGCGGCCGAGAGCCAGGCGCTACAGTTCGAGTTTCGGCTCAGCGAAATGCTCGCGCCCGACGTCGTCCCGCGGACCGACTTGGAGGCCATTCACCCGCTGGCCTATTTCGGCCTGGTTCGTCAGGTGATGACCGTGCTCAGCGGCGGCGAGCGGTCGCAGGGTCTGCGCGACGAGGTCGCGCGCAGTTGGGGCGGTGATCCCGCGCCCTACGCCGCCAAGCAGATCGAGACCGCTTCGGCCGCTGATCGACATCGACTATCAGGCCTCACCGCCCGGGCGATGCGCGGGTGGCCGTGGCTGTTTGTGGGCCACTGCGCCGACGCCCGGGTCTGGAAGTCCTGGGCGTTTGCGGACCGGCGCTATGGCCGATCACCGTTCGCCTATGCCGATCCAGTGATCCGTTACCTGACGCCCTGACGGCGGTCGCCTGTTCGTCGCTGGGTGTTGGATGCGTTGCCGCTGCGCCACGGTGAGTCTTCATTAACGCGACGCCTTTCATCATGAATCTCAAACAGTTGCGACGCTACTCTCGCGCGGGCTTTTTGCTACCAAATTGGCGTTTATGTTTGCCATAGTCGGCCGTTCATGCGACATTTCTTCATATAAGGTTGCCCGGAAGCCATTATCGGTTGCCGGGCTTTTCGACTCGAAGGACCGCATCATGACCAAGCCCATGCTCCAGCCGAGTCAGCTCGGTGAAACTTCCACGTGGAAGTCGCCAATGTGCCACGGCGTC